>DASWWL010000187.1:0-15926 GCA_036400975.1 Novosphingobium sp. | reverse complement strand
CATTCACCGGCCTGTCCATCCGCCGCATCCCGTGGCGGCCTTTCCGGACCGCGCGGGCGCCGACCGCACTGCGAAGGAGCAGAGCCGAAGCGCTTGCGCCCCCGCACCCGTCACAGTGCCAGTCTGGTAACTGACATGAACAGAACGTATGAAGAACATTCCTACATGTCAAGCACATGCTTGAGGGTAGTGCGTAGGTTTTCTTGGACTGCTCTCGGCAGGATATCGTCCATTCTTGCGTAAACAGGGGCAAGGCGTTGTATTCAGAGGATAAGCGGATGGGAGAAATGCGCCCGATTCCATTCTTCGCTCGTTCTGTGATGGCGATTTCTCAAAACGGAGAGTGATATGCGCAAGATTTTCATCGCTTCGATAGCTGCCGCGGGTCTTTTCGCGGTTCCTGCGCAGGCGCAGCTTGCAGGTGGCGCAGTTGGCGGGGCTGTAGGCGGAGCCGCGGGATCAACGGCCGGGACGGTGCAGGGAACGCTCGACAGCACCACCCAAGGAACCGTGAATTCGACACCGGGCAGTGTGGCTGGTGATGCTTCGACCGCAACCTCGGCAAGCGGCAAGGCCAAGACCAGGAAGCATGATCATGGCGCTAAGACCACGGGCAGCACTGCCGGGTCGGCCGGTGCGGGTACTTCCGCTTCTCCGGACGGCGCTGCCGTGAATGGCGGGGTATCCGCCGGGGGCAATGCCCAGACCAGCGGTAACTGATTGCATCGCCTGAAAACGGGCAAACCGCGTTTCGCGGCGGGGAGGGCCTCAGGCTTTCCCCGCCGCGATCATTTCGTGGATGGCGACGAATTTTTCGCGAGGCGCCCCTTCCCGGGCCCGCTTGACTTCGGCCTCGTCGATCTTTTGCCATTCCGAATAAGTGATGGGCGCGATGCCGCGCTCCTTGGCAAGCTTGTCGAAACCCTCGCCGCCCGGTTTCCGGGCGCCTTCGCCAATGTCCTCGGCGATCTTGTCGATAATCCCGAAGCCGTCCGGCCGATTGGTGCCGATCGTTCCCGAAGGTCCGCGCCGCGCCCAGCCGACGCAATAGAGACCGGGTTCGATACGTCCTTCATCGTTGGCGAAACGTCCGGCCTTCGCATCGAAGGGCACATCGGGGATCGGTGAGGTCTGGTACCCGATGCAGATCACGACGATGTCGGCGGGCACGATGTATGTCTCGCCGGTGCCGATCGCCCTGCCATCTTCCAGGCGGGTGCGTTCCACTTCCACGCCGGTCACGCGGTCCTGACCCAATATCGCCTTGGGTGCGGCGAAGAAATCGAACTCGATGTCGATCGGCTTTGCCTCATGCGCTTCGGCGAAGGCGCGCAAGTGATTGACCGATTTGCGCTGGCCGGGATCGAGGCTTGCGTCTTCCGCCAGGTCGGGCAAGTCGGCTGGATCGACGCGTGGAGCCGCCCGCTCGAGATGGCCGAGTTCGCCAAGCTCCTTGGGCGTCATCGCGATCTGGTGCGGTCCGCGTCGACCGAGGACGGTGATCCGGCTGAGCTGTGACCGATCCAGAATTCCGAGTGCGTGGGCGACGATATCGCTGCCATCGAATTCGGCGCGCGTCTTGGCGAGGATGCGCGCGACGTCGAGCGCGACATTGCCGTTGCCGATGACCACGGCGCTGGTCTCGGAAAGATCGGGGGCGAGATCCGCGAAATTGGGATGGCCGTTGTACCATCCGACGAAGGCGGCGCTGCCGAATACGTTGCCGAGCGTTTCGCCGGGCATCCCCACCGGCTTGTCGTGCGGAGCCCCGGTCGCCAGCACGACCGCGTCATAGAGTTCCTTGAGTTCACCGATCGACACGTCCTGGCCAACCGTGACGTTCCCCACGAATCGCACATTGTCCGCCAGCGAAGTAGTCTCGTAGCGGCGCGACACGGCCTTGATCGACTGGTGATCGGGCGCGACGCCGGTGCGTATGAGCCCGAAGGGAACCGGCAAGCTGTCGAAGATATCGACGCGGACCGAGTCCCCCCACAACTTCTGGGCGGCTTCCGCTGTATAGTATCCCGCCGGTCCGGAACCGATGATAGCAATCTGCCGCACGCCAGTATTCTCCCGTATCCCTTCATGTCCCGGCTTTCCGTTTTCCGGCGCCGGGCGCAATTTCATTGTCTCGCCGACATCTTCGAGCACTGACTGAAGCTTGCCAAGCCCCAACGCGCCTGAGTGATGCCGCTATGCCGGATTAGGCCGTAAACGCCGCCGGGGCGGTTTGGGGATCAGGGCTTGTTAGGGGCGGCCACTTAACCCTTTCGCAAGCGGACGCATTGCATGAGCAGGCCATGGGCAACCCAGCGGAACTCAAGCATCGCGCCAGCGCCGATCGGCGAAAGCTGGGGCGTGGTCCCGGTCTGTCCGCGTCTTTCAAGGCCATGCCTCGCCATGGCCGCGCAGCGGGCTCGCGGGGGCGGCCGATGATTCGGCGGCGCCGGTTGCTGGATGACTGGTGGATCATGGCGCCGGCGATGGCGATCGCCGTGATAGTGGCGGTTATCGCGGCCGGTACGTTGCCCGGTCGTGAGACGTTATGCATTTTGATCGGTGCGGCCGCGATGGCGGCGGCGAGCCGTTTCCCGGTTGGCGTCGAAAGCTGGGTGGCGCGCGTTCCATGGCTGCGAAAGCTCGGGACGCCGATCGCGGTTGGCGGGCCGATGGCGCTGTTCGGCTTCGGTATCGCCGATTGGGCAGCAAGCGGGAAACTGGCCTGGAGCGAGGGCGTCGGCATAGTCGCTATCATCGCATTCGCGGGTGCTTCCGCAATGCGGCGGCGGTTGCTCGCTCTCGTTATATCGCAAACGGCCTTGTGGGTCGGCGTCGTCTTCGCGATCGGTTCGCCGGATGTGCTTGGCCTTCTTGCTCTTGGAGCGCTGGCTTGCGCTGTTCTCACCCTCTTGCAGAGGCGAGCTGTCGCTGAGGAACAGGCGTTACGCCGCCAGCGCGTTCGAGTGCGGCATCGCGCCGAGGAAATTCTCGCGGACTATGAACAGACGGGGCAGGGCTGGTTTTGGGAGACGGACCGGCGGGGCATGATCACATATGTTTCGCCCACGATCTTGCGCCAGCTTGGTCACGACGCAGCAGAAGCGTTGATCGGGGCGTCCTTCATCGAATTGTTCGTTTTCGACGCGGAAGGGCAGGATACCGAACGGACGCTGAACTTCCATCTGACCGCGCGCTCCGCGTTCCAGGAAATGCCTGTGCGCGCCGCAATTCCGGATGAGGAGCGGTGGTGGTCGGTCAGTGGGCGTCCGATCCACGATCATTCCCATAATTTCCTGGGTTTTCGCGGTTCGGGCAGCGATCTCACCGAGAGAAAGCGCACGGTTGCGCAGACTACGCGCCTTGCACACTACGATTCGCTGACCGGACTCGCCAACCGTTTTCAGATGTCGCAAACGCTCGAAAAGATCCTCAACGCTCCGCTTGAGGATCACCGGACTTGCTCTGTGCTCCTGCTGGATCTCGACCGGTTCAAGCAGGTTAACGACACGCTGGGCCACCCGGCGGGCGATGCCCTGTTGAAGCAGGTCGCCGACAGGCTCAAGCGGACGGTCGATGCCGGAGGCGTGGTCGGTCGGTTGGGTGGGGATGAATTCCAGATGATCCTCCCCGGCGTCATGCGGCGCGAGGATCTGGCGCAGCTTGCCCAACGCGTGATCGACAACCTGTCGGAGCCTTATCTCGTCGATGGCCATCGCGTCGTCATCGGCGGTTCGGTGGGGGTGGCTCTGTCGCCGGACGACGGCGTGACCTCGGAGGCGCTGATCCGCAACGCAGACCTGGCTCTGTATGCGGCCAAGGACGGCGGGCGCGGCCGCCATCATTTCTATGCGCCGGATCTTCATAGCGAAGCCGAAGAGCGTCGCGCGCTCGAACGGGATTTGCGCGATGCGCTTGGCGGTGGCGGCCTGGAACTCCATTACCAGCCGGTCGTCCATACCGCGACCGAGAAGATTTCCGGCTTCGAGGCGCTATTGCGCTGGCATCACCCGCAGCACGGCTGGCTGCCGCCGGCGAAATTCGTGCCGATCGCCGAGGATGCTGGCCTGATCGCCCAGATCGGCGAGTGGGCCTTGCGTACGGCCTGCCGGGATCTTGCGCGCTGGCCTGAGCCGGTTCGTGTCGCGGTGAACGTATCGCCGTTGCAGTTCGCCAATCCGGCATTGCCCGCGATTCTCACCAGCGCATTGGCCGCGGCGCAGGTGGCGCCATCGCGCCTCGAGCTCGAAATTACCGAAAGCGTGTTCCTCAATGATGAGAGCGCGACCGAGGCGATGTTCGCCGCGCTCAAGCGGGTCGGTGTGCGACTGGCGCTGGACGACTTCGGCACTGGCTATTCGTCGCTGGGCTACCTGAAGAAAGCGCCTTTCGACATGATCAAGATCGACCAGAGCTTCGTGCGCGGCGCGGCGATTTCCGGCAGCCGCAATGGCGCCATCATCGCCTCGATCGTCAGCCTGGCCGAAGCCCTGGCGATGGAAACCATCGCGGAGGGCGTCGAGACGCTTGACGAGCTGGATCTCGTCCGCACGCTCGGCTGCAGTCATATCCAGGGGTACATATACGAAAAGCCGCTCAGCGCCGCCGATGCCACGGCGCGTCTGCAGGTAGGGTTGGATGCAGCCGCGCATGGACCGCGTTCCGCGCGTCCGGTCCGCCGCGCGATGTTGCGCAACGTCGTGATCGAGCATGACGGCGGTCGTTACAATGCCACGATCCGGAATATCTCGGCGACCGGAGCAATGATCGAGGGCCTGTGGAGCGTTCCTTCCGGAACCAGATTCCGCATGCACGTTTCGGACAGCTACAGCGTGGAGGCGGTGTCGTGCTGGTGCAGCGAAGACCGCATCGGTATCGAATTCGTCGTTCCCTTGCCCCTGGATTCGCAAGGGCGGGTCACGGTGCCGATGGCATCGGCTTCCAGACCGGCCGAAAGCGCGACGGCAATGCGTCAGGCGGGATAGCCTCAGCGCAGGTGGAAGTGCTGGACGTTTCCGCCTGCGCCGAAGAAGGGGCCGGCAAGGGCGTGGAAACGCTGGAAGGGTTCGCTGTCTCGCGCGGCTTCATGCGCCGCCAGAGATTCCCATTCGACCAGGATCGCCGCGCGGTCGGGGTGTTCCACGCCGCCCAGCGTTCGTGCGGAAATGCAGCCCTTGCAGGCCGCGAGGCATGCGTTTCCCTCGGCGTTCATGACTGCCAGGAAAGCAGACATCTGTCCGGGCTTGATCTCCAGCTGCGCGATTTCCAGCACCATCCGCATATCTCTCCCCATCGCATTGCGGTGATGCCCGCGGCGCGCCTTGCCGGCAAGGTCAGACGTGCGGCAGGCCTTCGCCGGCGCGAATGCCTTGCACTCCCCGATCGCGGGTCGCGATGCTGGTGAGCAGACTGTCTGCGATCTTGCGCGCCCTGTTCCCGACGAGGCGTGTCGCGTTGGGATGACGTTCGAGATCGCGCAAGGTTGCGTAGAACAGCTCCAGCCATCGCGTGAAATGCGCCTCGCCGATGTCGGGCAAGGCCAGGTGGCTCGCCACCATATGTTGGGCCGATACCTCGCCGCTGTTCATCAGGATCGATCGCCAGAAGCTTTGCATGCGCGACAGGTGACGCGGCCAGTCCGCGATGCGGCCGTTGAAGATCGGGCCGAGCAGGGCATCCTCGCGAATCCGGGCGTAGAAGCTGCCGACCATCAGGGCCACGAAGTCGGGATCTATGCCGATCGCCGCCGCCTCGGATCGCCGCCTTTCGCGCGCGGCCTTCCCGTGCGCTTCCACTTCATCCGGGGTGGGGTTCGGATTTTCATGCTGCGGATGGTCCATCCGATCACCATGGCGATCCTTGAGCGCATCGCAAGCCTGACGCGGCAATTGTCTCGACAAGCCCATCCGCTTGGCGGCAAGAACCCGGCGCGGAAGAAGGGAATGGGGAGGCGCAATGAGCTATCTGGGTGAATTGCGCCAGAACGCCAGGCCATTGGCGGCGGCAAGCATCGGTGCGGGCGCGAGCCTGCCTCTTTTCGCCTATACCAACAGCGTTTTCTCTCCTTACCTGATCAGGGAGTTCGGCTGGTCCCGCTCGCAGTTCGCGCTCGTCGGGGTGACGATGCTTGCGACATTGTTCGTGCTGCCTTTCATCGGCCGCTTTACCGACAGGCTGGGCGTGCGGCGCATGGCGCTGATCGGCACCTTGCTGCTGCCGCTTTGTTTCATCGGGTTCAGCCAGATGAACGGCAGTTTCGCTTTCTTCCTTGTCGTATCGACATCGATGCTGATGATCGGGGCATTTACCGGCCCGCTCGTCTACACGCGCCTGATCGCCGAGAATTTCGAGAGGGCGACGGGTCTTGCGCTCACCATCATGAACTGCGTGCCGGCGGTGCTGGCCATTGGGATCGTGCCGTTGCTCAACTGGAGCATCGGGAATATCGGCTGGCGTCTGTCATATGTCGGGCTTGGCGCCTTCGCGCTGGTTTGCGGGCTTGTCGCGCTGGCGCTGATGCCGCCGGCGACCGAGCAGGCGAAACGCGATCGGGAGACGTTCCACACGCGCGCGCACCCGGCGCGCAGCGATTACGGTAGGATCCTGCGCAGTGGGACTTTCTGGGTGATGTTTGGCGCGATGTTCCTGTGCCTGTTCCAGACGCCGCTACACGCGGCGCAGATGAATATCATGTTGCTCGACAACGGGCTGACCACCCAGACCGCCGCGAACATCGTCTCAGTCTATGCTTTCGGCACGATACTTGGCCGTATCGGTTGCGGGCTGGCGCTGGATCGTTTCCCGACGCCGGCGGTGACGGCGGTTTCAATGGGATTGCCGGCGCTGGGCTATTTCCTGCTCGGCACCAGTTGGGATGCGATCTCGGTGATCACGTTCTCGATGTTCCTCGTCGGTCTGTCGGTCGGCGCGGAAAGCGATCTTATCGCCTATCTCGTCGCGCGTTATTTCAAGCTGCGCATCTACAACACCACCCTGGCGTTGATGCATTGCTGCAATTTCCTCGCATCAGCCATCGGCGCTCTGACGATCAGTCTCGTGCTCAAGCTGACCGACAGTTTCGCGCCGTTCCTGTTCATGGTGTCGGGCTCGATCGCGATCGGATGCTTTCTGTTCTTGATGCTGCCGAAATCGCGTGAGGAAGCGAAGATCGGATAAGCGCCCCTCCCATGAAGGGAGGGGCGGCCAGGCTCAGTCGAATGCTTCGAGGGGTGTCGTCAGCGGCAGCGTCAGCGAACTGTGCAGGCCGGCGGGCGCCTTGCAGACGTAAGGCACGGCGTTGACGATGCGCATTGCGGTGGCGAGCATCGGTCCCGCGCCTGCGTCCATGTTGATGCCTGCCGATGGCGGATCCTTGAGCTTCAGCGACATGCGGCTCTCGATGTCGGGATCGCCCTCGATCTTCACGACATAAGTGCAGTCGCCGTCGCCTGTGGGCCATTCCGGTGCGAAGTCGCGATGCATGCGGTTGATATGCTCGACCGTCAGGACTTCCTTGCCGCCGACCACGCCGGTCGCGGTGATGCGCACGGCGCCGCAGGTGCCTTCCTCGATCGTGCCGCAGGCCGCCTTCACCGTGCGGGGAGCGGCGACGCGCTGATAGTTCTCGCGGATCTCCTCGAGTTCCAGTCCGAAGGCGTCGGCCATCATGTGGATCGAACTGCCCCATGACATCGCGATCGAGCCTGGCCGGGCGACGCCGGGCACGAAATCCATTGGCCGGCCAAATCCCATGCCATCCATCAGCGCGTGTGCGGTCGGGTAGTCGTCGTAAAGCAGTATCTCCGCCGCATAGACCGATGTGATCCGGCTCGATTGTGTCGCCAGCGTCAGCGGCAGGTGATCGGCGGCGAAACCGGGTTCGATGCCAGAGGCATAGAAAGAGGCGCCGCCCGCCTGCGCGGCTTCTTCCATGGAATCGCGCCACGGTTCGAACGTCGGCGGATAGATCGCGCGCGATGTGGTCGTGGTGACGACGTTGATGCCCGCTTTCAGGAAGCGCTCGATCTCGGGAACGGCCGCCCGCTCGCGGTCCGGCGAACTGGCGACGTAGATCACGCAATCAGGTTCGAGCGCGATCAGGGCGTCGGCGTCGTTCGTCACCTTGATGCCGTTCGCCTTGCCGCCGGCAAGCTCACCCGCATCGCAACCGGCCTTTTGCTTGGAGTAGGCCCAGACGCCCACAAGCTCGATCCCCGGACGCTTGGCGATGGCATTGATCGCAAGCGCGCCGATCCCGCCAGTACCCCAGACGACAACGCGCAGTGGCTTGTCCTGCATATTTTTCTCCATGTTCAATGTGAAGCCGCGGCGTCGATTATGCCGAGCCGGACGAAAGTGTTGCGGATGCCATCTTTCCAGTGGAACTCGCATTTGCCGATCAGAGCTTCGCGTCGGCGATTGTCCGACATTTGGCAATCGAGCGTAATGTCGCTTTCCACGAAAATGGGGGTCTTGCCGGTAAGTTCGCCGATATATTCGCACATCTCTCGATCCGCGACGGCGTCGTCCCCGGCCCAGTTGACGATGGTAGCCGGGACGCTCGCCGCTTCCAGCAGGAGGTGCGCCTGGCGGGCGATGTCTTCGCCGCAGATGGGCGAGGCGATGTTCGGATAGCCTCGGGGCACGGCGATCGGCCTGCCTTCGGCCATCATGTGATAATACCGTACCGGCAGGCCGCCATGGCCGGTCCAGCTATAGCCGACATTCATGCGCGCGATCGTCGTCGGCAGGTCCAGCATCCGCGCCGCTGCGCGGACCGCGCCTTCGGTGGTCAGCTTGATGACCGGATAGCTGGCCGAATAGGTCGCCGGACAGCCCAGTGCATCGGTCTCGGCATAAGCATGATGCGGATGATCCGCATGGGGCAGGTAGACCGATGAACTGGAGACGTGGAGGAAGGCCATCGCTTTTCGGCAGTGCTGCATGAGCAGCGCGGTCGCCTCGGCATTCATTGCCACGCCAAGGTCGTGGTCAGTAAGGCTGGGCACCGGCGCCAGCGCCGAATGGACGACATGGGTAAAGTCATCGGGAAGGGCAGAAACGTCGCCCGTGGCCATGTCCCAATGGCAGATGGTTATTCCCAGACCTTCCAGTTCCTTCTTCCGCCCGGAATTGCTGAAACGCGCGGCGCACCAGACTTCGTTGTCCCGTGCAAAATGCTCCACGATGGGGCCGGCGATCTGACCGGTGCCACCCGTCACCAGGATCTTCTGGTCGCGCAGCATGGGGATTGCCCTTTCCTTTCGCGCTGTTCGGCCGGCAGCTTGGGTTGCGAAACTATTCGCGCATCGAAGCGGCGGGGCAAGCGGGAAGCCGCCTTGCGCGGCCGAGGTTCGATGAACTCCGCTAGGGCGATACCGTTGCACGCAACGATGAAGAAATTCCGTAAATGGAACATCAATCCACAAATAGATCAGAGCGGGCGGCAATAATCGATCATCTGTGGTAATTTTGCTGCAGTGATGGAGGATGGCGCGCGCAAACGTCTCTGCATGACTGGCGAAGAAGAGCCGCGCCATTTTGGTAGTTATTGGAAACTTAGGAAATTTTGTGGCTGGGGCGGCAGGATTCGAACCTGCGAATGCCGGTACCAAAAACCGGTGCCTTACCGCTTGGCGACGCCCCAGCAGGCGTGATTTGCGCGATGAGGGGCGCTTAGCCGCAGTCGGCGTGGAATGGAAGGCTTGCGAATGCGGATAAGCGCCATTAGCCATTTTCTTATAGAGCGGCCACTATCGATAAGGTCGCCTCGCAGATGTCAAACAGGGAAGGATTGTCATGAGAAATGCACTCTTGAAGTGTGCGCTTGCCGCCAGCACCGCGATCGGGATCGTTACCCCAGCGCTTGCGCAGGCAGACGATGCGGCCAGCGGAGGGGACATCATCGTCACCGCCCGCCGCGTGGAAGAGCGCCTGCAGGACGTGCCGATCTCGATCACGGTGCTGACGCCGACCGACCTTGCCAACCGGAACATCGTTAACGCCGTCGATCTTGCGACATCGACGCCTTCGCTGACCACTAACCAGCGGTTTGGTCCTGAGAAGTCCTCCTTTGCGATTCGCGGTTTTACCTCAGAGTCTGCAACCGCTCCTACCGTCGGTACTTATTTCGCGGATGTCATCGCGCCGCGCGCGCAGGGCGGTACGACCTCGGGCAACTCGCTTCAGGCGGGCTCGTTCATGGATCTGCAAAACGTGCAGGTCCTGAAAGGCCCTCAGGGCACCCTGTTCGGTCGTAACACCACGGGTGGCGCGATTTTGGTCGTGCCGCAAAAGCCGACTGATCGCTTCGAAGGATATGGTGAGGTTACGGTGGGCGACTACGGTTTGCTGCGTGGCCAGGCTGTTATCAACGTTCCGGTCAGCGATACCCTGCGCTTCCGTCTCGGTGGCGATACCATGGTGCGGGACGGTTATTTGAAGAATCAGTCCGGTCTCGGTCCGAAAGACTATAACAATACCAATTATAAGTATGTCCGCGCCAGTATGGTTTGGGATATCACACCAGATATCGAGAATTACACCGTCTTCCATTACTCTGATTCCAATACGCACGGGTATGCCGGCAAGATCGTTGCTTGCGATGGGAGCGTCGGGCGTCCTCCTGCGCCAGTTCCATCGGCAAATGCGTTCTCCCGCGCCAACGGAGCATGGTCTGCGTGCGCCCAGATGGATCGCGCGGCTGCGCGTGGCGATGGCCCTTGGGACGTCGATGTTAATGGCCTGACGGGCTCGCGAGTCCATATACAGCAGTTCCAGCTTATCAACACGACGACGTTCAAAGTCAGCGATGATATTACCATCAAAAACATCGCCAGCTATTCCGAGTTCAAGGAAAATACGCGTAACTCATTCTATAACGATAACTTTTTCGTACCGGCCAATCCGACGCAGCGCTGGACCGTGATCTCGCTGGATACGGCGAAGGGCAAGAATACCGCGCGTCAGCGGACATTTACCGAAGAATTGCAGATCCAGGGCACTACGTTGAACAATCGTTTGACCTGGGTGCTCGGTGGATATCTGGAGTTTTCGCGTCCGATCGGCTGGAACGAGAATGTCACCGGTCAGTTCATGAACTGCACCTCGCCCGCGTTGCCCACCAACCTGAATTGCACTGTCGGGGCTGGGCCGCTGGGATCGGCGGCAAGCAGCTATTCTCTGTCACGCACGCAATTCAAGTTCGACAATCATGGTATCTTTGGTCAGGCGACGTTCAATGTGACTGATCAGCTCGGCATTACGCTGGGCGGTCGCTACACGTTCGACAAAATCTTGGCGATCGGTGAAACGACTCGGCTCAATTTCGATGCCGCGACACAATCTTATAGCCGGCTTAACTGTAATGACGTGACGCGCTTCTTCGTGCGCAACCCGGATGGTTCGCCTCTGCTGGTCTCACCGGCTCCGGGACGACCGGCTGTCCGCCAAAGTCTGCCCGTTACCAGTCCGTCCCAGTGCCACGTTGAGATCCCAAACAACTCCAACAAGCCGACCTGGCTGATCGAGGCGGATTACAAGGTCACGCCTGACGTGATGGTTTACGCCAAATATTCCCGTGGATACCGGCAGGGTGGCATCAACCTGACGAATATCGGTTTCGAGAGCTGGAGGCCGGAATCGCTCGACAATTACGAAATCGGTCTCAAGTCGAGTTTTCGCGGAGCCGTTTCTGGCTATTTCAACATCGCGGGCTTCTACAACGACCTGAAGGATCAGCAGGTATTTGGTGGGCTTGGCTCCCTTGATACCTCGATCGTCAGCGGTGGCAGCGGCATTGCCAATGCAGGCAAATCGCGCATTCAGGGCTTTGAGGTCGAGTCTTCGATTTCACCGCTTGATGGCCTGAAGTTCGATGTTGGTTATGCGTATCTTGATACGAAGATCCTCGAATTCGTTCCTCCGGTCGTAAATTTCCCGTTTCAGGGTTTCTTCCCGAGAGCGAACGTAGGGGATCCGCTTAACTTTGCGCCGAAGCATCGTCTGACCGTTACCGGAACCTATCGCCTGCCGTTGAATGAAGATATGGGGCGCCTGTCGGTTGGTGCCACTTACACGTACACTTCGAAGCAGTTCGTTGAGAGTGGTTTCAGCGGCATTCCGGTTCAGTTCCGCAACCTACCCTCTTATGAGGTTGTGAATCTCAATATTAATTGGGACAAGTTCATGGACAGCCCTGTCGATTTGGCGGTTTTCGTCACCAACTTGACGAATAATGCTTATGCTGTTTCAGCTGGTAATGGCTGGCAGAGCTTCGGATATACTGATTGGCAATACGCTCCGCCGCGCATGTTCGGGGTGCGCGCTCGCGTGAACTTCGGCAACTAAGTTCATCGAAACGAGGAGGGGCGGTTCCGGGATGCCGGGACCGCCCCTTTTCATTGCCTGCCGTATAAGCGCCCGGATCAGTTGCCCATCACCGCGTCGATGTCGGCGGCGCTATGGCGTTCGGTGGCGAAGCCTTCGGCGTTCTTGTTGACCTTGAGGCCGCGTTTGACCGGCGTGCGCGCCCGGATTTCATCGATCCAGCGCGCGACGTTGCGGTAGCTGGCGGTGTCGAGGAACTTGCCGCCGCCATTGTAGGCGTCGCCGCGTTGCAGGTGCCCAAGCCAGGCGAAGTTGGCGATGTCGGCGATCGAGTATTCGTCGCCGGCGAGGAAACGGCTTTCAGCGAGCCGGCGGTCGGCGACGTCGAAGCTGCGCTTCACTTCCATGGCATAGCGGTTGATCGGGTATTCCAGCTTTACCGGCGCCATCGCATAGAAATGTCCGAAGCCGCCGCCGATCGATGGTGCGGTCGACATCTGCCAGAACAGCCATGAGAGACACTCCGCGCGGCCTTTGGCGTCGCCGGGGATGAAGGCGCCGAACTTCTCCGCGAGATGCAGCAGGATCGCGCCGGATTCGAAAACGCGGAACGGTTCCGGGCCGCTGCAGTCCAGCAGGCCGGGGATCTTCGAGTTCGGATTGATTTCGACGAAGCCGGAACCGAACTGGTCGCCCTCCATGATCTTTATGATCCAGGCGTCGTATTCCGCATCGTATCCGGCGGCGAGCAGTTCCTCGAAGAGGATCGTGACCTTCTGGCCGTTCGGCGTGCCCAGCGAGTAGAGCTGGAACGGATGCCTGCCGCGCGGCAGCGTCTTTTCGTGTGTCGGTCCCGCGATCGGCCGATTGGTGCTGGCGAACTTGCCGCCGTTATCCTTGTCCCAGGTCCAGACTTCTGGCGGGACGTACTCATTTTCAGCCATCACGTTCTCCTCGAACAAAATTTCGAGGCGGAACGTGATGATCGATCAGTCGGGGCGCAAGACAGGATTTCTTGTCAGAGCTTTACCACCCAACCGTGCGGATCCGCTGCTTCGCCGCGCTGGATCGCGACAAGGCGGTTCTTGAGCTTCTGCGTGAGCTGGCCCGGCCCGCCGCTGCCGACGGTGAATTCGCCGTCACGCCCGGCGACCTTCCCGACGGGAGTGACGACGGCGGCCGTGCCGCACGCGAAAGTTTCCACCAGGCGGCCTGATTGGGCATCCGCGCGCCATTGCTCAAGGCTGTAGCGCTCTTCGCGCACGGTAAGCCCTTCGTCGCGCGCCAGCGCCAGCAGGCTGTCGCGCGTGATGCCGGGCAGGATCGTGCCCGTGAGCGGCGGCGTGACGAGCGTGCCGTCGTTGAACACGAAGTACAGATTCATGCCGCCCAGTTCCTCGATCCACTTGTGCTCGGCGGCATCGAGGAAGACGACCTGATCATGCCCGCGCTCGATCGCCTCCGCCTGGGGGACGAGGCTGGCTGCGTAGTTGCCGCCGCACTTGGCGGCGCCGGTGCCGCCGGGTGCGGCGCGCGTGTAATCGCTGACCCAGATCGAAACTGCCGGAGCGCCCGACTTGAAGTAGTAGCCGGCCGGGCTGGCGATCACGAGGTACTTGTATTGCTTTGCGGGCCGCACGCCGAGGAACGCTTCCGAGGCGAACATGAAAGGCCGCAGATAGAGCGAGCTGCCTTCCTCGGCCGGAATCCAGTCCCGATCTATCGAAACGAGCTGGCGGATCGATTCGATGAAGGTCTCTTCGGGTAGTTCCGGCATCGCGAGACGCTTCGCCGACTGGTTGAAGCGCGCGGCGTTGGCCTGCGGACGAAACAGCGAGATGCCGCCATCGGCCTGCTTGTAAGCCTTCAGCCCTTCGAAAATCTCCTGCGCGTAATGCAGCACCGCGCATGCCGGATCGAGCGCGATCGGCTGGCGCGGGCCGACGGTGGCGTCATGCCAGCCGCGATCCTCGTTCCAGTCTATCGAAACCATGTGATCGGAGAAATTCGTGCCGAACCCCGGATTGGCCAGTACTGCCGCGCGCACCTCGGCCGTGACCGGTGACGGGTGCGGGAGCCGCGTGAACTGGATCGTGGGATCGGCAAGCGTGGCCATTTGACGGAAGTCCTCTAGCGATTGTGTGGCGGCATTGAATTAAAATTACACAATAGGCAATAAAAATGAAATAAATGATAGGCTCATCCGATTTCTGCCGGGATAAGGGGAATCGGGCTGCGAGGGAAGGGGGAAGGCGAACGAAGCCTTTTTCAGCCAAGTGCCGCAGGGCCTGCCAATACCGGATAGAGCGAACCTACGAGCAGCAGGGCCGCCGCGACATTGAATGTCCGCAATGCGAGCGGACGGTGGAGCAACCGCCGAAGCTGCACGCCAGTAGCGGTCCAGACGGCGATCGAGGGCAGGTTGACCGTCGCGAACACCAGCGCGACCAGCGCGATGTCTGCCATCCTGTTTCCCGCCGGGACATAGACCGACATCCCCGTGAGCGACATGGCCCATGCCTTGGGATTCACCCACTGGAAGGCCGCAGCCTGCACGAAAGACAGCGGCCGGGACGAGCCCGATTGTCCATTCGGATGCGGAGGTGCGGCGATCGCGGTTCGCCAGGCGAGGTAGAGCATATAGACCACGCTGGCGTATTTGAGCGCAAGCATGGCCGGCGGAAATGCGTTGAGCGAAGCGCCGAGACCGGCTCCGACGACGAGGAGCATGAGCGCGAACCCCACCGCGACGCCGAGCATATGGGGCGTTGAGCGGACGAAGCCGAAGTTCGTACCTGAGGCCATGAGCATCAGGTTGTTCGGCCCCGGTGTGATCGAGGACACGAACGCGAAGATCGCCAGCGCGAGGAAAGATTCGACGGATGACATGACCGCAAGGTTAGCGCGTGACGACTGGCGATTGGTTGCATATTGATTGAGAGGATGTCGAATATTTGCAAGGATATGCGATAGTGGACGCAATCGACCGCAGGATATTGCAAACGCTTTTGCGCGATGGGCGGATCAGCAACGCCGATCTGGCCACACGAGTCGGCCTGTCGCCGTCGGCCTGCTCGCGGCGCGTGGCCGAGCTTGAGCGAACCGGAGCGATCCGGGGCTATCGGGCGATCCTCGATCCCATCGTGGCGGGCGGCGGTTTCACGGCCTATGTCGCGGTAGGGCTTTCCCGGCATAGCAAGGACGAGCAGCGCGCGTTCGAGAGCGTGATGGCCGGAGCGCAGGCAGTGCGCGAATGCAGCAACGTGACCGGTGCGATCGAGTATCTTTTACGGGTCGAGGTCGCCGATCTGGAAGCCTACAAGCATTTTCATACCGAGGTTCTGGGCGCTCTGCCGCAAGTCAGCACGATCACGAGCTACATCGTCATGGAGACGACCAAGGACGAGCGCTGCTGAGGGTGGTTTGAACGCCATGCAAATGAGAAGGGCCGCACCGGTTCCGGCACGGCCCTTCGCATGGTCAGCGGCTGGAAGTGCCGCCTACGAAGCCTTTATCGCTTACCTGGAAAGCTTCAGCGATAATGCCTCGCGACGGAAATTCCCGACCTCTCTGCTGGACCATGAGACATCGGATCACCT
>DASWWL010000186.1:0-6939 GCA_036400975.1 Novosphingobium sp. | reverse complement strand
CTGCGCCTCGGGCTTGCGCGTGAGCATGGTGAAACGGACGACGTCCTTGCCCACCTCGTTCACCACGTCGGCCAGGGTCACGAAGTTACCCGAACGCTTGGACATCTTCACGGGTTCGCCATCGCGCAGGAGCTGGACCATTTGCACCAGCTTGACCTCGAAGGGCGTCGGCTTCCCAACCGTGCCTGTCATCGCCGCGACGGCCGCCTTGATGCGCTTTACCGTGCCGGCGTGATCCGCGCCCCAGATATCGACCAACGCGTCGGCGCCCTGTGCCTTCTGGTAATGATAGGCGAGATCCGCGCCGAAATAGGTCCAGCTTCCATCCGACTTCCTGATCGGCCGGTCCTGATCGTCGCCGAATTTCGTCGAGCGGAACAGCGGCAGCGCCACCGGCTCCCAGTCCTCTGGCGTCTTGCCCTTGGGCGCTTCGAGGACACCGTCGTAGACAAGGTCCTGCGAGCGCAGCCAGGCCTCAGCCTCGGCGGGCTTTCCGGCGGCCTGCAGCTCCGCCTCGGAAGAGAACAGGTCGTGATGGATGCCAAGGAGCGCGAGGTCTTCCCTGATCATCACCAGCATCGCCGCCACCGCGCGTTCGCGGAACAGCAGCAGCCATTCGCTTTCGGCAGCACTTGCATACTTGTCGCCGAACTCCGCGGCGAGCGCCTGACCCACCGGCACCAGATAGTCGCCCGGATAAAGGCCTTCCGGAATTTCGCCGACGGCCTCGCCCAGCGCCTCACGGTAACGGACGTGCGCCGAACGGGCGAGCACATCGACCTGCGCACCGGCATCGTTGACGTAATATTCACGGATCACTTCGTGCCCGCTGAACTCCAGCAACGCCGCCAGAGCATCGCCCACCACCGCGCCGCGGCAATGGCCCATGTGCATCGGGCCGGTCGGATTGGCCGAGACGTATTCGATGTTCACCGTCTTGCCCGCGCCCATGGCCGAACGGCCATAGTCGCCGCCCATCGCGGCAATCGCGCGCAGTTCGCCAAGCCAGGTCTCGGGCGAGAGACGCATGTTGATGAAGCCGGGTCCGGCTATCTCGGCGCCGATGACTTCAGGAAGCTTCGACAATTCCGCGACCAGCGCTTCGGCGAGCGAGCGCGGATTCATCCCGGCGGGCTTGGCCAGCACCATGGCGGCATTGGTGGACAGGTCGCCATGGCTGGCATCGCGCGGAGGCTCGACGGCGATCACGCCGCGACTGAGCCCGACGGGCAGCGCACCCGCGGTTTCAAGCGCATCGAGCGCGGCGGCGACATGACCGACGAAGGCGGCGTGGAGAGTCTTGGTTTCGGACATGGCCGCGCGGTTAGCGGGTTTGCGCGAGCAAGGAAACCTTGGAACGCTTGCGACGGACATGGCAAAATGGCCGAGGAAGCAGCCACGGCTTGTCACCTTGACGCGCTGGACCGCACTGGTTCCACCACCCCTGTCCAATTCCCGTGAAATCCGCTATCGGCGCCGCCCATGCGCCCCACCCCTTCCCCGAAGACCTACAAGGTCAAGAGCTTCGGCTGCCAGATGAACGTCTATGACGGCGAGCGGATGGCCGAACTGCTTGCCGCGCAGGGCCTCAGCGCCGCTGCCGAGGGCGACGACGCCGATCTCGTCGTGCTCAACACCTGCCACATCCGCGAAAAAGCGGCCGAGAAGGTCTATTCGGACATCGGCCGCTTGCGCCGCGACGACGGCTCCAGCCCGCTGATCGCTGTCGCCGGTTGCGTAGCGCAGGCGGAAGGCGAGGAGATCATGGCCCGTGCGCCGTCGGTGCGCATGGTCGTGGGTCCGCAGGCCTATCACCGCCTGCCCGAGATGCTGACCAAAGCCAGCGCCGGCCACCGCGTGACCGACACCGACATGCCGGCGGAAACCAAGTTCGACACCCTGCCGAAACGTCGGCGCTCCGGTCCTTCCGCTTTCCTCACCGTGCAGGAAGGCTGCGACAAGTTCTGCACTTATTGCGTCGTTCCTTATACGCGCGGCGCGGAAATTTCCCGTCCCTGCAAGGACCTGATCGAGGAAGCCCGGCTTCTGGTCGAAGGCGGCGCGCGGGAAATCACGCTACTGGGCCAGAACGTCAACGCATGGACCGGCGAGGACGCGAAAGGGCGCGCCATCGGGCTCGACGGTCTGGCAAGGGAACTGGCCAAGCTCCCGGAGCTGCACCGAATCCGCTACACCACCAGCCATCCCAACGACATGACCGACGGGCTGATCGCCGCGCATGGCGAGCTGGAAAAGCTGATGCCCTTCCTGCACCTGCCCGTGCAGTCGGGCAGCGACCGCGTGCTCAAGGCGATGAACCGCAGCCACACGGCCGAAAGCTATCTGCGGCTGCTGGAGCGGGTGCGCGCCGTACGGCCCGACATCGCGCTGTCCGGCGACTTCATCGTCGGCTTCCCCGGCGAGAGCGAGGACGAGTTCCGCGAAACGCTGAACCTCGTCGATGCAGTAGGTTATGCGCAGGCCTTCAGCTTCAAGTACAGCCCGCGCGCGGGCACGCCAGCCGCGACGATGGACGATCAGATCGGCATCGAGGTCATGGACGAGCGGCTGCAGCGCCTGCAGGCGGCGCTCAACCGCGATCAGTTCGCATTCAACAAGGCCTCGGTAGGCAAGCGCTGCACGGTTCTGATCGAGCGCCAAGGCAAGCACGAAGGTCAATGGCTGGGCAAGTCGCCCTGGCTGCAGTCGGTCCATTTCTTCGGCGCGGCGGCGATCGGCGACCTTGTCGAAGTGGAGATCATGGAGGCCGGCCCGAACTCGCTGGCGGGCGCCATGCAAGTCAGGCCGGCCGCCTGACCGCTTACCAGAAGAAGCGGTTGTAGACCTGCACGACGCGTCCCGTGCGCAAGTTCACCAGAACGACGTCATTGCCATAGCGGACCCAGCTATGTCCCGCCGCCGGGCGCGACAGGCGATAAGTCCAGGGATCGTTGATCCAGTAGTTGCGCGCGTAATAGGGCGGCGCGAAGCGATAGCCTACCGCCACCGGCCGATAGGCGTAACCGCGCGGACCGCGATAGGCGCCGCGGCGGTAGACGTCCCGATGCCTCTGGCGATATTCGCGCCAGTCCTCGCGCGCCTCGCGGCGATCCTCACGCAGCTCGCGCCGATCCTCGCGCGCTTCGCGCCAGTCGCCGCGTCTGACATCCTGCCGCACTTCCGCACGGTCACGCCCGATCTCACGTTGATTGTGGCGAAGCTCGGCCGGGCTCTGGGCATTGGCCAGGGCCGGGGTCAGCACGGTTGCGGCCAACGCCGCGATCAGAATCTTTCGCATCTTCGTTCTCCTTGTTTCGCACCCCGTAGGACGAAACGACGCCGAACTTGCCGCCTGCATCCTGAACGGCGCGGGAATCCGCAAGTCAGCGGGGAGACAGCTCCACAGGCGGCGATTTGTTCCACTGCAATACTGTGGACAGTGCGCCACGCCCGGGCCGAATTAGCCATCCGCCCGGCTTGCGCGGTATCCGCCGACGCCTATCTTGCGACTCGAACCGGTGCTTCTCTGGCCGGTCACATGAAAGGAGCGCATGGCCCGCAAACCTGCCCGCGCCGATAACGATCTGGCGCAACTTCGTCCCGAAACGCCTCGCCGCGCCAAGGTGGAAATCGCTTTCGACGAACCTGCCGTGCTCGGTACGCTCTTCGGACAGTTCGACGCCAATCTCGTCCAGATCGAAAACCGCCTGGGCGTCTATATCGCGGCACGCGGCAACCGCATCCAGATAGAAGGCCCCGAAGACTCCGTCGCCCGCGCGCGCGACGTCCTGAAAGGCGCGCACCACCGGCTTGAAATGGGGCAAGAACTCGATACCGGCGCAATCGAATCGCTGATCGCGATGTCGAACGAACCGACACTGGAAGGGATCATCTCCGGCACGGTCGATTCGCCGCCGATCATGATCCGCACCCGCAAGAAGACGATCGTACCGCGTTCCGCGACGCAGATCGACTACATGAAGGCGCTCGCCAGCAAGGACATCATCTTCGCGCTGGGACCGGCAGGTACCGGCAAGACCTATCTCGCGGTGGCGCAGGCGGTCAGCCAACTCATCACCGGCAGCGTCCAGCGCCTTATCCTGTCACGTCCGGCGGTCGAAGCGGGCGAGCGGCTGGGGTTCCTGCCCGGCGACATGAAGGAGAAGGTCGATCCCTATCTCCGTCCCCTGTATGACGCGCTCTACGATTGCATGCCGCCCGAACAGGTCGAGCGCCGCATCGCCAGCGCCGAGATCGAGATCGCGCCGATCGCCTTCATGCGCGGCCGCACGCTGGCCGACGCCTTCGTCATCCTGGACGAGGCGCAGAACACGACGCAGGCGCAGATGAAGATGTTCCTCACCCGCTTCGGCCAGAACAGCCGCATGGTGATCTGCGGCGATCCGCGGCAGGTCGATATCCCCGGCGGCGACGCGATGAGCGGGCTGGCCGACGCGGTGCGCAGGCTGGAAGGCGTCGATGGCATCGGCGTGACCCGCTTCAATGCGGCCGACGTCGTTCGCCACCCGATCGTCGGGCGGATCGTCGAAGCCTATGAAGGCAAGGACGCTTAGCGCCGGCTCCGTATGGAACTCGAGATCGACATCGATGGCCCCTGGCCCGCCTCCAGCGACTGGGAAGCGCTGGCCGAACGCGCGGCCGGCGCGGCGCTCGCAGTCGCGCCGGAACTGTCCAATCCGCGCTTGTCGACCAGCCTTCTGCTCACGTCCGACGCCGAGGTGCATGCGCTGAACCGCGAATGGCGTGGGAAGGATAAGCCGACCAACGTCCTCTCGTTTCCCATGCTGGACCGGGACGAACTGCTGGCGCTGCATTCCGAAGGCGCGCCCGAACTGCTTGGCGACATCGCGCTGGCGCACGAGACTTGCTCGCGCGAGGCGGCGGAAAAGTCCATTACGCTGGAAGCGCATGCGAGCCACCTGATCGTCCACGGGCTGCTGCATCTCGCCGGTTTCGATCACGAGATTTCGCCCGGGGATGCCAGGGCGATGGAGGCGATGGAGATAAAGGCCCTTGCCCTTCTGGGCTTCGAGGACCCATATGACGACACAGACGAAGCATCAGGGGCTTAGGAAATAATGGCCGACAATGGCCGTCATGGGGATTCCGGCGCCGGAGATCCGGACAGTAGGCGCACGCTGTGGCGTGCCATCAGGCGCTTCTTCGACAAAGGCGACGGCGACCAGTCGCTGCGCGCCGCGATCGAGGAAGTCATCGACGAGCATGAGGACGATCCCGGCCAGTCGGGCGGCAGGAGCGGCGACCTTTCGCCGATCGAGCGCCAGATGCTGCGCAATCTCCTCCATTTCAGCGAGCACGACGCCGACGATGTCGCTATTCCGCGCGGGGAAATCGTCGCGATCCCGGCGACCGCAAGCTGGGAAGACATGATCGCCGCTTTCGCGGAACATGGCCATAGCCGCATGCCGGTCTATGGGGAAACGCTGGACGAAGTAATCGGCATGGTGCTGATCAAGGACGTCTTTCCCTATCTCGCCAACGGCAAGCCCGCGCCCAAGGACTGGACGACGCTGATGCGCCAGCCTTTGTTCGTGCCCCAGGCACGCGGCGCGCTGGATGTGCTGGCCGACATGCGCGCCAGCCGCACGCATCTCGCCATCGTCATCGACGAATATTCAGGCACCGACGGCATCATCACGATCGAGGATCTGGTCGAGGAAATCGTCGGAGAGATCGAGGACGAGCACGACGACGCGCCTACCGAGATGATCGTTCAGCTCGGCAACGGCATGTGGGAGGCCGATGCCCGCGCCGAATTGGAAGATGTCGCGGAAAAGGTCGATCCGCGCCTCGCAGAAGTCGAGGAAGCGGTCGATACGATCGGCGGCCTCACTTTCGTGCTCGCCGGCCATGTACCGGAAGTCGGCACCATCGTGGATCACGAAAGCGGCTGGCGCATCGAGGTAACTGCCGGTAACGAACGTCATGTGACGCGCCTGAGATTGCATCCCCCAAGCCAGGACGAAGACCCAGAAGACTGAGCCGGAGAGACTGAGCCTTGGCGATACGCCGTCTTCCTCCCTTGCGTGCCCTTGAAGCATTCGTGCGCGTCGTTCGCCTCGGCTCGGCCAAGGCGGCGGCGTCTGAACTCGGCCTGTCGCCTTCCGCGCTCTCGCGGCGCGTGACGGCGCTGGAGGACTTCACCGGCAAGCGCCTCTTCACGCGCCAGCATCAGGCGATGAAGCTGACCGACGATGGACAGGTCTTTTACGAGGCCATTGCCCCCAAGCTGGAAGAACTGGCCGAGGCGGTGGAATCGCAGATCGATCCCGGCCGCGTGCTTCGCCTCCATCTGGGCGTGCCGGGCCTGTTCGGCGGCCAACGGCTGTTCCCCCGCCTGCCGGAACTGCGCAAGCTGCACCCGCGCCTGCACATCGACATCGACAGCCGCCCCCATGTCTCCGACCGCGTCGGGGACACGCTCGACGCCGCCATCGTCATGTCGAAGGAACCGGATGCATCGCTCTATTCGGTACGGCTGGATCACAACCGGGTCTATGCCATCACCTCGAAGGACCTGGCGAAGGATATCGGCCTGAAACCCGACGCAGCGACGCTTTCGAAGCAGACCTTCCTGATCCATCACGACCTGCCCCACAGCTTTGACGCCTGGAAGGATGCGATGGGCATGCAGCGGCTCACTCCGGCTGCCATCGATCACTTCGATTCCGGGCAGTTGATGCTGGAAGCGGCCGCGCAGGGCCTCGGCATCGCGATCATGCACGACGACCACTTCATCCGCGCCGGCGACGGACGCCTGACCCACCTGTTCGATATCGAGGTGGAGAGCCCCTACAGCTACTGGTTCATCTGCCGCCCGCGCGATCTCGAATCGCGTCCGGTGCGCATTTTCCACGATTGGCTGGTACAGGCCGGGCTGTAACGGCTTTGCGTTAT
>DASWWL010000185.1:0-14230 GCA_036400975.1 Novosphingobium sp. | reverse complement strand
TGGCACTCGCGGGCAGGCTTGATTACATGGGCCGCCACGAATCCAGATCCGCAGAGGCATAGTGGCGCACATCGAAATCCCCCTCGGCCTGACCTTCGACGACGTATTGCTGCGTCCCGCCGAATCCGACATCCTGCCCACGCAGGCGAATACGGCCACGCGGCTGACGCGGGAGATCGGCCTCAACATTCCTGTCATCTCGTCAGCCATGGACACCGTTACCGAAGCGGACATGGCCATCGTCATGGCGCAAATGGGCGGCATAGGCGTGCTGCACCGCAACCTTTCTATCGAGGAACAATGCGCGGCGGTGCGTGCCGTGAAGCGTTTCGAAAGCGGTATGGTGGTGAATCCGATCACCATCGCGCCAGGCGCCACGCTGGGCGAGGCGCAGGCGCTGATGCAGGCCAACCGGATCAGCGGCATCCCGGTCGTCGAGGCTGATGGCAAGCTCGTCGGTATCCTGACCAACCGCGATGTCCGCTTCGCCGACAATCCGGCGCAGCCGGTGCGCGAACTGATGACGCACGAGAATCTCGCGACCGTGAAGCTTGGCGTCGGACAGGACGAAGCGCGCCGTCTGCTGCATCAGCGGCGGATCGAGAAGCTGCTGGTCGTGGACGACAGCTTTCATTGCATCGGCCTTATCACCGTGAAGGACATCGAGAAGGCCGTCACTTTCCCCAACGCGACCAAGGACGCCGCCGGGCGCCTGCGTGTCGCCGCCGCCACAACGGTCGGCGACAAGGGCTTCGCGCGTACCGAGGCGCTGCTCGCGGCCGAATGCGATGTGGTCATCATCGATACCGCGCATGGCCATAACAAGGATGTCGCCCGCGCCGTCGAGCGCGTGAAGAAGCTGTCGAACTCGGCGCAGGTCGTCGCCGGCAACGTCGCTACCGCCGAAGCCACGCGCGCTCTGATCGACGCGGGGGCCGATGCGGTGAAGATCGGCATCGGGCCGGGATCGATCTGCACCACCCGTATCGTTGCGGGCGTTGGTGTTCCACAGCTGACCGCGATCATGGAGTCGGCGGAAGAGGCGGAAAAGTCGGGCGTTCCGGTCATCGCCGATGGCGGTCTGCGTACTTCGGGCGATGCGGCGAAGGCGCTCGCCGCCGGCGCTTCGACGATCATGATCGGTTCGATGCTGGCGGGCACCGAGGAAGCGCCGGGCGAAACTTTCATCTATCAGGGCCGTGCCTACAAGTCGTATCGCGGGATGGGCTCGGTCGGCGCGATGGCGCGCGGATCGGCGGATCGCTATTTCCAGCAGGACATCAAGGATTCGCTGAAGCTGGTGCCCGAAGGCATCGAGGGACAAGTGCCCTACAAGGGGCCTGCGAAGGACGTGATCCACCAACTTGTCGGCGGCATCAAGGCGGCGATGGGCTATACCGGGTCGCAGTCGATCGATGACTTGCGGACCAAGGCGAAATTCGTGCGTATCACCAACGCGGGCTTGCGTGAAAGTCATGTCCATGACGTGACGATCACCCGCGAGGCGCCCAATTATCCATCGCGCTGATAAGGGGCGTCCGGGCGCATCATGACTCCCGCCGCGCGCGTGCAGGCCGCAATCGAGGTGCTCGACCTCGTGATCGCGGCGTCGCGCGCGAACGGCGCGCCGGCGGATCGCATCATTGCCGACTGGTTCCGTCCGCGACGCTTCGCCGGCAGCGGTGATCGCCGCGCGGTGCGCGAACTCGCTTATGCCGCGATCCGTGCCTGCGGCGAAGTGCCGGAGAGCGGCCGGGCGGCAATGCTGCTGCTGGCTGAACGCGATCCTGTACTCGTCGCCTTGTTCGACGGCGTGCGCCATGCGCCTGCGTCCATTGCGTCGGACGAGCCGGTCGCCGAAGCAGGGATCGCTCCGCGCTGGCTGGAGGCCGCATTGGCCGAGAGCGGCATCGCTGGTGACGAGGCGGAGGCGCTGCTGACGCGTGCGCCGCTGGATCTGCGCGTCAACACTCTCAAGGCGGACCGAGCCGGCATACGGCTTCCGGTTGCGGCCGAACATACCGTCGCGCCGCAGGGGCTGCGTTTGCCGGCGAACACGCCGGTCGAGCAATGGGAAGCCTATCTCGCAGGGCTTGTCGAGGTTCAGGATGTCGGATCCCAGCTCGCCTGCGACGTGGTTGACGCGCAGCCGGGCGAGGTCGTGATCGACCTTTGCGCAGGAGCCGGCGGCAAGACGCTGGCTCTCGCTGCCGCCATGCGGAACCGTGGAAGCCTGCTGGCCTGCGATACGGATCGCGCGCGATTGTCCCGCCTGTCGCCGCGTGCCGAGCGGGCGGGAGCGGAGATCGTCGAGACCCTTTTGTTGAATCCCGGCCGTGAGGAAGATGCACTTGCCGGTTGGAGGGGGCGGGCCGACGCTGTGCTCGTGGATGCACCCTGCTCGGGCACCGGCACATGGCGCCGGAACCCCGAGGCGCGCTGGCGGCTGAGCGAGGCGCACCTTGTCCGTTATGCGGCCATCCAGGCGCGCCTGCTCGACGTTGCCGCCGGGCTTGTGGGCAAGGCCGGGCGCCTCGTGTTCGTAACCTGCTCGCTACTCGATCGTGAAGGCGCTGATCAGGCCGGGGCGTTTCTTGCGCGCAATCCGGCCTGGCGGTCGGATCTCGTTGCCCTTCCCGCCGGTCGTCCCCGGGGTGAAGGGTGGCGGCTGACCCCGCAGCATGACGGCACAGACGGCTTTTTCATCGCGCGCTTCATTCGCGTGTGATAGCTGTTGCGATGATGTCCATGCCCGCCCATTCGGCCAAGGAAATCTTGATGCGCTATACTCCCGTTGCCCTTGCCCTGTCCCTGCTCGCCGCTGTCACCGCCAGCGCGATTCATTCCGCTCCGCAGCGATCGCTCGACAGCCGGGCCGCCGCGCTCGTCGCTCAGGGGCGTCAGTCGCTTGGTTCGGGGCAGGTCGATGCCGCCATCGATGCTTTCGAGGCGGCGCTGGCAGTGGAACCGGGCAGCGTGCCGATTCTGCTGGACCTGGCCAACGCGACACGCCGTCAGGGCATGCAGGGCAAGGCATTGCATTATTACCGCGAAGCGCTTGAAGCCGATCCCGCCAACGTCATGGCGATTTCGGGCGAAGGTGCGGCGCTGGTGGAAAAGGGCGCGGTCGAGAAGGCGCGCCGTAACCTCGCTCGTCTTCAGGGACTGTGCGGCAACGATTGCGAAGCGACGAAACAACTGGCGGCCGTCATCGGCAAGGGGCCTGCGCCGCGCGTCGTTTCCGCCGAGGCGGTGAAGCCCGCTCCGGTGGTCAGCGAGAATTGATGAGGGCCAGGTTCTTTACCGCTTGGGGGAAGGACGGACCTTCTCAGATCAGGTCGCGGAATTCCTCCACTACTGCGCGGTAGACCCGTTTCTTGAACGGCACGATCAGTTCGGGCAGTTCGTCGGGCGAGACCCATTTCCACTCGCAGAATTCGGGCGGCTGGTGCGCATCGAGCTGGATATCGGCATCCGAGCCATTGAAGCGGATCAGTAGCCAGCACTGGCGCTGGCCCCGATAGCGTCCTCTCCAAAGCTTGCCGATCAGTTCGTCCGGCAAATCGTAGAGCAGTTCTTCCTTCGCCTGCGCGATGATCGTCGCGCAGTTCCCCGTAACGCCGGTTTCTTCCCACAATTCGCGTAGAGCCGCCGCATGCAGCTCCTCGCCTTCATCGATGCCGCCTTGCGGCATCTGCCAGGCATCGCCCTCCTTGTTGTCGATGCGCTTGCCGACGAAGACCATGCCGTCCGCGTTGACCAGCATGACGCCTACGCAGGGGCGATAGGGCAGGTCGGCTGGATCGGTCATGCAGGGGAATCCTCAGGTATGTGAAAAAGGCTGCGCATGGGCGTTATCATGCGGCTTATGCGGGTAAAAAGCGTGACAACTGGCTCATAGGCGGCACTTTGCGGCTTGACTAGCGGGCGGTGCGGGCGTTTGGCAATTGCAGCGGTTTTGCACCTGACAGAAAATCTGATTTGTGCTTCCGTCGTGGAAAACTAGGGGGTGCAGCATGGTGGCTCAAGCGCCTTCAATTGAGGATTATGATGGCAACGATCCTGGCCGAGAATAATTCCGCGACCGCGCGGGAAAATACCGTACCTGAAGCGGTTGTCGTGCGTTTCGCCGGCGACTCCGGCGATGGCATGCAGCTTACCGGCGGGCAATTCACCCTGTCGACAGCGCTCGCGGGCAACGACCTTGCGACTTTCCCGGACTTCCCGGCAGAGATTCGCGCTCCGCAGGGTACGCTGTTCGGCGTGTCAGCTTTCCAGATCAACTTCGGTTCGACCGACATCACCACCGCCGGCGATCAGCCCGACGTGCTGATCGCGATGAACCCGGCCGCGTTGAAGACCAACGCACCGGCGCTGAAGGTAGGCGGCTTGATCATCGCCGACACCGGCGAGTTCAACAAGCGCAACCTCGAAAAGGCGAAGTACGAGGTCAGCCCGCTTGAGGACGGCAGTCTCGCCAAGTGGGACGTGCTGGCGTTCGACATCAGTGCCTTGACGCTGGAATCGGTCAAGCCCTTCGGCCTCGGCAACAAGGAGGCGCTGCGCTGCAAGAACATGTGGACGCTGGGTCTGGCGCTCTGGATGTTCGATCGCGATCGCCAGCCGATCGTCGATTGGCTGAACGACAAGTTCAGGAAGAACCCGATCCTTGCGGAAGCCAACATCGCCGCGCTCAACGCGGGTCACGCTTATGGCGAAACCGCCGAGATCGCCGGTCCGCTGCGCAAGATCAGCCTTGAGCCGGCCGAGAGCGCTCCGGGCCTCTACCGCACGATCACGGGCGCGGAAGCGATCAGTTACGGCCTTGTCGCCGGCGCTCAGCTCGCAGAACTGCCGATGTTCTTCGGCGGTTACCCCATCACTCCGGCGTCGGCGATCCTTCACAACCTCGTGAAGATGAAGGAATTCGGCGTCACCACCTTCCAGGCGGAAGACGAGATCGCAGCGATCTGCGCGGCAATCGGCGCTTCTTATGCCGGTCAGCTTGGTGTCACCTCATCGTCGGGGCCCGGCATCGCGCTCAAGGGTGAGGCGATGGGCCTTGCGATCATGACAGAGCTGCCGCTCGTCATCGTCAATTCCCAGCGTGGCGGCCCTTCGACGGGTTTGCCGACCAAGACCGAGCAATCGGACCTCTATCAGGCCGTCTACGGCCGCAACGGCGATGCGCCGATCCCGGTGATCGCGGCGTGCTCGCCTGCGGACGCCTTCGACTGCGCGATCGAGGCCTGCCGTATCGCCGTGCGCTACATGACGCCGGTGATCCTGCTCACCGACGGCTATATCGCCAACGCGGCCGAGCCGTGGAAGGTGCCCGATCCGAAGAGCTATGCATCGTTCCCGGTGACTTTCCTCGAAGAGAAGAATGGCGACGGCGTGGTGCTTCCCTTCAAGCGTGACGAGAAGGGCGCCCGTCCGTGGATCAAGCCCGGCACGCCCGGTCTGATGCATCGTATTGGTGGCATCGAGAAAGGCATCGACACCGGCAACATCGATTATTCGCCGGCCGTTCACCAGACGCAGACCGACGCCCGCAAGGCCAAGGTCGATGGCATCGCCGCCGATATTCCAGCGCAAGACGTCTGTCTCGGTAACAGCTCGGGCAAGCTTGCGGTTGTGGGCTGGGGATCGACCTTCGGGCCGATCCATCAGGCCGTGCGCCGCGCGCGTGCAAAGGGCATCGATGTCAGCCACATCCACGTTCGCCACGTCTGGCCGTTGCCGGGCAACCTTGGCGATCTGCTCAAGGGCTTCGACAATGTGCTCGTGCCCGAGATGAACACCGGTCAGTTCAAGACCGTGCTGCGCGACCAATTCCTTGTCGATGCTAAGCCTCTTGCCAAGACCAGCGGACAGCCGTTCACCATCGCCGAGATAGAGGCGGCCATCGCCACTTTCTTTGATGGCATCCCGAACAATGAGGGCGGCGAGGTCGATGCCGACGCCACCCAGCTTCCCAGCATCAAGGCGGTGAATCCATGAACGACATGAGCCCCATCCAGACGACTCTGAAGGACTGGGAGTCGGATCAGGAAGTTCGCTGGTGCCCCGGCTGCGGCGACTATGCGATCCTCAAGGCCGTGCAGCGCACGCTGCCGGAAATTGGCGCCGATCCCGCGAACACCGTGTTCGTTTCGGGTATCGGCTGCTCGAGCCGCTTCCCGTACTATGTCGAAAGCTACGGCTTCCACACCATTCACGGCCGTGCCCCGGCTTTCGCCACGGGCATCAAGCTCGCCAATCCCGAGCTCGACGTCTGGCTGGTGACGGGTGACGGCGACGGCATGTCGATCGGCGGCAACCACACGATGCACTTGCTGCGCCGTAACCTTGATTGCCAGATCCTGCTGTTCAACAACGAGATCTACGGCCTGACCAAGGGGCAGTATTCTCCGACGAGCCGCGTGGGCACGCCTTCGCCTTCGTCACCGATCGGTTCGGTCGATCGCCCGGCGCAGCCTTGCGCCTTCGCGCTTGGTTCGGGCGCGCGTTTCGTGGCGCGCGGTTTCGACGTGTCGAAGGAACTGCCTAACGTGCTCAAGGCGGCGTATGCCCACAAGGGTGCGGCTTTCGTCGAAATTTTCCAGAACTGCATCGTCTACAATAAGGATCGCTTCGAGGACTTCGCCGCCCCCAAGGGCGCCGAGGGCCGCCAGCTCTGGCTTAAGAACGGCGAACCCATGCTGTTCGACAAGGGCGCCAAGGGCATCGCGCTCGATACCGAGAAGCTGACGTTGAAGGTAGTCGATGTCGTCGATGGCGATTGGCAGACGGCGGGCGTGATCGTTCATGACGTAACCAATCGCGCGGTTGCGCACATGCTCGTCGAGATGCCTTTCGGCGCCTTCCCGATGGCGCTGGGTGTGCTCTATGACGATCCGCGTCCGACTTTCGAGGAGACTCTCCTCGGGCAGGATCGCGCGTCGAACGAAGGCAAGGCACCCGATCTCGCCAAGCTGCTCGCCAAGGGACAGACATGGACGGTGACCGAGGGCGGCCCGGAACTCTGACGGTTCGTCGCCTTCCAGGCGACGGCACCGAAAAAGCGTGATGGCGGCAAGGGCATATTGCCTTTGCCGCCATTGCCTTGCACCCATGTGGCATGGACAATCTGACGCACAGCCTCGTCGGCGCATTGTTCGGACAGATGGGGCTGAAGCGCCGCACGGGCCTTGCCCTGCCGACGCTGATCCTGGCCGCGAACCTGCCCGACATCGATGCCGGTTGCACGATCTACGGCCTCCGTTCGCTGGCGATGCGGCGGGGATTGACGCACGGACCGATCGCATTGCTGCTGCTGCCGATCGTTTTGGCTGCATTGGTATACGGCTTTGATCGCTGGCAGGCGCGGCGGGGTGCGAGGCCCTTGGCGCGGCCGCCGGTCAGGTTTTGCTGGCTGCTTGTTCTCAGTTATGTCGGTTGTCTGAGCCACCCGGCGCTCGACTGGCTCAACAGCTATGGCATCCGCTTGCTGGAGCCGTTTTCGAGCCGATGGTTCTATGGCGACACGCTGTTCATTATCGATATATGGATATGGGCGGCCTTGGCGCTGGCCGTCGGGCTTTCCATCCGGCGGGAGCGGAAGCGACTGGCGCACTGGACCTGGCCAGCATGGACCGGTTTCGCTAGCGTTGGTGTTTATATTCTCGCCAATGGATTCATCACTGGTCGCGCCGAGGCGCAGGCGAGCCGGGTATTGGCAAATCGGGATGGGCATGCGCCCGAACTGGTGGTCGCCAATCCGCGACCCATCGCCTTCTGGCGGCGAGAGATGCTGTGGCGCGATGGAGCGCGGTTCGGATCGGGCGGTTATGTGATCGGAAAGGGTTTGTCGTTCAATCCGCCTCGCCGCAATCTTTCCGATAAGGTCGATTTGGACGCGCTTGCCCGCAGCGATCCCGAAATTCGCGCTTTCCTGTTCTGGGCGAGGATGCCCGTCGTGGAACGCGAAGGCGCGGCGATGTATCGGTTATATGATCAGCGTTTTGCCGGTCAGATCATGGCCAGCCGCTTTTCACTCGTGTTTCCGGTGATGCGATGACTGCGCCGGCGATTGTCTGGTTGCGTCGCGACTTGCGTTTGAGCGATCAGGCAGCACTAGCCGCTGCCGTTTCGCGAGGGCCGGTGATCCCAGTCTATGTGCTTGACGACGAGACGCCGAAACATCGGCGCATGGGCGGGGCTTCACGTTGGTGGCTGCATCACAGTCTCGCTGGTCTGGATGCTGCTCTCCGGGAGAAGGGGTCGCGCTTGATCCTGCGCCGGGGCAAGGCCGATGAAGTGCTCGCCGGATTGGCGGAGGAGTGCGGAGCATCGACGGTTCATGCGCTGCGCCACTACGAGCCATGGTGGCGCAACGCAGAGCGCGCGCTCGCGAAGCGGGTCGAATTAGTTTGCCATGATGGCAATTACCTGCTGCCGCCCGGCACTCTGCTGACAGGCGGAGGAAGGCCGTATCGGATCTATATGCCGTTCTGGCGGGCGTTTGTCCAGCACATGCCCCCCGAAGCGCCGCGGCGGGGCCTTGCGCATATTCCCGCGCCGCCGGAATGGCCGGAGAGCGAGACGCTGTCGGACTGGAACTTGTTGCCGACACAGCCGGATTGGGCGGAAGGCCTGCGCGCCGAATGGACGCCCGGAGAGGAAGGAGCGAAAGCGCGGCTGCGCAGCTTCGCTTCGCGCGGGGCCCGCTATGAAGAAAGACGTAACCTGCCGGGAGAGGATGGTACGTCGTTTCTCTCGCCCCATCTGCATTTTGGCGAAATTTCCCCGGCTGCGGTCTGGCATGCCGTTGCCGATGCGGGGGGCTCCGTTACGACCTTTCTCGGCGAACTCGGATGGCGTGATTATGCGCAGAATGTGATCTTGCAGTTTCCGGAATATGGTGCGCGTCCGGCGCGCGGTGATTTCGAAAATCTGCCTTGGCGAAGCGGTAAGGAAGCGGCCGAAGACCTGAAGGCGTGGCAACAGGGACTTACCGGCTATCCGATCGTCGATGCGGGCATGCGCCAGCTTTGGGAGACCGGCTGGATGCATAACCGCGTGAGGATGATTGCGGCCAGTTTCCTGATCAAGCATCTGCTGATCGACTGGCGGGAGGGCGAGCGCTGGTTCTGGGATACGCTGGTCGATGCCGATTACGCCAGCAATGCGGTGAACTGGCAGTGGGTTGCGGGAAGCGGTGTCGATGCCAATCTCTTCAGCCGAATTATGGCGCCGCTGTCGCAGTCCGCCAAGTTCGACGCGGCCGGCTATATCCGCGCTTGGGTGCCTGAACTGGGCGATCTTGCGGATGAGGATATTCATGATCCGCCCGAAGGGAAGCGGCCACGCAATTATCCCGATATGCTGATCGGCCATCGAGAGGCCCGCGAGCGCGCGCTGGCCGCCTATCGTGACGTGCGTTCGGATTGAAGTGCGCCGGGGGCTTTCCAAGTTCTCCTTGAATAGCCATATCGAGCACCATGAACGCGCAAGCGCCGGGCAGGGGAGCTGAGCTGGCGGCGGGCGGACGCCGTGTGGGGCTTGGCCCCCAATGGCTTGCGCGCCTTTGGTCTGGCGGAATCAACAAGGTTCTCGACAGGATCGATGCCGGTCTCGACCGTGGCTCCATCTCTACCACGCTGCCGGATGGCACTACACGGCTGCTGGGCGGGCGATCACCCGGTTTCGACGCTGTGGTCGAATTGAAGGATGCCCGTGCGCTGCTGCGTCTCGCCACCGCCGGTTCGGTCGGTTGGTATCAAGCGTGGGAGGCGGGAGAGTGGGATAGTCCCGACCCTGTGCCGCTTTTCGCTCTGTTCATGCAGAATGGCGAAGGTTTGGGCAATGCGGGCCGTGCTCTCGGTCCATGGCGGCTGGTTGCCCGCTTCATGCATTGGCTTCGCCGAAACACGCGCACGGGCTCGGTTCGCAATATTCAGGCGCACTACGACCTTGGCAACGACTTCTATGCGTGCTGGCTCGATCCGACGATGAGCTATTCGAGCGCCCGCTTCGATTGTGGAAGCGGTAACCTTGAAGCTGCGCAGCAGCGCAAGCTGAAGACTGTCTCTGAACGGGTCGCAGGGGCGGCGAGCGTGCTGGAGATCGGCTGCGGTTGGGGTTCGCAGGCGCGTTCCCTGGCGGATCATGGGGCGGCCGTGACGGCGATCAGTCTTTCGGACGAGCAGCTCGAATGGGCCCGCGCGCATCACGTTCAGGCGGGGATCGACTTTCGCAAGCAGGACTACCGCGACGTGGCCGGCCAATTCGATGGCATCGTCAGTGTCGAGATGGTGGAGGCGGTAGGTCGGGAGTTCTGGGCTTCATGGTTTGATTGCATTGCGCGGTGCCTGAAGCCGGGCGGGCGCGCCGCAATCCAGTATATCGCGATGCGCGACGACTTGTTCGAAGCCTATGCGCGCAGCGCAGACTTCATCCAGACCTACATTTTTCCAGGTGGTCTGCTGGTGCGGGAGACCGAGTTTCAGCGCCTTGCCTCCGAGCGTGGCCTGTCGTGGACCGATCAGACGAGCTTTGGTACCGACTATGCGGAAACGCTGCGATTGTGGCGTGAGAATTTCGACCGCACCGTCTCTCATGGAGAGCTCCCCTCTGGTTTTGACGCGCGCTTTGTGCGGTTGTGGCGTTTTTATCTGATGTATTGCGAAGGCGGTTTTCGCGGAGGCGGCATCGATGTGGCGCAGGTGACGCTGGTGAAGGCCTGACCAGTCAGTCTCAGAATCGATCTGCTAGGTGATCGGTCGAAACATGCCGTCAGAACGCCAGCGCGCGATGATGTTGTCGTGGATGATCGGGTTCAAGAGCTGATGGAAGGCGCAACCGACAAGGCTGTTGTTCCACCAGACGACTTCCGCTTCCATGGACGCCATATTAGGCAGTGAAAGCCAGACCAGTGCCCCAGAGGGCAGCCGGTTTATCGACATGCAGCAAAAGCCGGAAAGCGACAGGTCGCTGACCACGGTGTGAAATCCACGTGCACCCGAGGGTCGGAGCGTCGCCGGAATCGAGATACGCGTGCGCGGCGCACTGCGATCTTCCTGTGACGCACGGGTATAGCGGTCCTCTGTCATCGGTTCCGACATCATTGCCCCCGCTGTTTGATCCGCCACTCCCATTGGCGATCGGGGGAAAATGTCGCACGTTCCGTTTCAGCGGACTTATCGGGCCTGGTTAACGGTTTCCCGGTGGCCGCTGTTGAATTCTTCCGAAAGCAACGACACGATGCGATCGGCAACCGTCTCGGGCGGTTTGACTGAGGCGGGGCTTTCCCCCGGATAGGCGCGTGCGCGCATTGCTGTACGGGTCGCGCCCGGATTGACGATGGCCACGCGCAGTTTCGAGACATTCCGCGTCTCTTGCGCGTAACAATCCAGCAGCACCTCGAATGCGGCCTTGCTGGCAGCATAAGCTCCCCAAAAGGCACGTGGGCTCTGCGCGACTGTACTCGTGAGACCGACGATGCGTCCATTCGGGCTGGCGCGCAACATATGGTCGAAATTGGCGATTAACGCCTGTGTCGCGAGAACGTTTACCGTAAGCGCCTGATTGAAGGCGCGTTGTTCGATGTCGACGACGCCGGTCAACTGAGGAAGCACGGCGGCATTGATGACAAGGATGTCGAGCGCTTGCCAGCGTTGGCCGATAGCCGTGGCCAGACGCGCAATGCCGTCCGGTTCGGCTAGGTCCACGGGAGCGATCGTGGCATGTCCGCCAGCCTGAAATATCCGCTCCTCGATAACTTCGAGCGCCTTGGTGTCGCGACCGGTGAGAACAACATGCGCGCCTGCTCGAGCCAGCGCTTCGGCAGTGGCGGCCCCGATGCCGCGACTCGCGCCGGTAACCAGCGCGAGCTGTCCGTTAAACGGCTGTTCGCTCACGCGACGCGATTGACCGGCAGGGTCAGCAGATCGGGCGATTCACGCTCGGCCAGATCGGTAAGGCGCGTCGGATAATCGCCGGTGAAGCAGGCATCGCAATATTGCGGGCAAGCCTTGTTCCGGCCGCTTTCGCCCACGGCGCGGTACAGGCCGTCGATGGAGATGAAGGCCAGACTGTCGGCGTGGATGAACTCGGCCATCGCCTTGATGTCCATCTGCGCTGCGAGCAGCTTCGAGCGCTCGGGCGTATCGACGCCGTAGAAGCAGCTATGCTCGGTCGGAGGACTGGCGATGCGCATGTGTACTTCAGCGGCGCCGGCATCGCGCATCATTTGCACGATCTTCATCGATGTGGTGCCGCGCACGATCGAATCATCGATCAAGATGATGCGCTTGCCTTCGACGATGGCACGGTTCGCGTTGTGCTTGCGCTTGACGTCGGCATGGCGCGCGCCATCCGAAGGCTGGATGAAGGTACGTCCGACATAGTGGGAGCGGATGATGCCGAGCTCGAATGGAATACCGGACTGCTGGGCATAGCCGATCGCAGCAGGAACGCCGCTGTCGGGTACGGGAACCACAAGATCGGCCTCGGCGAGAGCTTCCTTGGCAAGCTCGACACCGATCTGCTTGCGGACCGCATAGACTGACTGACCATCCATCACGGAATCGGGGCGACTGAAGTAGACGTGCTCGAACAGGCAGGGGCGGGCGCTGGACATGCCGAATGGACGATGGCTCGAGATCGTGCCCTTATGATCGACCTGAACGAGTTCGCCCGGTTCGATCGACCGGATCAGTTCAGCCCCGATCACATCAAAGGCGACGGTTTCGGAAGCGAAGACGATGGCGTCGCCAATGCGACCCATGACCAGCGGGCGGATGCCCAGCGGGTCGCGGCAGGCGATCATGCCTTCCTTGGTCATGCAGATCAGCGAATAGGCACCCTCGATCATGCGCAGAGCATCGACGAAGCGGTCGAGCAGCGTGGGATAGCGGCTGGTGGCGACGAGATGAATGATTACCTCGGTATCCGAGGTGGACTGGAAGATCGCACCTTTCTGCACGAGATCGCGTTTCAGATGCGTCGCGTTGGAGATGTTGCCGTTGTGTGCGATGGAGAATCCGCCCGCCGCGAGGTCGGCGAAGAGTGGCTGGACGTTGCGCAGGCCGGAACCGCCGGTGGTCGAATAGCGGACGTGGCCTGAGGCCATCTGACCCGGCAGCACGCTCAGCACTTCGGCGCTGTTGAACACTTGTGCGACGTGGCCGATGCCGCGGTGCGAGTAGAATTCGTCACCATCGAAGCTGGTAATGCCGCAGGCTTCCTGACCGCGATGCTGCAAGGCGTGAAGCCCTAATGCCGTCATCGGCGCGGCGTCCTTGGCGCCAGTCACTCCGAAAATGCCGCATTCCTCGCGCAGCTTGTCACCATCGAGGTCCCAGGGAGCCTGGTCGAGGAAGGGTTCAATCATGTTCATAGAATCGTCCGGCCAGCGCGCGAATTGCCGCGCATTTGGGCCTTATCGACCCGAAAGGCAAGGGGAAGGCGGGTGTCTTTCCCCGTTTCGTTCCGTCATGCGGCAGGCCGGGCTTTCGACTCGATCCGGATATGGCGGCGCCAGTCGTCATCTCAGGTCGCTTCGAGGACCATGTTGAAAGGGCCTTCAGTCGCACGGTGCACGGTATTGAAACCGCCCTCCCGTATTATCCGCGCGAGCTTGCCTTCGCCGGCCTGAGCGCCGAGAGCTTCGCCTACTTCCTGGTCAAGCGAGGTCGGCACGCAAATCATGGTTGAGGCGTTGTAGTACATCCGTCCCACGGGATTCATGTTGTCGGTGGGTGCGTCGCCGGCAATGGGTTCGACGATCATCCAGGTACCGCCTTCCGCAAGGATTTTACGCATGTGCGATGCGCAGCCGCGGGGATCGCCCATGTCGTGCAGGCAATCGAACATCGTAATCAGATCAAAACCGTTTTCGGCGATGCCCTTTGCCGCGGCGACCTCGAAGCGCACGCGATCACCATAGCCGTGATCCCGTGCATGGCGTCTGGCCTCATCGATGGATGGCTCATGAAAGTCGAAGCCGATGAATTGGCTTTCGGGATAGGCCTGCGCCATCAGCAGCGTGGAAAAGCCGACGCCACAACCGACATCTGCGACCTTTGCCCCGCGATGTAGCCGTTCTTCCACGCCAGCGAGCGCCGGAATCCAGTTCTGCACAATATTATTGACGTATCCAGGGCGGAAAAACGCGCCAGTCGCGCAGAACAGGCAACCGGCATGATCCCCCCAGCGCACACCGGTTCCGTTCCGGAAGCATTCC
>DASWWL010000184.1:0-30701 GCA_036400975.1 Novosphingobium sp. | reverse complement strand
CCTGTCCATCCGCCGCATCCCGTGGCGGCCTGTCCGGACCGCGCGGGCGCCGACCGCACTGCGAAGGAGCAGAGCCGAAGCGCTTGCGCCCCCGCACCCGTCACAGTGCCAGTCTGGTAACTGACATGCATGGAACGTATGAAGAACATTCCTACATGTCAAGCGCATGCGCGTGGTTTTTTTGGAGCTTCATCATCGTCCGGCCTTCGACAGGCTCAAACCAAGCTCACCGAAAAACGAAGGCCAAGCCAACAGACTTATATGACCCACGCAAACAAAAAGGGCGGCACAATACGCGCCGCCCTTTCTATTGGTCTTGAAGCGCGTCTTAGCGAACGCGGCTCAGTTCCGCCTTGGTCAGCGCGGTGGTGACCTTGCCGTCGACTTCCGTCAGCGACGTAGCGGGAACGGTGACAAGGCGGCCGTTCAGGATGACCTGAGCATTGCCCTCGGCATTGACGCGGTAGATCGCGGCAACGCGCTGGCCATTGGCCGAATAGAGCATCTTGCCGGCGGCCAGAGCAACGGCGGGAGCCGAAGCGTCGGTGGCGGCGCGAACGGTCTGCGAGGTTTCTTCGGCCGAGGCAATAGCCGGGACAGCGGCAATGACGGCAAGAGCGGCGAGGGCAGCAAACTTCTTCATCTTAAAATCTCCAAAACTGAAAATCCGGCAAGGCGTTTGGCGCCTTCAGATAGCTAACCTAGGTTATCAATTTAAAATTGTCAATTGCAAATGCTGCAAATGCGAACGCATTTTTCTTTACTCCCGCAAACCCGGTCCTTCAGGAGCATCGCAACTGCAAAAACCCTGGCACCGCCCGGTTTTTCGCCTCTGCTCCAGCAGCTCGGCCTCGTCCGAAACCTTCAGGGAAAGGGGAAAATCGTGATGGCGATAGCTGAAAGGTTGATCGTGCCCGCGTTTGCGTACAGATCGGGTCATTCGGTCCGGAATCCGGACTCTTTCATATCTTGCAGACGGGACAGGTGCGCGATGGCGACGAAGGTGATGGATGGAATTCGTATTCTGGAGGTGGCGCAGTTCACCTTCGTTCCCGCAGCAGGCGGCGTGCTCGCCGATTGGGGCGCCGATGTCATCAAGATCGAGCATCCGGTGCGCGGCGATACCCAGCGCGGGTTCCTCAACATGGGCGGCGTCAAGCTCGACCCGCTTCGCCACACGCTGATCGAGCACCCGAATCGCGGCAAACGCAGCGTAGGCGTCGATATCTCGACACCCGAAGGCCAGGAAGTGCTCTATGAACTGGCCAAGCAATCGGACGTCTTCCTGACGAACTATCTTCCCCAGGTCCGCCAGAAGAACAAGTTCGATATCGAACACATCCGGGCGGTGAACCCGAACATCATCTATGCCCGCGGCAGCGCCTTGGGCAACAAGGGGCCGGAGCGCCATGTCGGCGGCTTCGACGGCACTTGCTTCTGGTCGCGCAGCGGCATCGCCTATTCGATGACGCCCGAAGAACTGCCCGGACCGCTCGGCCAGGGTATTCCCGCTTTTGGCGATTCCATCGGCGGCATGTTCATTGCCGGCGGCATCTCTGCCGCGCTTCTTCACCGGGAGCGTACCGGTGAGGCGATCGAGCTGGACGTCTCGCTGCTCAGCACCGCGACCTGGGCCTCGGGCGCGCTGATTTCGCAAGTAATGGAAACCGGCATCCTTTCCCGCAACGCCATGCCCGGCAAGACCGAATCCCGCGTCAATCCGCTCGTCGGCAACTTCACCACGTCGGATGGCGGGACGATCAACCTCTGCATGGTCTCACCAAGCGGGTATGTCGAAGATTGTTTCCAACACCTCGGTCTTGCCGAGCATTTGTCCGACCCGCGCTTCAAGGACGTCCCGTCGCTGCTCGCCAATGCGCAGCCGGCCATCGACCTCATCGCCGGAGCCATCGCAGCAAAACCCTTCGCTTACTGGCGCGAGCACTTGCGCACGATGAAGGGCCAATGGGCACCGATCCAGAGCGTGCATGACCTGCTGACCGATGAGCAGGCGCTGGCCAACGACATGATCTTCGAAGTCGAGGGCGCGGATGGCGGCGCGCCGATGCGACTGGTTCGCGGCCCCGTGCAATTCAATGGCGAACCGACCGAGACGGTACGTTCGCCCCAGGCTTCGGAGCATACCGAGATCGTCCTGATGGAAATGGGCATCGAGTGGGATCGCATCGAGGAACTGAAAGCGAAGGGCGCGATCGCCTGATGCGGTGCGGATCGTAAATTCATAAACGCCGCCGAGGAGGAGCGAGCCGCACCGGACTTGCCCCACCTCGGTGGCCTTGAGCCGAGTCTTCGACACACAGTGAGACGATACTGCTCGAACTGGGTCTTGAACGGGACCGGATTCAGCGCCTAAAGGCCGCAGGCGCGATCGCCTGATCGTTTGAGAAGAGGATTTGCACATGAAACCCGGCACCCGCCTGAAGAGCGCCGCCTGCGACACCGAAGTCATGGTCATCCGCAGCGGCAACGGCACCATCGAATGCGGCGGCGCAGCGATGGGCGAAGCCAAGCCCGCAGAACCTGCCGCTTTGAGCCCCGATTTTTCGGGCGGCTCGCTGATGGGCAAGCGTTATGTCGATGCCGATGGGCAATACGAACTGCTCGTGGTCAAGCCCGGCAAGGGATCGCTCGCGGTCGATGGCGTGGCGCTGTCGATCAAGGATGCCAAGCCGCTTCCGGCCTCCGACTGATCCGAAAGAAGCAGCCCGCATGAACATCGCGCTTCTCCTCGAAATGGCCGCCGAAGCGGCCCCTGACCGTGTCGGCCTGGTCTGCGACGGCAAACGCTGGACTTATGGCGAGCTGCTGAGCGCAGCGCGCGGCGCATTCGAGCTGATCCGCGAAAGCGGCGCCGAATATGTCGCGCTGCTTGACGAAAGCAGCGAGGCGGCGGTGATCGCGGTGTTCGGCGCAGCGCTGGCCGGGGTACCCTATTGCCCGCTCAACTACCGCCTTCCCGATGCCGACCTCGCGGGGCTGCTGAGCCGCATCGCCCCAGCGCTCGTAGTCGGCGACGAAGAACGCGTGACGCGGATTGCCGGGGACAATGGCCATACGATCTACGCGCGCGAGGACTTCACCTTCAAGGCGCAGGAAACCACGCCGGCCGACGAGGCGCGCGAATACGATCCGGGCGAAGGCGTAGCCATCCAGCTCTTCACCAGCGGCACCACTGCCGCGCCGAAGGCCGCGATCCTCCGGCATTCCAACCTGCTCGGCTATATCCTGGGCACGGTGGAATTCGCTTCTGCGGATGAAGCCGATGCCGCGCTGGTCGTGGTGCCGCCCTACCACATCGCCGGCATATCGGCCCTGCTTTCCTCGATCTATGCGCAGCGCAAGATCGTGATGCTGCCGTCCTTTACGCCGGAGGCATGGCTGCAACTTGTGGAGACCGAAACGATCTCCAACGCTTTCGTCGTGCCGACAATGCTCACGCGCGTGATCGACGTGATGGAAAAAGGCGCGGCAGCCGACATTTCCAGCTTGCGCGCGATCGCTTATGGCGGCGGCAAGATGCCGCTGGAAGTGATCCAGAAGGCGCTGGCGCTGTTTCCGAACGCAGGCTTCACGAATGCCTACGGCCTTACGGAAACGAGCTCAACGATTGCTCTTCTCGGTCCCGAAGACCATCGCACAGCTCTTGCATCCGACGATCCCAAAGTGCGCGCGCGCCTGACGTCGCTCGGCCAGCCGATTCCCACCGTCGAAATCGAGATCCGAAGCGAAGACGGCAAAGTGCTACCGGCCGGCGAAGCAGGCGAAATCTACGTGCGCGGCGAACAGGTTTCGGGCGAATACAAGGAAAAGAGCGCGCTCGACGCTGATGGCTGGTTCCCCACCCGTGACGCCGGCTACATGGATGAGGACGGCTATCTGTTCCTTTCCGGCCGCGCCGACGACGTTATCGTCCGGGGCGGCGAGAATATGTCGCCTGGCGAGATCGAGGACGTTCTCCTCACTCATCCGGCCATCGCCGATGCCGCAGCCGTCGCGATCCCTTCCTCCGAATGGGGTGAAACGGTGGGTGTGGCGCTGGTCGTTCGCGAAGGCCATTCGGCCCCTGGCGATACGGAAGTCAAGGAACTGGTCCGCGCTCGCCTGCGTTCCTCGCGCGTGCCGGAACGGATAGCGGTCGTCGCGGAGCTGCCCTACAATGAGATGGGCAAACTCCTGCGCCGCGAGGTCAAAAAGATCCTTGCGGACGCCTGAGCGCACCGGCCCGGCAATCCCGCTGGCTCGCTGGGCAGATCGCCAGTTGCGCCTCCTTGCCGAGGAAACGTGTTCCCCCGGAATCGCCGCACTCGATGGTGCGACGATCATGGGAGAGCGCGGATCGAACGGCGGCTACCTGATCAACAGACGCGTTTCCGCCGGCATTGGCGGAAGTCGGCTGATGCCTACCGCCGACGGCGGCTGGTTCGCGCTGACGATCATCCGCGCCGAGGATCGCGAACTGTTGCCGGCACTGTTCCTCGATGAGAGCATCGACATACACGACACTTCCGCAATCGAGGCGGCGGTTGCGAGGCATGATTGCGCCGACCTGCTCACGCGCGGCCGCCTTCTGGGCCTGCCGGTTGCGTCGGCGGACGAAACGCCCTCTTCTCCGGCCGTGGAAATGCTCACCCGAGGTCCTCGCCGCGAACGCGAACCGGCACGTCGCCCCCTCGTAATAGACCTGTCGGCGATCTGGGCGGGGCCGCTCATCGGCCACTTCCTCTGGCTGGCCGGCGCGGAAGTGGTAAAAGTGGAAAGCAGGACCCGCCCCGACCTTATACGGCGCGACGATCCGGCGACCTTCGATCTTATCAACCAGGGCAAGGCCAGCATCCTTGTCGATTTCGGATGCGACATACAGAAAGCCGCGCTTGTCGGTCTTATCCGCCGGGCGGATTTCGTCATTGAATCCTCCCGAATTCGTGCACTCAGACACCTTGACATCGATGCGGACATACTGGTGCGGGAAACGCCTGGCCTCGTCTGGTTGAGCGTCACCGGCCACGGCGCCAGCGGCGAAGCGGCCAACTGGACCGGAATTGGCAACGATTGCGGAGTGGCGGCCGGGCTCAGCCGCGCACTTGCCGACGCCACAGGCGAGATCGGTTATGTCGGCGATGCCATAGCCGACCCCCTGACCGGCATAACCGGCGCGATCGAGGGATGGCGCGCGTACAAAAGCGGCGAGGCACGCCGCATCGGCCTATCCATGAGCGCGATCACCGCGCGGGCACTCCGCGAGGAACAGGCTTACGATCGGGCAGCGCTAAATAACGAACTGCGCGCCTGGGGCGCGGCAATCGGCCATCGCTTTCCCACCTCGCGACGTCGGGAGCTGCTCGCGCCCGTACGTCCGCTCGGGGCGGATACCGCCGCTTATCTGCAATGCTGATCCGCAATGCCGAAGTCTGGGGCCATGGCCTCGCGGACGTCCGCCTGTCCGGCGATATCATCGCGGAGATAGCTCCGCCCGACACATTGACGGACGGATACGTCATCGACGCGCACGGCGGAGCATTGTTGCCCGGATTGCACGATCATCACATCCACCTCGCCGCGCAGGCTGCACGCGCCGCATCCGTCTTCTGCGGCCCGCCCGAGGTCAATTCACCTGAAGAACTCGCCACGGTCCTGAAACGCGCCGGCACCGGCTGGCTGCGCGGTACGGGATATCACGAAAGCGTGATGGGCCTGCCCAACGCACGCTCGCTCGATCGCCTGTTGCCGGATCGTCCCTTGCGCATTCAACATCGATCCGGGCGCATGTGGCTGCTCAATTCTCCAGCCCTTGCCCTCCTCCTTGATGCCGCAGCCCCGCCGTCCGGGCTGGAACGGGATGCGAACGGCTATACCGGCAGGCTGTTCGACGAAGATGCATGGCTTCAAGCCGCACTCAGCAGTGAGCCGCCCGATTTCGCTGCCGTCTCGCACGAACTGGCGCGGTTTGGCGTGACCGGCGTCACCGACATGTCGCCGCGCAATGATGCGGTAATGGCCGCGCATGTCTCGGAACAGATACGCAGCGGACGATTGCGCCAGCACTGCCGCCTCGCCGGCTCGCTCGAACTGGCCAAGGCGGCAAACGGTCCATGGCAGCTTGGAGAAGCCAAGCTCCACCTTCACGAGGCAGCGCTGCCCGATCCCGACGAAACCGCGCGTTTCGTCGCCGCCGCGCATGACCAGCAGCGCGCCGTCGCCATCCACTGCGTCAGCGAGATCGAACTGGTCTATGCGCTGGCCATACTGAGGCAATCAGGCCCGCGCACAGGGGACCGTATCGAACACGCGTCGATAACCACGCCGGACCTGATCCGCGAAATCGCGGCAATGGGTCTGCATGTCTGCGTCCAACCACACTTCCTGAGCGAACGAGGCGACCGCTATCTGCTCGACGTCGAGCAACGTCATCATGCCGACCTCTACCATCTGCTCAGCCTTCAAGCGGCCGGCATCGCGCTCGCCGGAGGCAGCGACGCTCCTTTCGGATCGACCGATCCATGGCAAGCCATGGCCGCCGCCGTATCCCGCCGAACGCCATCGGGACAAATCATCGGAGCAGAAGAAGCGCTCACTCCCGAGGCCGCGCTGGCGCTCTATCTCGTAGCGCCTGACGCCATCGGTTCGCAAAGGCGGGTAGAAGTGAACGCGCAGGCAGATCTTTGTCTGCTGGCCGCACCCTGGGCCGAAATTCGTCGCGATCTTGGTGCACGACACGTACGTGCCACGATCGCTTCAGGACACATCATCTGCGATCCGGTCGATCAGTCCCCAGGCTAGCGCCTGCCGGGCGGACAGGCGCTTACCCGACAGGATCATCAGCGCCGTGCGTTGCCGGCCTATCCGACGGATCAACGACACACAGCCACCCGCCCCCGGCAATATGCCCATCGCCAGTTCGGGAAGCTGGAACCATGCATCGGACGTCGCGCACAAGCGCGCGGCATAAGCGGCGAGTTCAAGGCCTGCACCTACACAGGCACCCTGGACATGGGCCTCCAACTTTTCGGTGCAGCGCAATGCTCCCAGAGCAGGCAAGGTCAGCGATCGTATCGCATGGGCACTGGCCGGATCCGTAGTAGTGCCGAACTCGTCAAGATCCGCCCCCAGACTGAATGCCCTCCCTTGCGCCCGCAACGTCACGTTCAAGATATCATCATCGAGCGCAGCCAGAACGAACGCGTCATGCAGTCCATCCCGCATGCCGCTATCTATCGCATTGCGCGATTCCGGCCGGTCGAGCGTGACAATCAGCGTTCTACCGACACGATCGAGCCGCACCGCCCCCGGTTGAGCCAACTCTTTCGAAGATCGCCGTGCCGCGAGCCAATGCTTATGCTCGTCGCTTCCCTGCAGCATTGCATATGCCATCGATTCCGCGACGAGGCCCTGCTCGGGCGTCAGCACAGGCAATATCCGCAAGAGGCGCACGATCGCCGCCGCCGCCAACGGATTGGCAACGATCTGACGAACGACCCCTTCCAGCTTTACCGGAGGTTCAATTACCGCATCAAGCGAACAGGCTAGCGGATGGGCCGAATCGCCAATTCCGATCACCGGGTATGGCGGCAAAGCGATATCGGCCGCCTCAATCCCCTCGGCCAATTCGACAATGGCAAGTGGTCTCTTCTCGATGGCTTCACCCGGCCAAAACCGGCGCGCATCGATCACATGTTCGGCAAGGTTCATTGGATTTCACTCGTTCCGGAACCTTTTTGCCGCAATCCGCACGGCGGCAAAGCTTTAAAGATTGACCGAGCAGTAAATATTTAGCCAAGGAGGCGGGTAATTTGTCGCGTGGGAGAATGGCGTGGAAACGCTTCAGGAACTGAGTGCGAACGTGCTGGCGCGCTTCCCGGAGGCCCGTGCACTCGAATTCGAAGGGCACTGGTACAATTGGGGCGAGCTTCGCGCTGTCGGCGACGATGTCGCACGGCTGATCGCCGCAGGGGGCATTTCGGACAAGGGACCGATCTGCCTAGTTTCACGCAATCATCCCGCGACGGCTGCAACCCTGCTCGGACTCATCAGCCGTGGACGCAATATCCGAATGGTCTATCCCTTTCAGGCTGCGGCAGGAATCGTCCGGGATATCAAACGCCTGCAACCCGCCGCTTTCATCATGACGACAAGCGACATGGCCGATGAGATCCGCGATGCGCTCGGCGAAGAAGGCATCGTCGGCATCGTCCTTGACGGCATGACGGCTTCAGCGATTCCCGGACTTGAAGTTGCCGGCCCGGCGGCGGCGGCGCGCAGTTATGATGGTGAGCCGCAGATCGAGATACTCACCAGCGGCACGACCGGACCGCCCAAGACCTTCGCGCTGAAATTCGACATGATCCGCAAGCATCATGTCGGCACAACCGTTAGCGGAGTCGAGGAAGGCCGATCGGCCGATGAGACTCCACCCGCCCTGCTCTATATGCCTCTCGGCAATATCTCCGGCATCTTCACAATGCTTCCGATCGTCCTGCGGGGCCAGCCCGCGCGGATGCTGGATCGCTTCAGCATCCCGGCTTGGCTCGACTACGTGAAGACCTATCGCCCTGCCCGGCAGGGCGTTCCGCCGTCGATGATGCAGCAACTGATCGACATGCGCGTACCCAAGGAGGATTTGGCTTCCCTGCAATCGATGGGATCCGGCGCGGCACCTCTCGACCCCAAAGTCCAGGCCGCCTTCGAAGACCTTTATGGCATTCCGGTTCTGGTTTCCTACGGAGCGACGGAATTTGGCGGGCCTGTCGTCGATATGCCGCTTGAGTTGCACAAGCAATTCGGCCGAAGCAAGCTCGGCACCGTAGGCCGTCCCAGACCCGGCTGCAATGTGCGCATCGTCGATCCGGAAGACGGCCATGTCCTCGCTCCGAACGAAGAAGGCCTGCTGGAAGTGCACGCCCCCCGCATCCAACCCGACTGGATACGCACTTCTGACATCGGACGGATCGACGAAGACGGATTCCTGTTCCTCAGCGGCCGGGCCGACGGAGCAATCATGCGAGGCGGCTTCAAGGTTCTGCCCGAGACTATCGAGAAAGCGCTGCTCCTCCACCCCGCAGTGGCTGAGGCCGCTGTAGTTGCCGTACCGGACGAACGAGTCGGGCAGGTGCCGGGTGCGGCGATTCGGCTGCATGCCGACCAGCCTGTCCCAACCACGGATGAACTCATCGCACACCTGCGGCAGAATACGCTTGCAACCCATATCCCAGTGCACTGGCGAATCGTCGATCAGTTACCGCGAAATCCATCGATGAAGATTGATCGTCCCGGTGTGAAGCGCCTGTTCGAGCAGGCCTGATTCCCTCCAAACCTAACCAAGGTAAGGAAAAAACGAACGCGATTCACTTATATTGACAACCGCTCTGATATAGGTCACTCAAAGGCGAAAGATCGACACGGGAGAGAGAAGTGGCGACGACACCCCCAGCATCGAACAAGGCCAAGATCGCACGGCGCGTCATAGAGGTTCTCGAATACTTCGACGACGATCATCACGAAGCGACGGTGATGGACATCGTCCGTCGCTACAATCGCCCGCAATCGAGCACTTCGGAGCTTCTTTCCAGCCTCGTCGAACTGGGTCTCCTTCACAAAGATCCTTATTCCCGGTCTTACAGCCTTGCCCCCCGGGCCGCGCTCATCGGTGCTACAGGCCAATCAGACAGCCTGATGCGGGATGGGCAACTGGTTCGCCTCGTAGACCGTCTGGTGGCGCAAACCGGCCTCGCAGTTGGGCTGTTCAGTGTCGTCGGACTCAACACCCAGGTCATCGGATGGTATCCCGGCCCGCGCTGTCACCGGACTTCGGCAGCGCACATGCACGGCGGGATGCAGGAACCTCTATCGGACAGCGCGGCGGGCTGGCTCATGCTCTCGGCCATCGCCAAGCCGCGTCGCGACGGCATGCTGCGTCGCCTGAATGCGGAAGCGAGCGAACAGCGGAAATTCACCAGCGCCGATATGAACGCGCGGTTGGATGACTGCCAGGGAAATGGCTACGTTCGCGCCCCGGCGGGCTTCGGCACGCGCGCGGAATTGCTTGGCGTACTGCTGCCTTGCGAAGACGCCAATCACCCGATGGCGGTAGGCTTCATTTATGACGGCCGCGACATCGTGAACGTAACCGGTCTTCTGGCCTGCCTGGAAGAAGCGATCAGCCATTGCCTGCGCCGCCCTATCGACGAGGATCGAGTAAGGCGTTTTCCGACTGCCGCCTGACGCGATCTATCAGGAAGACAGTTTTTCCCGCAGCCGCGAAAGCAGCGGGCGCGTATCGCTACTGCTGAAGTCGATCCATTCGCCGATGCGGCGCGCTTCCTCGACCCTTTCAGGCTGCGCGGCATAGCAATCGGCGGGCCTGTCGACCTTGCGGCTCGTCATTTCACCCATGATCGCACGACCGCGGCCAACCATGGCCGCCCATTGCAGCACCCGCGCGGCTTCACGCTTCTCCTCTGGCAGAGAAGCAATCCAGTCGCGTAAGGTGGCAAGCGACAAACCAGCAATGTCGAGAGGCTCGACAAGCAGGCGATCCTGCTCAACCCACTGAAAAACGACCTCGCCATCCTGCCGTAACTCAAGCCGGCGCCGTCCTTTGACCGGATCGGAAACCAGCACATCATAGACGAACGTCCCACGATCCTTGGCATGGGCAGCGGCCAGGACGGCAAGATCGTGCAAATGCGTACAATTGCTGCGCTTCTCTCGCCTGGCATTGACTTCAGCGAGCGTCGCGCCGGCAAAAGTCAGGCACAATTGCGCAACAGCGCCGGGACACGTGGTCCAGGGAGCACGCTCCATCACCGGCTCAATCGAAAGAACCTTTCCGCCATCATGGCGCAGCGTCACCGCCATGCTGTGAAAGTCATCCTCCAGCATGGCCCGCGAAACGCCCTCGGCGGCATCGATCACAATCCGGCGTCGATAGCCGGGTTGATCGTCGATGCGCGCCCTATCCATTGCCTCCTAGTTATCCCACAGAATGTGGAGCGAATCCACGCCAAGCACGTGCCCTCCATGGAATCTGGGCATGCGATCAGGATCGAGGCGGAACTCGGGCAGCCTTGCAAGAATTTCCTCATAGAGGATTTGCAGCTCGACACGCGCAAGGTGCGAACCAAGACAACGATGCGGCCCTACGCCGAAAGCGATATGGACATTGTTTTCGCGGTCCAGTTCATATTCTTCCGGCCTGGGGAACTCCACGGCATCAAGATCGGCGGCGGGCAAGAACAGCAATGCACGCTCCCCCGCCTTCATCTCGACGCCCAGGAAACTGCAGTCTTCCTTCACGGTACGCGGGGGAACAGTGAAGGTGTAGCGGCGCAGCATCTCTTCCGAAGCTTCCACGATCAGCTTCGGATTCTCACGCAATTGGCGCTGAAGATCGGGATTCATGGCGAGATGACGCACACCATGACCCATGCCGTTCATCACGGTGTCGAGCCCCGCAATGAACAACAGGACACCGTAATTCTCGATGTCCTGCTGCGTAGTCGGTCGCCCCTCGATCTCGGTATTCCAGAGCAGACTGAAGATGTCGTCCCGGCGATCGGTGCGGCGCGCCTCGATCGTCGGCCGCATCTTGGCCGAAACCTTCGTCAGCAGCCGCATGGACTCTTCCGGCGAAGCCGTCGTGTTCTGCAGATGCTCCACCGCCATCGCGCGATATTCGGGATAGTTTTCCGAAGGCAGGCCCAGCATGTCGAGGAACACCTTTACCGGCAGCGGCTCGGCGACTTCACGCATGAACTCGCACTCGCCCTTGCCCTTTACGGCGTCGATAAGATCACCCGCCAGCGCGCGAACCTTGTCGCGCAGAGCCATTGCCGCGCGTGGCGAGAACACCGCCTGCAGCGGCTGGCGATAAACCGAATGCATGGGCGGATCCACGTTGATCGGAATAGGCAGCGGGATATCTGGCCGCGCGGCCATAAGCGCCTTCAACTGGTGCTCGGGCATCGCCTGGCTGGTGAAGGTTTCCCAATCGCGAGAGGCCTTGTGTACGGCCTCATGCCCGCGCAACACCCACATACCTCCGAGGTAGGGCGTCCAGAAGATCGGCGGCGTCTCGTCAATGATCTCCAGCACGCGTTTGTGCGGATCGCGCGCTATGCCCTCATCATGATGAAAATCGAACTCGTAGACGAGCGCATCCGGTATATGCGCCGGCTTTTCGACCTTGGGACGGGTGAGGACAGCTTCGGACATTGGCTCTCTCCGATTTCACTGGCAGCCAGCAAAGCATGAGTCTTGCGGGAACGCCGTTCCCGAGTTTACTAGCAGCGCATCCGGCCGGATACCATAGCATCTCCCGCAATCCGCAGGTGGAAAGGCGGCCGCTTCACACTGGAGGAAGTGTCATGAAAATCCGGATCGACAAGCAGCGTTGCGTTGGCAACGCCCGTTGCTGGGCGATTGCTCCCGAACTCTACCCGCTCGATGACGACGGTTATATCGCCATCGAGGAATTCACCGTGCCCGAAGGCCAGGAACTGATGGCGAAACGCGGGGCACGCGCCTGCCCGGAACGGGTCATTGAAATCATCGAAGACTGACATCGATCCTCTCCGCGCCAAGATGTGATCGACAAAATTGGGGTTTGCCGAAAGCTCGATTCCATGCTGATGCGAATTTAATCGCCGCAGCGATCAGCGGCTCGAAAGCATACAAGACGGGAAAGAGCTTCATGAATTTCGATCTGACCGACGAACAGGAAATGGTGCGTGATACTTTCGCGCGGTTCCTCGACGAGAACAGCAGCACCCTGCGTGTCCGCGCGGCCCTGCCTTCCGGTTTCGATCCCGAATTGTGGAATGGCCTGGCCGAACTTGGCGCCTTCGCGATGCGCGTTCCCGAGCAAGCCGGGGGCATGGGCCTTGGATTGTTCGACGCCGTGCTCCTGATGGAAGAGGCCGGACGCACGCTGGTTTCCGGTCCGCTTGCGGAAGTGCTGGTCGCGACACGACTGCTCGGCCAACTTGGCGGAGAAGTCGGCGCCGAAGCGCTCGGTCGTGCGCTTTCAGGCGAGGCAGTGGTCTCTATCGCCCTTCAGGACATCGCCGAACAGCCGGCGCAATGGGTTGCGGGCGGTGCAGTCGCGGAAGCAGTAGTTGCCCGCAAAGGCGACGACATCGTTCTCATCAATCTGCCGGAAGACGCACGCAAGAGCGAAGACAACTTGGCATCCACACCGCTCTCGGAAATCGATTTTGCAAACCTGCCCGCCACTATGCTCGCCTCGGGAGCGGAAGCTGCCGCGACTTTCGCAGCGGGTGTCGAAGAATGGAAGCTGCTGATCGCCGCCAGCCTCGCCGGCCTCAGCCGCGAAGCGCTGCGCCTCGCCTCGGCATATGCCAATGAGCGCAAGCAATTCGGCCAGTTGATCGGCACATTCCAGGCGATTTCGCATCCGCTCGCGGATCGTTTGTGCGAAGTCGATGGCTCACGCTTCCTGGTGTGGAAGGCGATCCGCGACATTGCCGACGGATCGGAAGAGGCCGGCGCAACTATTTCGCTGGCGCTGTGGTGGAGTTCGGATGCGGCCGGCAAAGCCGTCGCTCAGGCGCTTCACACGTTTGGCGGCTATGGTCTCACCACCGAATACGACATCTTCCTGTTCAACCTGCGCGCGAAATCGCTGCCCCTGGTGCTCGGAGATCCGCAAGGCATGCTGGAGGAAGGTGGTCGCCGTCTCTATGCCGGCGAAGCGGCTGCTCTGCCCGAACCAGGCGACATGCCCATCGATTTCGATCCCGGTCCGGAAGCTCGCGCAATCGTCGAGGAGATCAACACCTTCTTTTCCGAGAAGGTTACTGCAGAAATGCGCGCGAAGTTCCACTATTCCTGGGAAGGCTATGTCCCCGAAGTGCACAAGGGCCTCGCGGAAGCAAAGCTGCTCTTCCCCGGCCTGCCCGCAGAGCTGAGCGGACGCGACATCCCGGCATATGCCAAGGTCGCGGCGATGGATGCCTTCGAGGATCAGGACTACAAGAACCCCGCCGCGAGCGTCGCGGGAATGGTAGCGATGATCATCCACCGGTTCGGCAGCGACGAATTGAAGCGCGATGTACTGCCCAAGATAATCAATGGCGAAGCGCTGTGCAGCCTGGGGTATTCGGAGCCGGGTTCGGGCTCCGATGTCTTTGCCGCCCAGACCAAGGCCATCCCCGATGGCGACGGCTGGCGCATCGACGGCACCAAGATGTTTACCAGCGGCGCCAACCTCGCCGACTATGTCCTGATGCTGACGCGCACCAATCCCGACGTCCCGAAGCACAAGGGGCTTACCATGTTCATCGTGCCACTGAAGGCCGAGGGCGTGACGGTGCAACCGGTTTATACCTTCCAGGACGAGCGGACGAACATCACCTTCTACGATGCCGTCAAGATTCCCGACAGCTGGCGCCTGGGCGACGTCGATGGCGGCCTGCGCACCATGTCCGCCAGCTTGGAGCTTGAGCACGGCGGCGGATTCGGCAAAGTCATGCGCAAAATGCTCGATGCAGCCGTAACCGTGTGCCGCGAAACCACTCGCAAGGGCAACGCCCTGATCGAAGAGGCGCAGTGCCAGAAGCGCCTGGCGCGGACGCTTGCAAACACCTGGGTGTCGGATCTCATCAGCTTCCGGGCCCAATGGGCAGGGGTGAACGGAAAGTCGAACCCATCCTATGGGCCGATGGCGAAGATGTTCTCGTCGGAGAAGTTCCTCGAGGATTCTCGCGATCTGCTCGACCTCACTGCTCCTGCTTCACTATCAAAGCGTGGAGGGCCCGCGAGCTTCATCAATCAATGCTATCGTCATGCGCAAGGCACCACGATCTATGGCGGAACCAGCGAAGTTCACCGCAGCCTGATCGCCGAACGCGGGCTGGGCCTGCCTCGCACCCGCGCGTGAAGACAGTAAGAAATAGGCTGCTTGTCTAATTGCGATACTCGCCGGCGGATATACGCCTGCGGGTATCGCGGATCGCCAGTTCCATCAGGCGTGCTTCCGGCAACAGATAATGATCGGGATAGTGGCGCCGGCTTGGCCCGAACAATTCGGTGAGCTGTCTATCCGTCGCCACCGTCACGGTGCGTTCTATACCGGTCATTACGACTGTCGCCATTCCCAGGATCGGCGAATTGGGATCCTCGGCATCACCCCCCATCTGCGCGATGAGCAGACAAATGACGGGTTGGGTCGATCGCACGCGATGATGAAGCATCCGCTCATCACGATTATCGGCAAGGTTGTTGCGCAAGTGCAGCAACCGCGAATGAGATGCCCAAAAGGCGTGATAAGCCCGTAGAAAAGCAATGCATTGCTTTTCCAGTTCCTCATCGGACCAGTAATCTCGCAGCATTGCCTTGAAGGCAGGCTCGGCCGTCTCCATCACCGGCTCGAGCACAGCCAGCAAAAGCTCGGTGAGATCGGTGAAGTAATTATATAGTGACGTCATGCCGAGAGAAGCCTGACGCGCAACCGCGCTCAGTGAAATCGGCACGCTGTCCGGTCCGGCGAGCAGCTCGGCCGTGGCGGTAAGGATGCGCTCGCGCGTCACCCTTCCCTTACGGCCGAGCTTCTGCCCATTGAGATTGTGGCTCACCGAACCGCAAGCCGATTGCACGGCCTCGTTCAGATAGCCGGGAATCGCTCCCGTGACCTGGCCGTCAACTTCCGGCTTAAGTCTTGCGGACACGATCCCCTACCTACCCTCGCCTTGCTGTTCAGGCCGGATACGCGACGAGCTTGGTCTCGAGGAACTCCTCGATACCCTCAACACCCCATTCGCGGCCAACACCGCTCGCCTTGTAACCGCCAAAGGGCAAATCGCCCGAAACGCACATTCCGCCGTTGATGCCCAGCGTGCCGGTGCGAATGCGCCGGGCGATCTTCATCGCGCGATCAAAATCGCCCGAGCTGACACCACCCGAAAGGCCATATTCGCTCTCATTGGCGATGCGGATCGCATCCTCGTCATCCTCGAAGGGAATGACGACCAGAACCGGACCGAAAATCTCTTCCTGCGCGATGCGCATGGTGTTGGTGACATCGACGAAGCAGGTCGGTTCGACGAAGTAGCCATTACCCTTGTCCGGGCGCGCCTTGCCGCCGACCAGCAGGGTCGCGCCTTCTTCCTGACCGATCTTGATATAGCTCAGGATGCGGTCGCGCTGCTTTGCATTGATGACGGGGCCCATGATGTGCTTGGGATTCTCGACATCGCCCCAGTTGTCGCCGAAGCTCTCATAGGCATGCTTAAGGATGGCCTTGGCTTCCTCATAACGGCTCCGAGGCACCAGCAGACGGGACAACACCGCGCAGCCCTGCCCCGCGTGGAACACCAGCATCGACTGGGCGACATCCATCGCGAAATTCGGAGCATCCTCCAGAACGATCTTGGCGGACTTGCCGCCAAGCTCTAGGAATACGCGCTTCAGCGTCTTCGCGCCTTGCTCCATGATACGCTTGCCGACGCCGGTCGAGCCGGTGAAGGTGATGAGATCGACGCGCGGATCATTGACGAGCTGCTCACCCGCTTCCGCCGGATCGCTACCGAAAACAACGTTGATGACGCCGGCCGGGAAACCGGCTTCCGCCGCCAGTTCACCGAAGATGGCGCCAAGACCGGGGGTGTCGGGCGCGGGCTTCAGGATCACGGTGCAACCGGCAAGCAATGCCGCGACCACCTTGCCGATGTTGACATAGAGCGGCACGTTCCAGGGCGTGATCGCTGCCACGACGCCGACCGGCTCGTAGAAAGCGACACGCTGGTTTTCCATGCCAAAGCTGACCTTCTTGCCGTAGTCCTTTTCCCACTGGACCTTCGGGAAGACGCGCAGGTATTCGTCCCAGCCCTCAAGCGCGAGATTCACATGGGCGCGATCGACCGCCCCCACGGCGGCGCCCGCCTCATGCACAACGAGTTCGGCAAGCTTGGCCTTGTTCGCCTCGAACAGCTCACGATACTTCTTTACCAATTCGACGCGCTTTTCGCGGTTTGTCGACCAGTCGGTCTCGTCGAAAGCACGTCGGGCGGCGGAGATGGCGGCGTCCACGTCTTCCTTGGTGGCGTCAGCCGCCTTGCCGACCGGCTCGCCGGTCCAGGGCGACAGCACGTCATAAGTGCGGCCACCGGTCGCATCGACCAGCTTGCCGTCGATGAACAGCTTCGCGTCGGGCAGTTTCGTCATGATTTCAGAATCCTCTGGAGAAAAATACAATCGGATGTCGCGGCCGCCTCAGGCTTTGCGGCCTTCGATGGATACATGGGTAATCCGCACGTCCGGCGGAAGGTCGATCAGCGCGCGAAACACGTCGGTGACGGAATTGACGTGGGAAAGCGGGCGCGTGCGCACGTCAATGCCGGCGGCGATATTGAGCTGCGCGAAACGCATGCCGACTTCGGGGGAAAACCCGCTTACCTTGCCTTCTTCCCACATAGAACCCGCGCGAGCAGTGGTGACGCGGATGCCCCGTTCCTCGATCTCGGTGGAAAGGCTCTCGGTAAAGCGTTCGAGCCCGAACTTGCTGGCCTGATAAAACGACAGCATCCGGTAGGGCAGAGCCACGGATTCGCTCGACACGTTGATGATCGTACCTCCCCGTTCCATCAGCGGAATGGCTGAGCGGCAGCAGAACATCGGCCCCGACAGATTGGTGTTCACCATGCCAAGGATCTGTTCATCCGTGGCATCGACGACATCGACCGGCTGATAGACCGCCGCGTTGTTGATCAGGACATCGATCTTACCGAACCGTTCGGCAATCCAGGCAAATGCAGTCCGCACGGAATCAGGCGAAGATACATCGCATTGCAGAGCAACAGCGGGTTCGCCAAGTTCGGTCGCGACGGCTTCAACCTTGGACACGGTACGCCCCAGCGCAACCACGGTCTCCCCGTCCTTCGCGAACCGCCGGGCGAGCGCACGTCCCAGTCCCTCACCCGCACCCGTAATGACTATTATTCTGCTCACTGTTCATCCCGATCGGTGATGCCGATGCCGTCACGGTTTCCAGAATCGGCCGTGGCGAACAAGGCAATTGCACAACGCCTGCGCGATAGTTTGGAAAGTTCGACTTCTCAAGCCGAGCTTGCTGAAGCAGTTTCATTTCTCAGTTGTCCGTAGCCCGGCGTGAGAGCGTCAACCAGGCTATGCCAATATCGATTTCCGACAACCGAACAGTAATTCGCTGTTATCAGCTTCACATGGATCGGGAGAAAATTCGTGGCGCAACCGAATGATGAAAAAAGACCCGCTTTCGAAATCTTCCGTGCGCGCGACGCCAGCGATTATAGCGCGACTTATCCCATGAAGGGCCTGCCACTGACGGAAACCGAGATGGCCGGCTATGCGAAAATGAACGAGGCCGGCTTCATCGAGGGCACCCACCTCAAATTGCTTTACGCGAGGCCCGGCCTCAGTTTGACCTACGTCTGGTTCAAGAGCGGTTTCCCGCTACCGCGCCACAGCCACAGTGCCGATTGTCTATACTTCATCGTAGCAGGCTCGCTCACCATCAGCAGCGAGGAATTGGGGCCGGGCGACGGCTTCTTCGTTGGCACCGACGTGCCCTACAGCTACGTTCCCGGCGAAAACGGCGTCGAAGTTCTGGAGATCCGCACCTCCGACGACTTCGATTTCCGCATGCTGGCAGACAACGCAAGCTACTGGGAAAAGGCCTTGGCCGGATTGCTGGCGGTCAAAGCGCATTGGCCCGAAGAGAAGGCCCCGCCTTCCGGCCTGGCGGTCGGCTGATCCCTTAAGCTTTCGCTTCAGGCAGGAGTATTCTCCGCTGCCAGCTTTTCCACCGCGAGCTTCCGCAGTTCCCCGGTCTTCACCTTGGCGCTGCCAGTGCGTTCCAGCTCGTCTTCAGCGAAGAACAGGACGCGGCGCGGCACCTTGTAACTGGCCAGCTTCTGCTTGGCGAAAGCCTGTATGGTCGCTTCATCAACGTTGGCGTCTTCCTGCGGTACGATACAGGTCACGACCAGCTCGCCGAGCAGGTCGTCAGGCACGCCCACCGTCTGGCTGACCTTGACGCCCGGAGCGGTGCGAATGATGTCATCGATCTCGATCGGCGAAACATTTGCCCCACCGGTCTTGATGATGTCGTTCAGGCGCCCTTCCCAGAACAGGCGCCCCTTCTCGTCGAAGTAGCCTCCATCACTGGTGCGGAGAAAACCCTCTTCATCAAGCGTCTCGTCGAGCGGAATGCCGATATAACCAAGCATCAGCGTCGGTGACTTCACCGCAATCTCCCCACGCTCGCCAAGCGGTACGACCTCACCCGTCAAAGGATCGACAATCTTGATCGTCGCCCCCGCCACCGGCTCTCCATGGCTGTTGCCGACCACTTCGGGCGGAGTCATCGCCGCGAAAGTGGTGACCAGCGTGAAAGTCTCGGTATTGCCGTAAGCCGCCTTGTTCTCGGTCCAGTTCGACTTGACGGTGGGGTGCTGCGCAATCGGCGTATCCCGATCGACATACTGCATCGCGGAAAGATCGACCGTCGCCCAGTTGGGAGCTGAAACCATCTGCGCCCACTGATGCGGCCAAGCGATGATCATCGTTGCCCGCTCTTGATCCATCAGCGACAGCGCGTCTTCGGCATCGAACCAGCGCTGCAACAGCAGCGTTCCACCCGACGAAAGCGTTCCGCCGATTGCCATCGCAAAATTGCCTGACCAGAAAAAGCCGTTTGCCGACCACGTGCGCGGCGGCTCCTTGATGGCGTACCATTGCGCCCAGCGCCAAAGCTGAAGACAGACGCCGCGATGCGCGCTGAGAATGCCCTTGGCCTTCCCGGTCGAACCGGACGAGAAAAAAAGCACACCCGGATCGGCAGGTTTCACCGCCGCGGCCCGCGCTTCGACATATTCCGGCGACACCGATCTGCCGCGTGTCAGGAACGCATTCCAGCCTTCGACTGCACCGTAAATCTCGTCACTATCGACCATTGCCATATGTCGGAGATAAGGAAAACGCGTTGATGCCAGTTCACCCGGCACGGTATTGGCAATCGCAGGCTCCAGCTCGGCGAACATGCTCGCGAAGTCCTTCTTCAGGACATGCCGGTCCATCAGCAGCACCGAGCAACCCGACGCCTGCACGACGACATCCAGCTCAGCCGCGGTGAAGAACGTACTGATCGTGGTCGCGACTCCGCCGGCCAGGGCGGTGCCGAAGACGCCTGACAGGAATTCGAGGCGGTTGGTCAGCAGGAGACCAACGCGCTCTCCTTTGCCCACGCCGCAAGCAACCAGCGCACGGGCGACTTCCATGGAACGGGCAAGAAGATCATCGTAAGTCCAGCGCTCGAAACCGTCACCGCTACGCTGGACGGCCACTTCGCGCGAACCATGGCGCCGGGCGAGTTCCTGAACGTAGCCGCCCAGCGTCAGCGAGCCGATCCCCTGCTCTTCCGAGAGGGGAATACCCCGGACGATAGACAATCCGTCCGCGATCTGCACCGAACCCGCCATCTTCTCACCAACTCCTGCTTATCGTTATCTTTCGATTTCGTCTGATCAATGCTGGTCATCCATCCGCCGGTTCGGCTTCGATGACAGGCATCGCAAAAACCGAACCGGAACGGGGGCAAGGCGAAGGTAGCGTTTTATCGCCACCTGTCCCATCAGCGGTTGACGTTGACGATCAGACGGCCACGGATCTTGCCGTCGATCAGATCCCGTGCGGCGGGGATCGCTTCCGCAAGGCCGATCTCGGTCGCGATCGTGTTGAGCAACGCCGGATCGAGGTCACGACCCAGACGATCCCACGCAGCCTGACGCGGCTTCTGCGGGCACATCACGCTATCGATACCCAGCAGCGAAACGCCACGCAGGATGAATGGCATGACTGTCGTGGCAAGATCGCTACCCTGTGCGAGGCCGCAAGCCGTTACCGTGCCGCGATACTTGGTCTGCGCAATGGCGTTGGCCAGTGTGTGGCTACCGACCGAATCGACCACGGCGCCCCAGCGCTCCTTCTGGAACGGCTTGCCGGGCTCCGACAGTTCGCTGCGATAGATGAACGAGTCGGCACCCAGACCGGTCAGGTATTCCTTTTCGGAATCATCGCCGATCGAAGCGACAACGGTGAAACCGAGCTTCTTCAAAAGAGCGACTGCAACCGAACCCACGCCCCCCGGTGTGCCCGTGACCAGGACCTCGCCGTCATCGGGCGTAACGCCGAAATTCACCAACGCCTCGACGCTCAGCGAGGCGGTGTAGCCGGCCGTACCGATGCCCATCGCCTGAAGGCCCGTGAAAGCCGAAGGCAATTTGACCAGCCATTCGCCCTTGAGACGAGCTTTCGTGGCGAAACCGCCCCAATGCACTTCGCCTACGCCCCAACCATTGAGCAGGACCTTGTCGCCGGCCTTGAAATTCGGATTGGAAGATTCGCTGACCGTTCCGACGAGGTCGATACCCGGAACCATCGGCCAGCGGCGCACCACGGGACCGTCGCCGGTAATAGCAAGACCGTCCTTGTAGTTCATCGTCGAATATTCGACATCGATCGTGACATCGCCTTCCGGCAGCTGGCTTTCATCAAGCTGCTTGAGTTCGACGCTCTGGCCGCTTTCGGTCTTTTCAATCAGAATTGCAGAAAACATAGAAACTCCCTGTCGATGTCCGGAGGGCTCACAGATTGCATGGCCCTGATTGACCTCCGCGCTAACAAAACATGCCGCCGGCACAAGGGGGAAATGACCAGGCGGCGCGATCTGGAACAGTGACGGCTATCGCTGCTCCTTCCTGAGGCGCCGCGCTATGCCGGGATAGGCTTCCGCGCGCATTGACCCATACAAGGCAAGGCGCAAGCACTCGTCGGCGAAACGACGCGCGAGCTGCGCCCGGCCGGCTCCATCTTCGGCATGCGCCTGCGCCCAGATCGGCCAAAGGAACACCCCCGCAAGGTTCATTACCGAGAGCACCTCGGCATCAATTCCAGGAGCGGCCAGATCGCTTTCGGCAAAGCGTTGCAACGATCCGCTGTATTCGCGCCAGAACATGTCGGTCGTGGGATCCGGAGAAGAAAGCAACTGCAGAAACCAGATACGGCACAGTTCATGGTTATCCATCGCGAATTGCGCGAGGCAGTCCGTCATCTCCGCGATGTCGAATTCATCGAGACGCCGCTCGCCGATTGTCTCGGGGTCGCCGAATGCCGCGCGAAAAAGCTTGTCGGACACCCATTCGGCGGTCGCCTGGACAAGCTTCTCGCGAGTTTCGAAATGCTGGTAGGCGGTGCCCCGGTTCACACCAGCAAGATGCGCGACCTCTGACAGGCTCAGGCCTTCCGGACCATCCTTGGCCAGAATGGTGCGCGCCGCCTCGAGGATGATCTCGCGCGTCGCCTCGGGATCACGCGGGCGCCTGCTACCAGTCCTGGGCACTTCCCCGCGTCTCCACGCCACTAATCGACAGCGCTGCCTATTAGGCGTGATTCACGACGAGGCAAAGAGAATCAGACGAGCGCCGCCACTTCGGCCAGGACGAGATTTGCGTGTTGCTTTCTGCATATGAGGAGGTCCGGCATATAAGTGTCGGATTGGTTGTAGCGCAGAGGCGATCCGTCGATACGGGAGCAGTGCAGGCCGTGCGCGCGTGCGACGGCGACGGGTGCGCAGCTGTCCCATTCATACTGACCGCCGGAATGCAGATAGATGTCCGCTTCGCCGCGCACGATGGCCATGGCCTTGGCGCCGGCCGAGCCCATCGGGACGAGATCCGCCCCGATCCTTTCGGCCACCTCAGTCGCCTCGCGCGCCGGACGCGTGCGGCTGACTACCATGCGCAGCCGATCCGGCGCGGGCGGCACGACGACGGGCGCATCGGTGCGCAGCACCACCCCAAGGCCCGGCAGGGCGACCGCGCCCACCGTCGCCACGCCGTCGATGGAGAGGCCGACATGGACCGCCCAGTCGGTGCGCTGCTCGCCGTACTCGCGCGTGCCATCGACCGGATCGACGATCCAGACCCGGCTCCTCGACAAGCGCTCCTCAGTGTCCTTGCTCTCCTCCGAAAGCAACCCGTCGTCCGGACGCTGCTCGCGCAGCGCGTGGCACAAGAACTGGTTGGCGGTGGCGTCCCCCGCCTTGCCCAGCGCCTTGAGGCTCAGCACACCCGACGCGCGAACGTCGATCAGGAGCTTGCCCGCGACCGTGGCAAGGTGTGCGGCAAGTTCTGCATCGTTCATCGAACTGCCCCTCACTTCAACGGCATGATCTGGCGGATTATGTGCTCCGCCGCTTCGGACGCCGTCATCTCCACCGTGTTCACCCGGATCTCCGGATTGACCGGCGCTTCATAAGGGCTGTCGATGCCGGTGAAGTTCTTGAGATCGCCCGAACGCGCCTTCCTGTACAGCCCCTTGACGTCGCGCTGTTCGGCAACCTCGAGCGGCGTGTCCACGAAGATCTCGATGAACTCACCTTCCGGCAGCATCTTGCGCACCATGTCCCGCTCGGCGCGGAAGGGGCTGATGAACGCGGTCAGCACGATCAGGCCCGCATCCGCCATCAGCTTCGCCACCTCGCCCACCCGGCGGATATTCTCGATGCGATCGGCCTCGGTGAAGCCCAGATCCTTGTTCAGCCCATGCCGGACATTGTCGCCGTCGAGCAGGAAGGTATGCCGGTTCATCAGGTTGAGTCGCTTCTCGACCTCGTTGGCGATCGTCGACTTGCCCGAACCCGACAGCCCGGTGAACCACAGCACGCGCGGCTTCTGGTTCTTCAGGCCGGCATGGTCCTCGCGGGTAATGTCGGTCGCCTGCCAGTGGACGTTCTGCGACCGCCGCAGGCTGAAGTGCAGCATACCCGCCGCCACTGTGGCATTGGTGATCTTGTCGATCAGGATGAACCCACCCAGCGCCCGGTTGTCGGCATAGGGCTCGAACACGATCTGCCGGTCGGTCGTGATCTCCGCAACGCCGATCGCGTTGAGTTCCAGCGTCTTGACCGCGACGTGCTCCATCGTGTTGACGTTCACCGCGTACTTCGGCTGCTGCACCGTCACCGATACGGTCTGCGCACCAAGCTTCAGCCAATAGGCGCGGCCGACATGGAGCGGTTCGTCATTGAGCCAGACGATCGTGCTCTCGAACTGGTCCGCCGCCTCGGGCGGATTGTCCGCGGTGGCAATGACATCGCCGCGCGAACAGTCGATCTCGTCGGCAAAGCAGACCGTCACCGACTGACCGGCGACCGCCTCGTCGAGATCGCCGTCCAGCGTAACGACGCGCGTCACCGTGCTCGTCTTGCCCGAAGGCAGTACGCGGATCGGATCACCCGGTTTGACGCTGCCCGTGGCGATGAGGCCCGAGAAGCCCCGGAAGTCGAGGTTCGGACGGTTCACCCACTGCACCGGCAGGCGGAACGCCTTGTCCGCATCGACCGAGCTGAGAACCTCGACCGTCTCGAGATGCTCGATCAGGTTCGGACCGGTATACCATGGCGTGCTGGCAGAGGGGCCGGTGATGTTGTCGCCCTTGAAGCCCGAGATCGGCATCGCGGTGAAGCTCTCGATGCCGATCGACTGCGCGAACCCGGTATAATCGGCGACAATCTTGTCGAAGACCTCCTGGCTATAATCCACCAGGTCCATCTTGTTGACCGCAAGCACGATATTCCGGATGCCGATCAGGTGGCACAAGTAGCTGTGTCGGCGCGTCTGCACCAGCACGCCCTTGCGCGCATCGATCAGGATCACTGCAAGATCGGCCGTCGAAGCGCCCGTCACCATGTTGCGCGTGTACTGCTCGTGGCCTGGACAATCCGCGACGATGAACTTGCGCTTCTCGGTGTTGAAGAAGCGATAGGCGACGTCGATGGTGATGCCCTGCTCGCGCTCGGCGGCGAGCCCATCGACCAGAAGCGCGAAATCGATCTCCTGCCCTTGCGTGCCGACGCGCTTCGAATCCGATTCCAGCGCGGCGAGCTGATCCTCGAAGATCATTTTCGAATCATAGAGCAGGCGTCCGATCAGCGTGGACTTGCCGTCATCGACGCTGCCGCAGGTGATGAAACGCAGCATCGTCTTGTGCTGATGCTGGTCGAGATAGGCGTCGATGTCCTCGGCGATCAGCGCCTCGGTGACATAGACCGGCTCGTTGGTGGTGGTTGCTTCCGACATCAGAAGTAGCCCTCCTGCTTTTTCTTTTCCATGCCGGCCCCGCCGGCATCCTTGTCGATGGCCCGGCCCTGACGCTCGGAAGTCGTGGTCAGCAGTGTCTCCTGGATCACCTCGGGCAGCGTCTTTGCTTCACTCTCCACTGCACCAGTCAGCGGATAGCAGCCAAGCGTACGAAAACGGATCGAGCGTTCCACCGGCACTTCGCCGGGCTTCAGCGGAAACCGGTCGTCATCGACCATCAGCAGCATACCGTCGCGCTCCACCGTGGGACGCTTCGCCGCGAAGTAGAGCGGCACGATCGGAATATCGTTGAGGTGAATGTACTGCCACACGTCGAGCTCGGTCCAGTTCGAGATGGGAAACACCCGAATGCTCTCGCCCTTGGCCTTCTTCGCGTTATAGAGATTCCACAACTCGGGGCGCTGGTTCTTCGGATCCCAGCCATGCGATGCCGTACGAAACGAAAATATCCGCTCCTTGGCCCGGCTCTTCTCCTCGTCGCGCCGCGCCCCGCCAAAGGCCGCGTCGAAGCCGTACTTGTCCAGCGCCTGCTTCAGACCTTCCGTCTTCCACATGTCGGTATGAAGCGGCCCATGGTCGAACGGGTTGATTCCCCGCTCCATAGCCTCCGGATTGTGATAAACCAGCAGCTCCATGCCGCTCTCCCGCGCCATCCGGTCGCGCAGCTTGTACATCTCCTGAAACTTCCAGGTCGTGTCCACATGCAGCAAAGGAAACGGCGGCGGCGAAGGATAAAATGCCTTGCGCGCAAGATGCAGCATCACCGCGCTATCCTTGCCCACAGAGTATAGCATCACCGGGCGATCAGCCTCCGCTACAACCTCCCGGATAATGTGTATCGCCTCGGCCTCAAGCCGCTCAAGATGCGTCAGTCTTCTGGACATTTTTTCTCTCGCCTATTCCCCAGGCTGCGTCTGTCAGGCCACTGCGGACCCGGCAAACAAGACATTCTTCGCATAGCAGTATGCTATCTTTATATTGATAGTGAATGCTATCTAGATACTGGATGACTGGTCGCTAAAGCCGCCTCTGCGGCCGCTATCTCCGATCGAAGCCACATGGTTTCGCTAAGATTGGTGGAACCGGATCGGGCCAGCAGAAGCTGGCAAGCATGCTTCTTTACTGTCAACGCCGTCTGCTCGTCCGGTTGAGCGCCCAACGCGATATCGACCAGATGCAGCGCTTCCAGCGGTTTGTCCTCATCGAGCCTGGCCTGTGCCTGCTCGGCAATCTTCGCCGCCCCTCCCGCAAGCGATGCAAGGTCCGCATCCACGCTGGAGCGAGGTACGCCGTAAAGCGCCGTCGTGCCCTCCTCGTACCGGAACCACCCCACGTGCTCTTCCCAGATCGTGCGGACGGCCCAGCTCGCTTTCCCATGAAACTCGCCGATCTTGAGTTCTTCCGGTAGCACGATCTCGCGCATCAACTGGTGCACGGTCTTGCCAGCCTTCATTCCCTCGAGAGTATAGTCCCGAACCCAGCTTACCGCTCCATGCATCCGATCTAGATCCGCATGGATGCGCTCTGCGCCCCGGACCGGTTCCCCATGACCGGTGATGAGGATTTCCGCACCAAGATCCCGCACCGTTTCCAGCGACTGCAGGTAATTGCGCACCAGTCGCGGCCGATCCCCGCGCAAGGTGCACAGGAATGGGAAAGATCGCCAGACAGGCCCGAAAAGGTTGCCAGTGAAGGCAATCTTCTCTTTCGGCATCCACACCGTGAGACTATCGACGGTCTCGCCTTCAGGGGTATGGATCAATTCGAAGGTGCGCTGACCGACTTCCACCACAAGACGGCGATCGACGAGTACATCCGGTTCGACGTGAGGTTGTGGGTTCGGCGCACTGCCGCGCCGCAGCGTACTAGCCCAGAGCTTGCTGTTGCGAGGACCGAAAAAAGGCTGCAGATCCTTCATGACGGCAACGGCATCGTTGAAGCCCGGCCCGCCAACGACCTGCGTTCCGGCTTCCCGGAAAGTCGGCACGCCACCAAAGTGATCAGCATGGCTCTGCGTCAAGAAGATATAGCGCAAAGGACCAGTGCGATGCGGCTTCAACAGGGCAACATTGCGCTCGGTATTATCAATAAAACCCGAGTTTACCATGACATCGCCATCATCGGTAGTGACCAGATAGGCATTCGACATATCGTTCGCCATGAAGACGAAATCAGTGATCGCGACAGCTTCGATCTGATTATCACCGGCCCGTACAAGATCGGCCAGCGGCGGATTGGCGTTGCTCATTGTCAGACTCCCTCGAATTCGATCATGACCTTGGCGGATTCCGGAGTGCCAGCGATCCGAATGCCCTCAAGCACCTGATCGAACGGCAGACGATGACTGATCATCGTTGCGATCTTGTCTTTCAGACGCGGCATGGCAGCGATCACGTCCGGCATTTCAGTGGGATAGCCCATGGCAGTGGTGATGGTGAGCTCACTCGTCAGCATGCGCCCGACAGGAAATTCGACAGGCTTCATATATGCGGCCGTTACGACCAATCGCGCATGGTACTTCGCCATATGGATGACATCAGCGATGATGTTGGGTGCGCCAGCAGCATCGATGTATGCATCCGTACCGACCCCAGCGCGGCCGAAACTCGGCACTTCGCCATGCAATTTGACCAGTTCGTCGCGCAAGTTCACCTTCGTGGGATCAAGCGCAGCGCGAGCGCCAAGCGCCAGCGCGCGATCAAGCCGCTCCTGCGCGAGATCGAGCGCGACGACATCGGTCACTCCGCGATCCACCAGCCAAAGGATCATGCCCAATCCGATCGGGCCGCAACCGAAGACAACGACCTTGTCGCCAGCTTTCACCTGAGCGCGATTGACGCCATGCATGGCCACGGCAAGAGGTTCGCACATCGCGGCAACCTCATAGGAGATGCCTTGCGGGATCGGCAGAATGGAATCGCCGAGGCGAGCCTCACGCACCAGCAGCTCGTTAACGAATGCACCTTCGGGCCCGCCACTGCCGATGTTACTGGGTGTCATCATAGGGTTGACGATGACCTTTTGGCCGACGGCGATGTCCTTTACCTCGCTGCCGACCTCCAGTATCTCCCCCGCACCTTCATGACCGATCGGGGTCACGCCGCCTTCCTCGCGCAGGATGCCCCCAATCTTGATATAGGTCAGGTCGCTGCCACAAATGCCGCAAGCCTTCATCTTCACGACAACGTCTTTCGGGCCCGTCTCGGGCCGCCGATAGTCATCGAGGCGAACGTCGCCGACGCCGTGAATGTTGAGAACTTGCATGGCTTGTCTCCCAAACTCGTCAGAAAGCGTAAGGCGGATAGATCAGGCTGCCACCGTCGATCACGATGGTGTCACCGCTGTGGTAACGCGATGCGTCGGAGCAGAGATAAGCGCCTATACCTTCGAAATCCTCCGGAGCGCCGGGCCGCGCGATCGGGGTCTTGGCTGAAAAATGCGCATCGACGGCAGCGATGCGAGCCTCCATCTCCGGCGTCATTCCCTGATCGCTGCCAATCCCGGTCTTGATGTAGCCGGGCGCAATCGTGTTCGCCCGGATGCCGTACTTCCCAAGTTCCGCCGCCATGCCCCGCACGACCGCGCCCATGCCCCCCTTGGAGGCCGCATAGTTGTTGATCCCGGCAACGCCATGAAACATCGAAAGGCTGCCGCAATAGACGAGGCTTCCTCCCGGCTCGCCAGCTTCCGCCCGCGCCACCATTACTTTTGCGCCTTCCCGTAAAGTGAAGAACGCGCCATGCAAGTTTACGGCCAGCAGATCGTGCCATTCCCTCGAATCCAGCGCCAGTACCGATCGCGAGCGTGATGCGCGGCCGGAATTGGCGAAGACGCAATCGACGCGTCCGAAGTCGCTGACAAGTTGCTCGTATCCGGCAACGATGGCATCTTCCGATGCGACATCGACCTGATAGGCCACAACACGGCGTGCACCTGCTTCCTCAAGTTCGCGCTTGGCAGCAGCGTTCTTCTCTTCGTTACGCGCCCAGATGGCGATATCGCCGCCAAGTTTGGCAATGCCGCGAGCGAAACCGAGGCCGATGCCACCGTTGCCGCCGGTTATCAGTGCAACCTTGCCGGTGCAGTCGAACAGGCCCTTCGACATCAAATCTCTCCTTGGTTCTCGTTGCCGAAACACTCGCTGGCGCGGCCTTGCGCCGCAACCCTCACAACTCTACAATTCAGGTCTCTACGTAGAGATAGGGACACAATGGAAGCGCCCGTCGAGACCAGCTCCACATCCAAGGCAACCATTGTTGTCGATGCCGAACTGCGCGGGGATACTCTGACCGCTCAGATTGTCCGCTTCAATATTCCCGCTCCGGCAGGAGGCGTTATCCATGACCCTTACGCCTACCAGATCAACTTCTGCCTGACGCCGCGCCCGCTCAATGCCGAAGGCGCCTATCGCCACCGCTGGGGCCCTCACCGGTTCGATCGACTGGGCGACATCTTTCTCGTGCCACCCGGAGAGGAGCTGTTCACCAGAGGCGAAGGCGGTCGCCAGGCATCCCTTCTATGCCGCTTGGACAAGCGAGCGATAACCGATCTGATCGGCGACGACCTCGTCTGGACCGACGGCCAACTGACGGGTGCGCTTGACGTAAGCAATGCCCGGTTGCGCGCATTGCTTTTCCGCATCGCAGAAGAAGTTCATCATCCGGGTTTCGCGACCGAACGCATGTTCGAGTTCCGAAGCGGCGAGCTTGCGATCGAGATTGCCCGGCTATGCCTTGAGATCACGGAGAGCCCGATCACCGGCGGACTTTCCGGCTGGAGACTGCGCCTGATAGAACAGCGCATTGCCGATGGCCCTGCAGCGCCTTCGTTGGACGAACTGGCAAAGCTGTGCAGTCTCTCGACGCGCCAGCTCACGCGCGGCTTCAAGGTGAGCCGAGGCTGTTCGATAGGCGATTATATCGAGCAACGCCGCATGGAGACGGCAAAGCGTATGCTGGTGGATGGGGAAAGTGTAAAAGCCATTGCGTTCGCCATGGGCTATGGCTCACCGTCCAGCTTCACATTCGCGTTCCGCCGGGCCGTCGGCATCAGCCCGCGTCACTTCAGGCAGCGCCAGACACGTGGACTCCAGCCATCCTGAGATGGCGCACGGTCTTGGCCCGATCTCCATTGTTCGGCCCGAATGCTTCCCAATGGCGCATTGCGAATCCTCTCTTACCCGGCCTTATTCAAGGGAACGGACACTATACTCACGGGACGAGAGGAGCTTTCCATGACGCAGCAATTGTCTGCTGATGCGCTGATCAAACAGGCGATGCGGGAAACCGGCATCGACGCCTTCGACAGCGAAACCTATCGGGAAGGCCTGGACGTTCTGGTACGCGATTTCAACACCGGCATCGCCAAGGGCATTCACACTGCACGCGGCACGGAGCGCTGCGCCAACGATATTCTGCACTATCTGCGCAATCGCCTGAAAGTGAGCGATTACTTGCGTCAGCGCCCGGAATTGCTGAATCGCCCCGTTGAACGGCCGGTCTTCGTCATGGGCGTGCCGCGCACCGGCACCAC
>DASWWL010000183.1:0-16236 GCA_036400975.1 Novosphingobium sp. | reverse complement strand
GATCAGCATACCACCAGCCGGCGCAAAAAACGAAAAGTCACACAATTCACCGGAGAAAATTTCACAAATATTTGATAGATAAATGTAAATTACGAGAACTCGCAAGAGTTTCGCTGCACGTCCCGCGTCAACATGGCAAGCCGACGTCCACGTTTTGACGCACTCTCTCCGCCCCGCTAAGGCGCCATCCATGTCCACCCCCGAAAACTCCGGCGCCAAGGCCGGCGAGCGCATCGCCAAGCTCCTAGCCCGCGCCGGCGTCGCCAGCCGCCGCGAGGTGGAGCGGATGATCGCCGAAGGGCGGGTGAAGATCGGCGAGGAACTTGTCACCACGCCCGCGACGATTTTGCCGAACCTCAAGGGGGTATCGGTCGACGGCAAGGCGGTGAAGGCGGCGGAGCCGGCGCGGCTCTTCGCGTTCCACAAGCCGGCCGGCCTCATCACCGCCGAGCGCGATCCCGCCGGGCGGCCGACGATCTACACCGCGCTGCGCAATGCATTGCCGCAAGGCGCGCCTCGCCTGATGCCGGTGGGCAGGCTCGATTACAACACAGAAGGACTGCTGCTGCTGACCAACGACGGCGAGCTGAAGCGGGCAATGGAGCTGCCGTCCACGGGCATCCCCCGTACCTACCGCGCCCGAACCTTCGGCACGGTGACCCAGGCCCAGCTCGAGGATCTGATCGAGGGGATCGAGATCGACGGTATGCGCTATGGCAAGATCGACGCCAACATGGAGCGCTCGACCGGGCGCAACCAGTGGATCGAAGTGACGCTGACCGAGGGCAAGAACCGCGAAGTCCGCCGCGTGCTCGAACATCTGGGGCTGGAGGTCAGCCGCCTGATCCGCACTTCCTACGGTCCCTTCGAACTGCTCGACCTGCCGCGCGGCGGCGCCATCGAGATTCGCCAGGTGGACGTCGAGCGGTTTCGCAAGGGCCTGAAGACACCCGGTTCGGTCGAGGTCGGCCCGCGCTCCGCGCAGGACCAGGCGCGTGCGCGGATCGAGCGGTCGCGCTCCGAACGGCCGGCCCGCGAACCGGAGCAGCGTCAACGAACCGCGAAACAGCCGCTTGCGAGGAAGCCCGACCCCGAAAAGGCCGGTCTCGAGACCAGACGGCCTCGCCAGCCGGCGCGAGGCAAGGGGCGTCCCGGCGGAACGGGGCCGAGGAATGACCGCTCCCGCAAGCCCGGCCCCAAAAACAGCGGCCCACGCAAATGAGGATAGTCGCAGGCGAATGGCGCGGCCGCAAGCTCGCAGCGCCGCAGGGCGACGCCACGCGCCCCACGGCGGACCGCACGCGCGAGACGCTGTTCTCGATGCTGGTCAGCCGCCTCGGCAGTTTCGAGGGGCTGAACGTCGCGGATCTGTTCGCCGGTTCGGGCGCGCTCGGGCTGGAGGCGCTGTCGCGCGGCGCGGCGCGCTGCACTTTCGTCGAGCAGGACGCATCGGCGATCCGCGCGCTGCGTCAGAATATCGCGGCGCTGCGGGCGCAATCGGCCTGCGACGTGCGGGCCAGCTCGGTCCTGGCACTCGGCCCGGCGAAGGAGCCGCTCGACCTGATCCTGCTCGATCCGCCCTACAACAGCGGCGCGGGCGCGGTAGCGCTGGACAAGCTGGCGCGGCTGGGATGGATCGGCGAGGCGACCTGGGTCAGCCTCGAAACCGCGCACGACGAGGAACCCAAGGTGCGCTCGCTCGAAGCGGTTGCCGACCGCAAGGTCGGCAAGGCGCGGCTTACGCTTCTGCGGGCCAAACCCGCGCAAGGCTGACCCCCGCCAGCGTCACCAGCCCGGCGACCGACAGCAATAGCCCGGCCTGGGCGCCCAGCCCTTCGACCGCGAGCATCTGCGCGAGCACTGGCGTCACCGCGCCGCCGATGATGCCGCCGCCGTTGAACGCCACCGAGATGCCGCTGTAGCGCACCGCCACCGGGTCGAGCGTCGGCAGCCAGGCGCCGAGCGGACCATAGACATAGCCCATCACCAGCAAGGCGGCGGCAAGCGTGGCGAAGACGGTCCATAGCGAACCCGCGGCGATGCCCGGCCCGAAGACCACGCCCAGCACTACCGTCGCGCCCGCACCGATCAGCAACACGCGGCGCGGGCTTTGGCGGTCCGCATGCACCGCCGCCAGCCAGATACCGATCGCAAGGAAGCAGTTGGCGGCAAGCTGTACAGAAAGGAACGTCTCGCGGCTGTAACCCAGCGCTCCCGTACCCTGCGCGAGGGCATAGGCGGTGGCCAGGTAGAAGATCGCGAAGCAGGCGATCACTCCCGCGCTCCCCGCCAGCACCGCGCCGAGATGATGCTTGAGCAGGCGGGCGAGCGGCACCGGCGCAGGCGCCTCCCGTTCCAACGCAGCCTTGAATGCGGCGGTCTCGCCGATCTTGAGCCGGACCCACAGCCCCAATACGACCAGTACCGAACTGGCGAGGAACGGTACGCGCCACCCCCAGTCGGCGAAATCCTGGTCCGACAAGCCCAACCCCAGCAGCAGGAACAGCCCGTTGGCCGCCAGGAAACCCACCGGCGCGCCGAGTTGCGGAGCTGCACCGAAGCGCGCTTCCCAACCCTTCGGCGCGTTCTCCACCGCCAGCAAGGCCGCCCCGCCCCACTCGCCGCCGAGCCCGAACCCCTGACCGAAGCGCAGGATGCACAGCAGCAACGGCGCAACCCAGCCGACCATCGCATAAGTCGGCAGCAGGCCGATCAACAGCGTCGAGCCGCCCATCAGCAGCAGCGAGGCGACGAGCGTGGACTTCCTGCCGATGCGGTCGCCGAAATGACCGAACGCGACGGCCCCCACCGGACGGGCGATGAAGGCGATGCCGAAGCTCATCAATGCGAAAAGCGTCTGGGCGGTGGGCGATTCAGCAGGAAAGAACAGCGGCCCGAAGACCAGCGCCGCCGCCGTCGCATATATGTAGAAATCGTAGAACTCGACCGCGGTGCCGACCAGTGCGGCGGTAAGGATACGGGCGTTGGCGCGGATCGGGTGAGGCGTGGCGTTCATGCGCCGCATCGCTCGGGCACTTCACGGGCCTGCGTCAAGAAAAAAGGGCGCCGGGACAGCCCGACGCCCTTCTCTCCATCTCTCAAGGAGAACCTTACTTGCCGCCACGGTTCCGGCAGTTGTCCTGCACGGTCTTGCTGCAGACCGGATAAGTCTTGTTCAAGGCTTCCGGCGGCGGAGCCGTCATCGCGCCCTTGTAGGGGCCCGCGTTATAACTGGGATCGGCGGGCTGGGCCGGCGGCACCGGGGTGCTGGCCGTCGGCGGGTTCGGCGGAGTTGGCGAGGCGGGTTCCGCCGACGGCGGATTGGCCTGTACCTGATCGGCGGGCGGCGTCGCTCCCATCGCGGCGGGATCGCCGGTCGGCGGAGGCGTGGCGGGAGCACTCGCTCCGGCGGCGCCGGCAAGCTGCTGCTCGATCGAAGCCCAGGCGGCCGCGCGGCTGGCGGGCGGAAGCTCGTAGACCTGCTTGCGCTGTGCATCGGTCAGGGCGAACCAGCCGGTCTTCTGGGTATCCGTAAGACTCCAGAAATAGGCCTGATATTCGGCCGGCCATGCATCATAAGCGGCCTTCTTATCGGCTGGCCAGCCATCATAGGCCGTCTTCTGCTGCGAAGTCAGGGCCCCGCTGGCCGGCGCCTGCCCCGAAACCGCAGTCGCGCCGCAAGCCAGTGCCAGCGCCGCCGCACCGGCGAGAAAAAGATTAGGCATCAATTGTCTCCACTTTTGAACTCTCGGCGAGAAAACCCGACCATTGACGGATTGTTCCGCCAGTCCGATGAAGCGCCCTTGCGGAGCGACGGCATGTTCCCTAGCTGTTCACCCGTGTCCCAGCCTCTTGCACCCACTTCCGAAACCGCCTGGCTCGACGGGCTGAATACTCCGCAGCGCGAAGCCGTGCTGACTACGGAAGGACCGGTGCTGATGCTGGCCGGCGCGGGCACCGGCAAGACGGCCGCGCTTACCGCGCGCATGGGCCACCTGATTCGCACACGCCTGGCCTGGCCATCGGAAATCCTCTGCGTCACCTTCACCAACAAGGCCGCGCGCGAGATGCGCGAACGCGTGGGACAACTGATCGGTCCGGCGGTGGAAGGCATGCCCTGGCTCGGCACCTTCCATTCGATCGCCGCCAAGATGCTGCGTCGCCATGCCGAACTCGTCGGTCTGCAATCGAACTATACGATCATTGACACTGACGATCAGCTCCGCCTGCTCAAGCAGCTTGTCCAGGCAAATGGCCTGGACGAGAAACGCTGGCCGCCCCGCCAGCTCGCCGGGCTGATCGATCGCTGGAAAAATCGCGGAATCAATCCCGCCGAGCTCGATGCCATCGAAAACGAGGCTTACGCCAATGGCCGGGGACAGCAGTTCTACCAGCTCTATCAGGATCGTCTGAAAGCCTTGAACGCCTGCGATTTCGGCGATCTCCTGCTGCATATGCTGAATGTGTTCCGCCAGCACCGCGATATCCTGGAGCAGTACCAGCAGCGCTTCAAATACATCATGGTGGATGAGTATCAGGATACCAATCAGGTCCAGTACCTGTGGCTACGCCTGCTTGCGCAGGCTAGGCGCAATCTCTGCGTCGTGGGGGACGACGACCAGTCGATCTATTCATGGCGCGGCGCAGAAGTCGCCAATATCCTACGATTTGAAAAGGATTTCCCCGGCGCGAAGGTTATCCGGCTGGAGCAGAACTATCGCTCCACCCCGCCCATTCTGGCCGCCGCGTCGGGCCTGATCGGCGCGAACAGCGAGCGGCTGGGCAAGACCTTGTGGACCGAGCGCAACGGCGGCGACCGGGTGCGCGTGATCGGCGTATGGGACGGGCCCGAGGAAGCGCGGCGGATCGGCGACGAGATCGAGCGGCTGGAACGCGAAGGCGCTTCGTTGGACCAGATCGCGATCCTCGTCCGCGCCCAGTTCCAGACGCGGGAGTTCGAAGATCGATTCATAGCTATTGGCCTTAACTACAAGATCATAGGTGGTTTTCGTTTCTACGAGCGTGCGGAAATCCGGGATGCCCTCGCCTATTTGCGGCTGATCGCGCAACCGGCCGACGACCTTGCGTTCGAGCGCATCTACAACACCCCAAAGCGAGGTCTGGGCGACAAGGCGCTGGAAAAGCTGCATCGCCACGCCCGCTCGCGCGGCATCCCGCTCGCCGCCGCCGCGATCGAGATCGCCGATACCGACGAGTTGCCGGCAAGGGCCCGCAATACGCTGCTGGCGCTGATGCGCGACTTCGCCCGCTGGCGGGATCTTTCGCACACTTCCAGTCCGGCGGAACTGGCGCGGATTCTGCTCGACGAATCCGGTTATACCGCCATGCTGCAGACCGAACGCAGCGCGGAAGCCGCCGGAAGGCTTGAAAACCTGTCCGAGCTGGCGCGGGCGATGGAAGATTACGAAACTCTCGGCGACTTCCTCGAACACGTCAGCCTGGTGATGGACAACGATGCGGCGGCCGATGTCGAAAAAGTCACGATCATGACGATCCACGCCGCCAAGGGCCTGGAATTCGACAACGTGTTCCTGCCCGGCTGGGAGGAAGGGGTGTTCCCCTCGCAGCGATCGCTCGACGAAGGCGGGCTTGCCGCGCTCGAGGAGGAACGGCGCCTTGCCTATGTCGCGATCACGCGCGCCAAACGGCGCTGTACGATCCTGCATGCCGCCAACCGCCGAATCTATGGCCAGTGGACGAGTTCGATCCCCTCACGCTTCATCGCGGAGCTGCCGGCAGAACACGTCGAGCAGGAAACTACGCTTTCGGGGGGGGCTTCGCTGTGGCGTGCGCAATGGTCTGAGCAATCCGATCCCTTCGCCGACGTAGCCCGCGCCCAGCCTTCGCGCGTCATGACGCGCGGCCCCGGCTGGCAGCGGGCCGCCACGCAGGGCTATGATCCCGCGCCGCGCCGGCTTGCCGAACCGACCCGCAGCGCCGCCAGTTTCGCCGCCAAGCCGCGAACCGACATCGTGATCGGCGACCGCGTGTTCCACGACAAGTTCGGCTACGGCACGGTCGCCGCACAGGAAGGCAACAAGCTGGAGATCGATTTCGAAACCGGGGGACGCAAGCGCGTGATCGACAGCTTCGTCAAGCGCGCGGATTGAACGTCTTTACGATCGGGACCTAGTCTCTGCCCTTGCCCGGACGAGGCGGCAGCGCCTCTTCCACGGTTTCGCCCTTCTTCGGGCAGATCGCCGCAATCTCCGCCTTGCGCTGCTTCAGATAGAGATCGCGGGTCGCAGCATAGGGATCGGCCGATTCTGCGCGGATGTGTTCGAGCTGCTCATCGATATCGATGCGATCATTGATCGAATCGATCACATTGGCGGGAATCGCATAATACGGCCGGTTGAATGGGCGGCCGACGGCCGCAGGCAGGGCCGCGCGGTCCATACCGACGCCGATCAGGTCGCGCAGCGTCGTCGGACCGACCAGCGGCAGGAAGAAGTACGGCCCCGGCCCGATGCCATAGCATGCGAAAGTATTGGCGAAACCGTTCGGCGTATAAGGCAGGTTGAACGGCTCGCGCTTGGCGACGTCGAACAGCCCGCCGATGCCCAGGCTTGAGTTGAGCGCGAACCGTCCGACCGATTTGACGAAGCGCTTCGGCTTGAGCTGCAGCAGGTAATTGACCGCGATGACCGGCTCTTCGAGATTGCGCAGGAAGTTCCTCAGGCCCTGGCGAACCGGCTTTGGCGTGCCCTTCTTGTAAGCATTCGCCACCGGCCCCACCACGGCCGCATCCACCGCCTGAATCGCCTCGAACGATTTGGCGTTAAGCCCGGCAAGCGGATCGCCCGGAATCTCGCCGCGTGCGGTAACGACGATATCGCTGTGATCGGCAGCCTGCCCTTCCGGTTTCGGCGGCGCGCTTTCGGGCAACGCGGCGGGAACGGATGGAGCGGGCGCCGCGGGAGCAGGCTGATCCTGAACCGGGGAAACGGGCGGAGCAGAATTCGTCTCGGGCAAAGCCGGAGCAGCGAGAACCGAAGGATTTTCGCCCGACGTTCCATCCCCGGCAAGATCTGCCCCAGGAAGCATCGGAACCGACGCGTTCAGCACAAAGGCAAGGGCGGTTGCAGCAAGGCTCACGCAAGAGACCTGCACTGATCGATCGGCAAGCCGTTGAATTTACCCACTACACCCTCACGCCACGATATCCGCTTCATTGGCCCGCATGGATATGCGAACCATAGGAAAATCTGGGGGCAGGTATAAGGATTATGACAAAGCAGTCAAAGACTTGACCGAAAGAAGACCAACTGCCTTCCCCCTAGGCTAGGGCCTAGAGCGCCGACATATGGAGGAAGCCGGGAATCGGCCCGTTCCATTCTCCTGGAGCGCTCGGCGGTTCGGGAGAACGCTCTGCACGCGCTGGCCGGCTTTCATTTCGCTTCGAAGCGCCGCGCGGCGCGGGCTTTTCGGTTTTGCGATCCTGCCGCGTTCGCCCCTCATCCCGACTGCGGCGCGCGGGCGCTTCCCGCTCTGCCGGTTCTTGAGCCTTGGCGCGGCGCCCGCCACGCTTGTCGCGCTCCCGACCTTCTTCTTCGCCAGCAGGCGCACCGACCTCGCCTTCGATGGCGAAAACCGGGATCGCGCCGCCAGTCAACTTCTCGACGCTCTCGATCGCCTCGGCATCCTCGGACGCGACGAACGTAAAGGCGCGGCCCGTCGCCCCGGCCCTGCCGGTGCGGCCAATACGATGGACATAGTCGTCGGGATGCCAGGGCGTGTCGAAATTGAAGACATGACTGACGCCCTTGACGTCGAGCCCACGCGCGGCGACGTCGCTGGCGACGAGGATGTTGATCGCGCCGTCCTTGAAGCGCTGCAGTTCGGCGAGGCGCGCCGGCTGATCCATGTCGCCGTGAATCTCGCCGGCGGCGAAACCATGGCTCTTCAAGCTCTTGGCCAGTTCGCGCACCGTAGTCTTGCGATTGCAGAAGACGATGGCGGTATTGACCTCTTCGGTGCGCAGGAGATGGCGCAGCACCTCACGCTTCTGCCGGGTCGCGACCTTGACCTTGTACTGAGCGATATTGGTGTTGGTCGTCGCCGGTCGGGCGACCTCGATATATTTGGGATTGCTCAGGAAGCGGTCGGCCAGCTTCTTGATCGGCGGCGGCATCGTCGCCGAGAAGAGCAGGGTCTGACGGTTCGGCGGCAACTTCGTGCAGATGTTCTCGATGTCAGGGATGAAGCCCATGTCGAGCATGCGGTCGGCCTCGTCGATGACGAGGAGGTTGCAGCCGGTCAGCAGGATCTTGCCACGCTCGAACAGGTCCATCAGCCGGCCCGGCGTGGCGATCAGCACATCGACCCCTTCGGACAGGGCCTTCACCTGATCGCCCATCTGCACGCCGCCGATCAGCAGCGCCATCTTCAGGTCATGGTTCTTGCCGTACTTCTCGAAGTTTTCGGCAACTTGCGCCGCCAGTTCGCGCGTCGGCTCAAGGATCAGCGAACGGGGCATCAGCGCACGGCGGCGGCCATGCGCCAGTACGTCGATCATCGGCAGGACGAAGCTCGCGGTCTTGCCGGTGCCGGTCTGGGCGATGCCGATGAGATCGCGCATCATCAGGACAGACGGGATCGCCTGCGCCTGGATCGGCGTCGGCTCGTCATAACCGGCAGCGGTGACCGATTGCAGCAATTCGTCTGACAGGCCGAGATCGGCGAATTTCATAGGCTTGGCGGTGTCCGGAAGTTCATGGCGGCCGGCATGCCCGGTTCGCCCTGCCCCCAGGCCGGGAAAAAGCCGGCGCAAAGGCTGGCGCGCCCTAGGCCCGATCCCGCCCCAAAGTCAAGAAATTGCACGCATCCGCGTTCAATCGTCGGGATCGACGATCTCGCGAATGCGAGTGAGCTTGCAGTTCGCGCCGTTGCGCGACAGCAAAGTATCGCGTCCGGCGCAAAGCTGGCCATCGGTGCTCTGCTCGACATAAAAGCCGGAATAGAAATCGCGCGCGCGGCAGCTCCGCTCAAGCTCCGCGCTGATCATCCGGCGGTCGCGCAGGAACAGGATAAGGCGATTGCCGCCCTCCACCTGCACGCCGTCTATCCGCGCGGCAGGCAGGCAACGGCCGATATTGCGTTCCGTCACGCGCGGGACGGCGGACGGACGGCGCGGCGGCTCCATGAAGACATTCGGCGGCACAGGGATGGGTCGGGGCACGATACGGATGGTCGTGTGCTGTTCGATCCGCACCTGCCCCGCAGGCTGGACACGAAAACTTTCGGCCATCGCCTGGAAAACCGTGCGCTCGAAAACATGGTCCGGCGCCTCGACCGCGTCCATTCGGGCCGGCTGGACGCCTGCATCACGCGCTATTTCAACCGTCAGATCTTCGGAGGCGGCAGGAGCGAGCGATGCGACGGCAGCGGGCAGCAGCACAAGCGGGGCAATGAGGACAGTAGTGAAGCTCATCGATCGGTTGGGCTCAATACTCTGTACGCGGAAACGCCGCCGGGTCGTTCTGCCCCATCGCTGAGGCAGGTTGAATGACCGCTTAACCTGCGCATTGCCGGATGCAAGCGTGCGCGCGCTGTGCGATAGGCGGCACATGACCCGCAACGATACATTTCTGACCGAAGCGCAGACCCTGCTCGGCCCGCGAGGCCTTACCTGCGATCCCGATCTCATGGCGCCATGGCTGACCGACTGGCGCGGCCGTTATACCGGGCAAGCGATAACGCTGGCCTCTCCCGCCAGCACGGAGGAAGTCGCCGCGCTGGTTCGGCTGTGCGCTGCGCACGGCGTGCCGATCGTGCCCCAGGGGGGCAACAGCGGCATGTCCGGCGGCGCGACACCCGACGCCGGCGGAACCTCCCTGCTGCTCAGCCTGCGGCGGATGAACGCCATATCGCGGATCGACGCCGAGAGCCGCCGCGTCACCTGCCAGGCGGGCGTCATCCTCCAGACCCTGCACGAAGCGGCGGCGGCGCAAGACCTGCGCTTTCCGCTCACGCTGGGCGGCAAGGGATCGGCGACGATCGGCGGCCTCGTCTCGACCAACGCCGGGGGCAGCCAGGTCCTGCGCCATGGCTCGATGCGCGCGCTCGTGCTGGGGCTTGAAGCGGTGATGGCCGATGGCGACGTATTTTCCGCGCTCACCCCGCTGAAGAAGGACAATCGCGGCTTCGACCTGAAGCAACTGCTGATCGGATCCGAAGGCACGCTCGGCATCGTCACCGCCGCGACGTTGAAGCTGCTTCCGGCGATCGCCGACCGGGTGGTGATCTGGGCGGGTGTGCCGACGCTCCAGGCAGCCCGTACGCTTCTGCTCCATTGCGAGGCGAGCACCGGCGATGCGCTGGAAGGCTTCGAGGTCATGCCCCAAGGCTGCCTGGAGGCGGTTCTCGCGCACCTGCCGGACGCGCGCGCGCCGCTGGACGCCCCACATGGCTGGCATGTCCTGATCGAACTCGTCGCCGACGCCGCACGCGCCGAAGGACTGCGCGAACTGGCGGAGAATACGATGGCTGCCGCCTTCGGACACGGCCTTGTCGAGGACGCAGCGATCGCCGCCAGCGAGGCGCAGGCGGAAGCGTTCTGGTTGCTGCGCGAATCGATCGCCCCGGCGGAACGGGCTCGCGGCCTGGCCGTCCAGCACGACATCTCAGTCCCGGTCGAACGCATGCCCGAATTCGTCGATTTCGCCGTGCCGCTCATCGAAACGAACTGGCCGGGAGCCGAAGCAGTCGCCTTCGGCCACTTGGGCGACGGCAACGTCCATTTCCACGTCATCGCCCCCAAGGGAGCCGAACGCGAAAGCTGGGAAAACGGCGACGGAAAGAAGATCAGCGCCCAAATCCACGAGCTGGTGACGGACTGGGGCGGCTCGATCTCCGCCGAGCACGGCATCGGCCAGTTGAAACGCGACGATCTCGCCCGGCTGGGCGATCCGGTGGCGCTCGCCATCATGCGGCGGGTGAAGGACGCGCTCGATCCCGGGGGATTGCTCAATCCCGGCAAGCTCCTCGCGCTTGCGCCGAAACCGGGCGCGGCTTAAAGGCTCGCCTTTCGCAATTGGCATACGAAAGACCGTCTCATGGCCACCGCGCCCGAACAAGCCCAGCTTCCCCTGTTCTATAACGACCTCGCCCCGCTGAGCAGCCAGGACCATGCCAATTGGCGCAGTCGTCCGACCGACAAGGCGAAATGGCTGGTGGGCCAGCATGCGGTGCCGCTGACGGTCGAGGAATTCCCGCTGGCGCAGCGGCACTTTCCGATCATCTTCTCCGCCGGCGACGATCCGGTGCCGCTGGCGCTGATGGGCATGAACGAGGGCATTAACGTCTTCGTGGACGACGAAGGCCAGCTTACCAGCCAGGTCTATGTTCCTGCCTATGTCCGCCGCTATCCGTTCATGCTCGCACGGCTACGTCCCGATTCGGAAGAGCTGTCGCTGTGCTTCGACCCGACCAGCGACCTCGTCGGCGAATTCGACGACGGCCTGCCGCTGTTCGAAGGCAGCGAACCCTCGGAAGGCTGCAAGGCGACGCTGCAGTTCTGCGAACAATTCGAGATCGCCGGCCAGAAAACCGCCGCCTTCCTGGCCGAACTCAAGAAGCACGACCTGCTGATGGACGGCGAACTGACCCTGCAGCTCGACGGAGGCGACCAGCCCTTCACTTATCAGGGCTTCCGCATGGTGGATGAGAAGAAGCTTCGCGAAGTGCGCGGCGACGTGCTGCGCGGCTGGAACCAGAGCGGCCTGCTCGCGCTGATCTATGCGCATCTCTTTTCGCTCGAACTGGTGCGCGACGTTTTCGGACGCCAGGTTCAGCTCGGCAAGGGTCCGATCCCGGCGCAGCAGCCCAACTGAACGCGAGGGGCTCATCCGCATTTCGGCCGGATTTTGCGGCATTCGATAAATAAATTCTTCCGATTCGGCGGAATTAGTTCGTGTCCCAGCCAAGGTTTGGGGTTGCACCGCACCCCGGTGCCACCTATTTTGGCAAAGTCCTGTTACGGCTACCCTCATGGCCTGGCAGGATTGGTGCACATCGTGCACCTCCTCCCTGAACCTTGGCCACCTCGCGCAATGCGCGAGGTGGTTTTTTCTTGGTTATTCCGCCGCCTCGGCCCAGTCGCGCCCGCGCATCGGCGCCAGCGCCGCAACTTCGGCCGCCAGCCGGCGAACCAGTCCCGACAGCAGATGGACCATGGCGGCGAAGCCGGGACCCGTTTCCGCCATACGCGCATCCAGATACGAACTGCGGTCGATCTCAAGCTGCAAGGCATGCAGCCCGGCTTCGGGTCGGGCATGCCGTTCCAGCACATATCCGCCGGCATAAGGCCGGTTATGCGCGGTGCCGCGCCGCATCTCCGCGAAATAGGTGAAAGCCGAACCGATCAGGCTGCCATGGCAACTCGAACCGAAACGGTCGCCCAGGACGAACTCCGGCGGAGCTTGTCCCCCGCGCAACGCCAATGACGGCATCGAGTGCAGATCGAGCAGCATCGCCGCGCCCCAGCGATCGCGCAGCTCATTCAGCACTTCGGCCAAGGCGGCATGATAGGGTTCGTGGATGCCCTCGATACGGGAGGCAAGGTCGCCCTCGTCATGCCGGCGCTTCCACAACTCGCCTATGCCCGGCAGGCGACGCGGAATCAGGCCCAGGCCGCTGCGCGCACGGCGGCCCGGCGTATAGCTGCCGACATCAGGGCTCGTTCCCCGGCTGAACATCTCCCAGTCGATGTCGTCGGAAGAGCGGTTGAGATCGATCATCGCGCGCGGCGCATGCGCGATGAGCAGTGTCGCGCCGGTGGCGGCGGCCACTTCTTTCGCGAGCAAATCGACATAGCGGTCTTCCAGGCGCAATGCCGCGAAACCGGGATTGCGCATCCGTTCCAGCAGCGATCCCGGATAGGAGCGGCCGGCGTGCGGCACCGCGATCAGCAGGGGAATCGGCGAAGGCAGGGGCCCGCTCAAGGTGAAGGCATGCTGCCCGCGCGAGCCGGGTATCGTTCCGCCCGTCGTCAGGCGCGAATCACTGCTTGCGGTATCTGTGCCGTCCATTCGCCAATTGCTGAACTGTCGCGCGTCCTGTGTCAAAGTAGAGCATCGCCAAAAGGACGCGAGATTTTTAACTCCTCCAAGGGTAAGGTCCTCCCGTTCGAAGTGCATGGCACCCGTTTACCAACGATGGATACCACTATGATTCGCATCCTGCTCGCCGAAGACGAAGAACCCATGCGGGTCTATCTGGCGCGGGCGCTGGAACGCGCGGGCTATGACGTCGTTTCGGTCGGCAACGGAACCGATGCGCTCGCCTGCCTGGAACGGGAGGATTTCGACCTGCTGCTGTCGGACATCGTCATGCCCGGCATGGACGGAATCGAGCTGGCCCAGTGTTGCGCCGAGATGCATCCGAGAACGAAGGTGATGTTCATCACCGGCTTCGCCGCCGTCACGCTGAAGGCCAGCCGCGAAGCGCCGCAGGCCAAGGTGCTGTCCAAGCCCTTCCACTTGCGCGACCTTGTGATGGAAGTGCAGCGCGTGTTCGGTCAATCGATCTCGGCGAGTATCTGAAAACAGGCATGCGGAAAACGATTTGGCCGCTTGCATCGCGTCGGCCGCCTCGCTAAAGGCCTGCCCCTGCCCGGCGGCTCCGCCGCTGGGGCGCTTGACGATGTGGGCGTATAGCTCAGTGGTAGAGCACTATGTTGACATCGTAGGGGTCGCAAGTTCAATCCTTGCTACGCCCACCATCGTCCAAGCCCGAAAGGCGCCGCGCGAAGCGGCGCCTTTTTCGCTTTCAGCTCTCGCCTAACGCCCCTGCCAGTCAGGCTTGCGCTTCTCGGCAAAGGCTTTCGCGCCCTCGCGTGCATCCTGAGAGAACATCACCTTCATGACCGGCCCCGCCTGACGCTGATCCATCTCTTCGTCCGGCCAGAGCCAGGATTCGCGCATCAGCGCCTTGGTGGTAGCGACGGCAAGCGGCGCATTATCGGCGATCCTGCGCGCCAGCACACGAGCCTCGTCGACCGCCGGACCATCGGTAACGCGGTTGACCAGTCCCAGCTCATAAGCGCGCCGCGCGCCGATCGGATCGCCGGTAAGCGCCAGTTCCATCGCCACGGCGCGCGGAATGCGGCGCGGCAGGCGCATCACCCCGCCGCCGCCCGCGACAAGACCACGCGTCACCTCGGGAATACCGAAAGTCGCATCGGCTCGCGCGACGATCAGATCGCAGGCGAGCGCCAGCTCCATGCCTCCGGCCAACGCGAACCCATCCACCGCCGCGATCAGCGGCTTCTTCGGCGGCTGGCTGCATAGCCCGCCGAATCCGCGCTCGGCCACCATCGGCAGGTCGCCTGCCAGGAATCCCTTGAGATCCATGCCGGCGCAGAAGTTTCCGCCGGCACCGGAAAGAATCGCGCAGCGCAGGGAATCTTCCGAATCGAGCCGTTCCATGGCAGCCGCGATCGCTTCCGCCGCCGCCTTCGTCATGGCGTTGCGCGCTTCAGGACGGTTGATGACGACCTCCAGGACGCCATCGGTTTCGCTTGTAAGCACCGGATCGCTCACTTTTCAGCCTCCTCTTCCAGTCGATCGCGGAACTAATCGCACCACCGATCGTGCCGAGTCGAGACGTACCTTGCCTAAGGGGGCGGCCATGCATAAGAGCGACCGCATTTCCATCCCCGGGGAGGTCTCGAAGCTCATGGCAAAGATCAAGGTCAAGAATCCCGTCGTCGAAATGGACGGCGATGAAATGACGCGCATCATCTGGCAGTGGATCCGCGAACGGCTGATCCTGCCCTATCTCGACATCGATCTGAAGTACTACGACCTCTCGGTCGAGAAGCGTGACGAGACCAACGACCAGATCACCATCGATTCCGCCAACGCCACCAAGCAGTACGGCGTCGCCGTCAAGTGCGCGACGATCACCCCCGACGAAGCCCGCGTCGAGGAATTCGGTCTCAAGAAGATGTGGAAGTCGCCCAACGGCACGATCCGCAACATCCTGGGCGGCGTCGTGTTCCGCGAGCCGATCGTCATCTCGAACGTGCCCCGTCTGGTTCCGGGCTGGACCGATCCCATCGTCATTGGCCGTCACGCCTTCGGCGACCAGTATCGCGCCACCGACGCCCTGATCCCCGGCCCCGGCACGCTGCGCATGGTGTTCGACGGCGACGACGGCGAGAAGATCGACCTCGAGGTCTTCAAGTTCCCGACCTCGGGCGTCGCCATGACGATGTACAACCTCGACGATTCGATCCGCGACTTCGCCCGCGCGTCGATGAACTATTCGCTCAACCTCGGCTGGCCGCTGTACCTGTCGACCAAGAACACGATCATGAAGGCCTATGACGGCCGCTTCAAGGATCTGTTCGAAGAAGTCTTCAACAACGAGTTCAAGGCGCAGTTCGACGCCGCCGGCATCACTTACGAACACCGCCTGATCGACGATATGGTCGCCTCGGCGCTCAAGTGGTCGGGCAAGTTCGTCTGGGCCTGCAAGAACTACGACGGCGACGTCCAGTCGGACACCGTCGCGCAGGGCTTCGGCTCGCTCGGCCTCATGACCTCGGTGCTGCTGTCGCCCGACGGCAAGACCGTGGAAGCCGAAGCCGCTCACGGCACCGTTACCCGTCACTATCGCCAGCACCAGCAGGGCAAGTCGACCTCGACCAACCCGATCGCCTCGATCTTCGCCTGGACGCGCGGCCTCATCTATCGCGGCAAGTTCGACGGCACCCCGGACGTGGTGAAGTTCGCCGAGACGCTGGAACGCGTCTGCATCGAAACCGTCGAGAGCGGCAAGATGACCAAGGACCTCGCACTGCTGATTGGTCCCGATCAGAACTGGCTGACCACCGAGGGCTTCTTCGAGGCGATCGTCGAGAACCTCGAAAAGGCGATGGCTACTGCGCAGTAAAGTAGGACTTTTCCGGGTTTCCCGGAAAGGTTCGAAAGAAGGCCCCGGAGCAATCCGGGGCCTTTCTTGTATCCATTGTGGCGCACAGGTTATTCGAGGCTGGGTGCGCATGGCCCGCCAAAAATCGTACGCCATGTGCTTGACATGTAGGAATGTTCTTCATACGTTCCGTTCTGTCAGTTACCAGACTGGCACTGTGACGGGTGCGGGGGCGCAAGCGCTTCGGCTCTGCTCCTTCGCAGTGCGGTCGGCGCCCGCGCGGTCCGGAAAGGCCGCCACGGGATGCGGCGGATGGACAGGCCGGTGAATGCCACA
>DASWWL010000182.1:0-19524 GCA_036400975.1 Novosphingobium sp. | reverse complement strand
GCATAACAACTCACACGCATCCACGCCCGTACTGCCGGGCACATACCACAAGCGCCGGCCGCACTGCCCGTTCGCTGCTCTCTACCTCCAGGCGCACACCCGGCCTCGCCAGCGGGCGATCAAACGCGCCTGCTTTCGGCGCACAAAATAAAAGGCCGCCGAAGTGGCGACCCTAAATCCTTCACAAGGAAGAAAAATCTTCCAAGTGGCGCGAGTGACGGGGCTCGAACCCGCGACCTCCGGCGTGACAGGCCGGCGCTCTAACCAACTGAGCTACACCCGCGTTTCCGCTTGGGAGCCGCGCCACTAGGCCAGCCGGTCGGGGCTGTCAACACTTCGGGGATGCCAATTTTTCATCGTCGAAAATCGTTCATGGTTGGCGCGGCGTTAACCATTTCTTGGCGAGCGCGGGGCCATGACATGCCGCGCGGTCCTGATCGGATCCGGGGGGCAATGACGTGAATTTCTTCCAGATGATGCGTGGCGCCGCTGGCACGGCGATTATTCTTTCGCTGCCGCAGGCAGCTTTCGCCGCGCCCGCCGTGGCGACCGACAGCGCCGTGTTCGTGGAACGGCTGGAACCCGGCAACATACGCAGCCTCGCCCTAGCAAGCCGCCTGTCACGCGGCGACCGCGTGGTCACGGTCGTCACCTGGCGGCGGATGGGCGGCGATGGCGGTTTCACGATCACCAATCCCATGCCCCGCGCAATCTCCTATCAGGCCAGTACGCGCGATGATGAAGAAGTTTCGATCGACGGTGGCCGCACCTGGGGCCGCCTCGGCGAGCTGCGAATCGGCGGCCGCTACGCCACGCCCGAGGATGTGACTCACATCCGCTGGCGCGTGCCCGCCGGCAATGCGCGCGGCCGCATCGCCTATAGCGGGATCGTGCGCTGAAACGCTCAGTCGGCCAGAAGAATCAGCGGTAATTCCAGCAGTCGCTTCACCGCCTGCACGAAATTCGCCGCGTCCCATCCATCGACGACGCGGTGATCGCAACTGATCGAGAGATTCATCAGTTTGCGCCTCTCGATATGGTCGCCGACGAAAACCGGCCGCTCGACGATGCGGTTAGGTCCGATGATCGCGACTTCGGGCCGGTTGATCACCGGAGTGGTCGCGATCCCTCCCAGCGGTCCGAGCGAAGTGACCGTCAGCGTAGAACCCGACAACTCCTCGGATCGGGCGGAACCATCCCGCGCGGCTTGCGCCAGGCGCGATATCTCCGCTGCGAGTTCCCACAGGCTCTTCGACTGCGCATCCTGAATTACGGGCACCATCAGCCCACCCGGCGTCTGCACCGCCACTCCCATGTGCGCCGACGCATAGCGAGTCACCACACCCGCCAAATCGTCGAAGCGGGCATTGATCATCGGGTAATCGAGCAAGCTTCGGCAAATCGCCGCGATCAGCAGGGGCAGGACGGTAAGCTTCGGGCGATCGCCGCGCAGTTCGTTCAGATCGGCGCGCAGCGCCTCCAGCGCCGTGACGTCGCATTCCTCTACATACGAGAAATGCGGAATGTGCCGTTTCGACGCCGCCATGTTTTCTGCGATGCGCCGGCGCAGGCCGACAAGCTTGATCTGCTCAGCCGCGCCGGAAAGCTGTTCCGCCGGCAAGGCAGATTCCGCCACCGGCGTGGATTGCATACGGCTGGCCAGAAAGCGATCGAGGTCTACATGACGGACGATGCCGTCAGCGGGAACCATGGCGAGATCGATACCCAGCTCACGCGCACGGGCGCGAACGACGGGAGAAGCCAGAACCTTCCCGCTGTCGGGTTTGGCCATGTGACGAACCGGAGTGACTGGAGCAAGCGCCCGGTCCACATCACCGGCATCGGGCGTTTCAGCCGCAATACGTTCCTCGACTTGCTCTCCCTCGTCCCCTTCCGTCTCGATTACGGCGAGCGCCGATCCGATGGGGACGGTATCCCCAACCTCCCCGGCCAACTCCCGGACGATGCCGGCCACGGGACTTTCCATCTCGACCGTGGCCTTATCGGTCATCATGTCGGCGAGCCGGCCGTCTTCCTCGACGCGATCACCGATCTTCACATGCCAGGCGACGATCTCCGCCTCGGCGATGCCTTCGCCGATATCTGGCAACCGGAAAGTATAGCGCCCCATCAAGCGGCCATCAGCCGATCGACCGCTTCGCCGATGCGGACGGGACCGGGGAAATAAGCCCACTCGAGGCTGTGGGGATAAGGCGTGTCGAAGCCCGTCACGCGTTCGATCGGCGCTTCGAGATGATAGAAACAACGCTCCTGGACGAGCGCCGAAAGCTCCGCCCCGAAACCGGAAGTGCGGGTCGCTTCATGGACGATCAGACATTTCCCCGTCTTTTCCACAGACCTCTCGACAGTCTCCATGTCGAGTGGGACGAGCGTGCGCAGATCGATGATCTCGGCATCCACGCCCTTCGCCGCCAGCACCGCTTCGGCCACGTGGATCATGGTGCCGTATGCGAGTACGGTCATCGCCTCTCCCTCGCGCACGATCCGCGCCTTACCCAGCGGTATCGAATAATACCCCTCGGGAACCCGGCTGCCCGGATGCGTGCCCCAGGACTTCGCGGGCTTGTCGTAATAACCGTCGAAAGGCCCGTTGTAGATCCGCTTCGGCTCGAAGAAGATCACCGGATCGTTATCCTCGATCGCCGCGATCAACAGCCCCTTGGCGTCGTGCGGCGTCGACGGAACGACCGTCTTCAAGCCCGCGACATGGGTGAACAGCGCCTCCGGACTCTGACTGTGCGTCTGCCCGCCGAATATCCCCCCGCCGAAGGGCGCGCGGACGGTGATGGCGGCGACGAACTCCCCGGCTGAGCGATACCGCAACCGCGCGGCCTCGGAGATAAGCTGATCGAGGCCCGGATAGATATAATCGGCGAACTGGATCTCGGGCACCGGCCGCAGCCCATAGGCAGACATTCCTACGGCCACGCCGATAATGCCGCACTCGCTGATCGGCGTATCGAATACGCGGGTCTTGCCATGGCGTTTCTGGAGCCCGGCGGTGGCGCGGAACACACCGCCGAAATAGCCCACGTCCTCGCCGATCACGACGACGTTCAAATCGCGTTCGAGCATGATGTCGAGCGCATCGTTGATCGCCTCGATCATGTTGAGGCTGCGGGTCGGCGCTTCGGCCAGCGAAACGGGGGCTTCCTCCTGCATCATTCCTTCCAGTCCGGCCATTTGATCCGACGTTCGCGGATTGCCTGTTCGGCCTGTTCCTCCAGATGCCAGGGGAGCTCTTCGAAGACATCCTCGAACATCGTATGGAACGGGTGATGCAGGCCATGGCCCAGCACGCCGCTCTTTTCCGCCTCCTTGGAAGCCGCCCTCACCTCTTCGGCCACCTCGCGGTCCATTGTCTCGTGCTGCTCCACCGACCATTCGTCCAACGCGATGAGGTGGCGCTTCAGCCGTGTGACAGGATCGCCAAGCGGCCACTCCTCACGCTCTTGCGCGGAACGATAGGCGGTAGGATCGTCCGAGGTCGAATGCGCCTCCGCCCGATAGGTGAAATGCTCGATAAGCGTCGGCCCCATGTTGGCCCTTGCGCGGTCGGCAGCCCAACGCATCGCCGCATAGACCGCCAGCGCATCATTGCCATCAACGCGTAGCCCGGCGATGCCATAGCCGATGGCGCGCGCCGCGAACGTGGTCCGCTCGCCTCCCGCGATCCCTGAAAAGCTGGATATCGCCCACTGGTTATTGACCACGTTGAAGATAACCGGAGCGTTGTAGACGGCAGCAAAAGTCAGCGCCGAATGAAAATCCCCCTCTGCGCTCGATCCCTCCCCGATGAAGCTCGCGGCGATGCGGCTGTCGCCCTTGATCGCGCTCGCCATCGCCCAACCGACGGCTTGCGGATATTGCGTGGCGAGATTTCCCGAGATGGTGAAAAAGCCATAGTCGCGCGCCGAATACATGACAGGAAGCTGGCGGCCCTTCAGGCGATCGGCGCGGTTCGAATAGATCTGATTGCACATCTCCACCAGCGGATAACCGCGAGCGATGAGAATGCCCTGCTGGCGATAGCTGGGGAACACCATGTCATCGCGGTCAAGCGCGAAGGCGGAGGCGATGGAGACAGCCTCCTCACCGGTGCACTTCATGTAGAAGCTGGTCTTGCCCTGACGTTGCGCTCGATACATCCGATCGTCGAATGCCCGCGTCAGGGCCATGACCCGCAGCATCCGGCGCAAGCTGTCGGCATCCAGGCGGGGATCCCATGGGCCGACCGCCTGATGATCATCATCCAGAACGCGGACCATATCCGTGCATAGCGGGTAGGTCTCGACCGCCGGGCAGACTTCGTCAGGACGCGGCTGCGCACCGGCAGGCGGTATGACGAGATGGGAATAATCGACCTTGTCACCAGGCCGGAACAACGGCTCGGGCACATGGAGGCTCAGCGGTGGCCGGTTTCCGGATCTTGCTGGCCCTTCGGCCATGATCTTCCTCTCAGTTATACCGCTACCGGCGCTGCAATATGCGCCTGCGGTTCATAGTCCGTCACCACGAAATCCTCGATCCGGTAATCGAAGATCGATTCCGGTCGCCTGACGATGTCGAGCCGGGGCTCGCCACACGGCGTGCGGCGCAATTGTTCCTCCACCAGCGGCGCATGATTGAGATAGAGGTGCACATCTCCTCCAACCCAAACCAATTCTCCCGGTTCCAGATCGCATTGTTGCGCAAGCATCCGAATCAGCAGCGCAGCCGACCAGGCGTTGAAGGCAAAGCCCAGACCAAGGTCACAGCTACGCTGATACAGAAGTCCAGAGAGACGATTTCCCGAGACATGAAACTGATAGGTCTTGTGGCAGGGCGGAAGCGCCATGGCGTTTAGTTCAGCCACGTTCCAGCCTTCCACTATATGGCGGCGGCTTCCCGGATTGTTCTTCAGGCTATCGACCAGTTCGGCAACCTGGTTGATCCCAATTTCTCGCCTTCTGAAAAGACCGTCTCCTGCCGGTTCGTAAACCGGCCAATCGACCCACTGCTTGCCATAGACCGGCCCCAGATCGCCCCATCGGACGGCGAAATCCCCATCCTCTACGATCCGCTTCGAAAAATCGGTGCGCGAAATCCGGTTTCCGGTCTCGCGACGATAACGGTCCAGCGGCCAGTCGGTCCAGATCTCGACACCCTGGGCACAAAGCGGCCGAATATTGGTTTCACCCGTGAGGAACCACAGCAGTTCCCGAGTCGCCGTCTTCCAGTAGACCCGCTTCGTCGTAAGCAGCGGCATCCGACCGTTCGAGAGATCGAAACGAAGCTCCGCTCCGAACAAAGATCGCGTTCCCACGCCGGTCCGATCCACGCGCTCATCACCGTGCTCCCAGATGCGGCTCATCAGGTTGAGGTACTGCCATTCCCAATGGGGCGTGGTGGAAGAATCGGCGGGTGTCGCAGCGGAAGCCATGCCCCACCCTAGGGCCGTTTCGACGTCACGGAAACGGTTGTGATTGAGGCGCGAGGCGCCGTTGGTCGGGGAGAGAGGATTCGAACCTCCGGCCCCTGCCTCCCGAAGACAGTGCTCTACCAGGCTGAGCTACTCCCCGACCGATCGCCAATGGCCCAAAGGCCGCTGCGAGGCAGGAGCGGGCCTATAGTCAGCGAAGTGCGGGGTGGCAAGCAGGCAATCGCGAGGTCCGGAAAAGCCGCCGCCGACATCCGTCGGCGACGGTCATTGAGGTTCATCCATCCGCAAGATGGAAGTCCGAAGGACCGAAGAGCGTCTGCAGCCGCTCCCCGTCTTCGCTGCTCTTCTTCGCACGGCGCGAGGGCGGAGAGGGGGTAAAGTCCGCCAATCGCACCGCGCTAACGGCCATATGGGTAGCGATCTGCAACTTTTCAAAGGGTCGGATGGAACGACTACCAGACGATCAGTCTGCCCCGCCCGTGCAGCGAATCACCTTTTCGATGATTTCACGCGCCTGCTCGTGTCCGTCGGACAGGCCGAAAGCCGCTTCCCCGTCGATCGTCCGCATGACGGCGGAGGCGATGAAAATCATGCCAGCTACCAGTGCGGGATCGACGCTTGCGCCACGTTCATTCAGTAGCTGCGTTACCGCCTTAACCTGCATCGCCCGAAATTCACGCGCCGCGCGAATGATCTCGTCACGGACCGGCCGGCTTCGTCCGGCAAGAGCCAGAATACCCGAAGACAACGTCGTAACCGCGGGATCGGTGTTCATCTCCCAGATCGCCAGCAGCGGATCGGGCTCCGCCAGCGCGGTTTCGAGCCGACGGATGCGGCGGGCCTCTATCCGGCGAACAACCTCGAGGATGAGCTCGTCCATCGTATGAAAGTAATAATACAGCAGCTGCGATTTCAGGCCGGCCTTGCCGGTGACGGTGCGGGCAGAAATCGTCGTGCCGGCGCCATCGGCCAGCAATGCCTCCGCCGCATCGACGATGAGTTCCCGCTGCCGTGCCCCATCGACCGCCATCCGCCTCGGTTGCGCCATTCTACTCCCTACTCTTCGCCCCGGCGACGTATTCCAAATGCAGCTTCACACAAATTCGCTACCCGCCGCGCAATAGCTGAACGCCCCAATCCCGTTCGAAAAGATAGAGCAGCAGCCGAGCCGCCTCTCCACGATCACCGGTAAGCCCTCCATCGCGTTCGATCAGCAGCCGGGCGTCATCGTGCGCCAGGGGCAGCAGGCGGTGGATCTGTTCGAGGCTGGCGATGTGAAAGGGCGTATCGCCCGACTGCCGCGTACCCAGCAACTCGCCGCCGCCACGCAACCGCAGGTCCTCTTCGGCCAGTCGGAACCCATCCTGCGTTTCGCGCATCAGCGCCAGCCTTTCGCGGGCGGTTTCCGATAGCTGCTCACCGCGCAACAGCAGGCAAACCGATTTCTCCGAGCCGCGCCCGACACGGCCGCGAAGCTGGTGAAGTTGCGCCAGCCCGAAACGCTCCGCCTGCTCGATGACCATCAATGTCGCATTGGGGACATCGACGCCGACCTCGATCACCGTCGTCGCTACCAGAAGCTTCGCCTCGCCACATGCGAAGCGCTCCATCGCAGCGTCTTTCAACTCGGGCTTGAGCTGCCCGTGGACGAGCACGACATCATCGCCAAAGTATTCGCGCAAGGCAGCGAAACGGGCCTCCGCGGCCGCGATATCATCCACTTCGCTTTCTCGAACCATCGGACAAACCCAGTAAGCTTGTCCTCCCCCAGCCAGATGCCGCGACAGCGCGCCCACGACATCACCCATGCGCTCGACCGCAACGACGCGCGTATCGATCGCCTGGCGCCCTGGCGGCATCTCGTCGAGCCGCGAAACGTCCATCTCCCCATACTGCGCCAGCGTCAGCGTGCGCGGGATCGGCGTTGCAGTCATGGCCAGGCAATGCGGCGTGCGCCGGCCTTTTTGCGTCAACATCAGCCGCTGACCGACGCCAAAGCGGTGCTGCTCGTCGATCACGACCAGCGCCAGGTCCTTGTAAGCCACCGTATCCTGAAAAATGGCATGAGTACCGACCACGATATCTATGCCGCCATCGAGCAATCCCATTAGCGTCGCTTCGCGTGCCCGTCCCTTGTCGCGCCCGGTCAATAGCGCAATTTCAACGCCTGTGCCGGCCGCCATGCTGGAAAGCGTCGCATAATGCTGGCGCGCGAGAATCTCAGTCGGCGCAAGCAGTGCGGCCTGCTTGCCCGCCTCGACTGCGATCAGCATCGATTCCAGCGCAACTACCGTCTTGCCCGAACCGACATCGCCCTGCAGCAGGCGCAGCATCGGTGATGCCTGCGCCATGTCGCCCTCGATCTCAGCAATGGAACGCTTCTGCGCGCCGGTAAGACCGAAAGGGAGCGAAAGTTTTGCGCGCAGGCGCCCATCCCCTTGCAAGGAGGCGCCCGTTCTTGCGCGGTTGGCATTGCGCACGAGCATCAGGGCCAGACTGTTCGCCAACAGTTCGTCATAAGCCAGTCGTTCGCGCGCTTCACGGTGATCGCCCTTGTGCGCCAACAACAGCGCCTCCCGCCATGCAGGCCACTTCATGCGAGCGAGCAAGCCTGACTCGATCCATTCGGGCAGTTCCGTCAGCGCCGCGAGGCTCTGCTGCGCAAGCGCGGCGATCCGTCCCTGCGTCAGCCCTTCGGACAGCGGATAGATCGGCTCGCAAAGTTGCCCAAGCGATAGACCGCCTTCCTCGGCGACGTGATCAGGATGGACGATCTGCAAGGTCTGGCCATACTGATCGAGCCGCCCGGCGATCCAGCGCTTTTCGCCCAACGGAAGCTGCTTCTTCGCCCAACCGCCGTTTCGTCCGAAATACGTAAGCGCGCAGATGTTTCCGAGCGCGTCCGCCGCCAGCACGCGAAACGGCCCGCGTCCTGGAGAATTACGGTATTCGGTCGGGACCAGCGCAACGACCACGTTCTCCCCGACATTCGCTTCGTCGAGATCAGCCACCGCCCGGCGTTGTACGAAACGATCCGGAAGGTGATAGGCGAAGTCCTTGACCCGAGTCAGCCCCAGCTTCTCAAGCGGCCGCGCGAGTTGCGGCCCCACGCCCTTGAGGCTGGCGGCTTCGGCGAAAAGCGGGTTGAGCCGATCGGGGCGCATGGCAGGGCTATAGCCTGCCACGCCAAACAATAAACCCATCGCCCCGTCCTGGAGGAACGTGACGATGCTTGTTCAAACCGCGATCTTCCCCTACCCGCCCGGCATGGACACCGCCCGCCTGAATCGCCTGAAGTTTCGCGCCTGGCATCGCGGCACCCGCGAGGCCGACTACATGATCGGCTGCTTTTTCGACCGCTACGGAGCAAGCTGGGAAGAGGCGGAGATCGCCTGGTTCGAAGCGCTGCTCGACGAGGATGACGTCGATATCATGGGATGGGCGCTGGGCACGCTCGCGATCCCGCAGGAATATCAAGGGCCGCTCATGGATACGATGCGCAAGCTCGACTACGTTGAAATTCCGCGCTGACGGAATATTCCGACCACCGTTCATGCCTGATTTCTCTCGCATCCTGACTGCCAAGTCACCGTTGACCCTTGCGGCCATCGCTCGCGGCGCACAGCCACTGGTCATGGCTGACCTTGCGCGCGCCGCGAAAGGACGTGCGGTTTTCGTAGCCTCCGACGACGCGGCAATGCGTGCAGTGGCCGACGCATCGGCATTCTTCGCGCCCGAGCTGGAAGTAATCGAGTTTCCGGCCTGGGACTGCCTGCCGTATGATCGATCCAGTCCCGCCCTTTCAGTCAGTGCTCGCCGGCTGGCCGCGCTGCATCGACTACAAGGCGGGACGGAAAAGCCACAACTTCTCGTCACGACGATCAACGCCCTGCTCCAGCGCGTGCTTACGCCTTTTCGTATTCGTGAGTCGGTGCGCCTGCTCAAGCCAGGAATGGAGATCGGACGCGAAAGCCTGATCGCCCTGCTCCAGCGGCAAGGCTATTCACGCACCGATACGGTGGCCGATGCCGGCGAGTTCGCGGTACGCGGCGCGATCTTCGACATCTTCCCATCAGGCCTCGAACAGGGCCTGCGGCTCGACTTCTTCGGCGATGAACTGGAAACGCTTCGCCTGTTCGATCCGAACAGCCAGCGCTCCACGGGCACGATCGATCAGCATCTGCTCCTGCCTGCAAGCGAAGCTCTTCTCGATGAAGAAAGCGTCAAGCGCTTCCGCACTCGCTACCGTGAACAATTCGGCGCAAATGCTACCTCGGACCCGCTTTACCAGGCCGTCAGCGATGGGCGACGCCTTGCCGGAATGGAACACTGGCTGCCGTTGTTCGAAGACCGCCTGACCACGCTATTCGATCATCTGGCAACCGACGACCTTATGGTGATCGACAGCGGCGCTTTCGGCGCAGCCGATGAACGGTTGACCGACATCACCGATTATTTCACTGCGCGCGGCGACACGTCCGGCAAGGCGGCGGGCAGCTATAGGCCGCTACAGCCTGCGGCGCTCTATCTGGAGCGCGAGGAATTCGACACCCATCTCACCGATAGGCCCGTCCATCGCGCCGACATCTTTGCCCAACCGGAAAGCGACAAGGTAGTCGATTTCGGCTTTACCAGCGGCCGTGATTTCGCTCCGGAACGAGCGCGCGGCGACAACGCCTACGAAGCCGCGACGCGCTATCTACAGGGCGTTGCGAAGTCCGGGCGCAAGGCGATCATCGCGGCTTATTCCACCGGCAGCCGCTCTCGCATCGCATCCATCCTCGGTGAAATGCATACGCCAGCTCCCGCCATGGCGGAAAGCTGGCAGGAAGCACTAGGTCTGGCCGCGAGGGGTATCCCTACAGCCCTGGTGCTACCGCTGGAAACGGGCTTCGCCAACGATGAGATAGATCTTGTCACCGAGCAGGACATCCTCGGCGACCGCCTCGTCCGCCGCAAGAAACGCAAGAAGAGCGCCGACGCCTTCCTTGCCGAACTTTCGGCCCTGACGCCCGGCGATTTCGTCGTCCACATGGATCACGGCATAGGCCGCTACGAAGGCCTCCAGTCGATCCCAGTGGGCGACAGCCCTCACGATTGCGCGATGCTGACCTATGCCGGCGGCGACAAACTCTATATTCCTGTCGAGAACCTGGAAGTCCTTTCCCGCTACGGCAGCGAAAGCGATGGCGTAACGCTCGACAGGCTTGGGGGCGAAGCTTGGCAGAAGCGCAAGGCGCGCCTCAAGGAACGTATCCGCGAGATCGCCCACGAATTGCTCAAGACCGCGGCTCAGCGCGCATTGCGGCAAGCCAGCGTGCTCGCGCCCGACGAATCCTCCTATGCCCAGTTCGCCGATCGTTTCCCCTGGGAGGAAACCGAGGATCAGGAACGCGCGATCGAGGATGTACTGGGCGACCTGGCCGAAGGGAAGCCCATGGATCGACTCGTCTGCGGCGACGTCGGCTTCGGCAAGACCGAAGTGGCGCTGCGCGCCGCTTTCGTCGCCGCCATGGCCGGGCAGCAGGTAGCCGTGGTTGCACCGACCACATTACTCGCCCGCCAGCACTATAAGGGTTTTTCCGAGCGCTTCACCGGTTTCCCCCTTGAAGTAGGGCGCCTGTCGCGTCTCGTCCCCGATAAGGAAGCACGCGAAACGCGCGCAAAACTGGCGGATGGAACGATGGATGTGGTTGTCGGTACTCATGCGATGCTGTCGAAAAGCGTCAGCTTCAAGCGTCTCGGCCTCGTTATCGTCGATGAAGAGCAGCGCTTCGGGGTCAATCACAAGGAGCGATTGAAGCAGCTGCGCAACAACGTCCATGTCCTGACGCTTACCGCCACACCGATTCCACGAACGCTGCAAATGGCGATGTCAGGCTTGCGGGAACTATCCACGATCCAAACTCCGCCAGTCGATCGCCTTGCAGTGCGCACTTACGTGATGGAATGGGACGACATGGTGATGCGCGAGGCCCTTCTGCGCGAGCATCATCGCGGCGGACAATCCTTCATCGTCGTTCCCCGCATCGCCGACATGCCGGAGGTTGAGGACTGGCTGCGCAAGGCCGTACCCGAAGTGAAGTTCGTCTCGGCGCATGGCCAGATGGGCGCGGGAGAAGTCGAAGACCGGATGAGCGCATTCTACGAGGGCAAGTACGACGTATTGCTTTCGACCACGATCGTGGAAAGTGGGCTCGACATTCCAAGCGCCAACACCATCATCATCCACCGGGCGGACCGCTTCGGCCTCGCCCAGCTTTACCAACTTCGCGGGCGCGTCGGCCGATCAAAACTGCGCGCTTATGCCTATCTCACCACGCCGGCCGATCAGCAGCTTTCGGAAGTCGCGGAAAAACGCCTCAAGGTGCTTGGCGATCTCGACAGTCTTGGCGCGGGGTTCCAACTCGCCAGCCACGATCTCGACATTCGCGGCGCCGGCAACCTGCTGGGCGACGAACAATCGGGTCATATCCGCGAGGTCGGCTTCGAACTTTACCAATCGATGCTGGAAGACGCGATCCTCGCGGCCAAGGCCGGAGACACCGGGCTGGAGCGCGATCGTTCCTCGCTAAGCCCGCAGATCACCGTCGACGCCCCGATCATGATCCCAGAGGATTACGTCCCGGACCTCGCGGTACGCATGGCACTCTATCGCCGTCTCAACGATGCGGACGACCAGCAGGAGATAGAATCGCTGTCGGCCGAAATGATCGACCGTTTCGGTCCGCTGCCTTCGGCGACCGCGAACCTCATCAAACTCATCGAAATCAAGCGGCAGGCGATCAACGCGAACATTGCGAAGATCGACGTCGGCGCGAAGGGCACTCTCGTGAGCTTCCACGAGGACCGGTTCCCGGACCCTGCCGGCCTCATCGCCTATGCAGAAAGGTTACAGGGCACGATAAAGCTGCGACCCGACAGTAAGCTCGTCGTCACGCGCGCATGGAACGACCCCAAGGCGCGATTGAACGGGTTGTTCCAGTTAACTAAGGGCCTGAGCGCGATCGCGCGAAAAGCCGTGCGTTAAACTTCAGTTTCGCGCCAACTGGGCGAACTCAGCCGCCGACATAGGCTGGGCACGCAGAAACCCCTGATAGGAAGTGCAGCCCTCCGCTGCCACCAGTTCACGCTGAGCTTCGCTCTCTACCCCCTCGGCGATCACATCGAGATCGAGCGCTCCCGCCATCGCCACGATTGCACGCAATACGGCGAGATCGCGAGGGTCCGTGGTGATGCCCTCGATCATCGATCGATCCAGCTTGAGGTGATGCAGCGGCAAGAGCTTCAGATAACGGAAATTGCAGAAGCCGGCGCCAAAATCGTCCAGAGCCACGCGCACTCCGCATCCTGCCAGTGCGGAAAGGCTGCGAGCAGCCAGTTGTATGTCGTTGAGCAGGACTTGTTCGGTAACCTCCAGCGTCAACCGCGTCGGCGCAAAACCAGTAACGTCCAAAAGGTGCTGGAGTTCGGCCGCATAACTGCCCGCGCCAAGATCGGCCGCAGTGACATTGAGAGAGAGACGCAGCGCAGCAGGCCAATCACGCGCTACCGACAGCGCCAGATCCGCGATATGTTGCGAAAGCTGAGCGACATGATCCGCACGCTCGGCGATCGCGAAAAGCGCCCCTGCTCCCATCCGCCCAAGCGCCGGATGATTCCACCGCGCGAGCACTTCAGCGCCGATGAGCTTGTCATCGGGCAAGGAATACTGCGGCTGGAATACCACATCTATTTCGCCGCGATCGACTGCCATGAGGATATCGGCTTCAAGTTGCGCGGAGGTGCGGCCCACGCGGGAGCCTTCTCCATCGTCCCAGGCGAGCCTCCTGCCTTGCAGGCGCAATGCTCCGACAAGCCCCTGTCCCAAGCGGTCAAGAATGGATTCCGCTTCCTCTCCTGCCAGCACGCGCAGCAGAGCGATCCTGGGGGAAAGCCTCAAGATCGCGGCCGAAGTGACGATAGGCCGGGCCACGGCATCGGCAAGTTGCTCTCCAATCAACTGCCAACGCTCTCGACTGCATGCCTCGTTCGCCAGTAACAGGAATGCTCCCCCATTACTGCGCGCCACCAGCCAAGACCCATCGAGTTCACTTGCGGCAAAGTGAGAGATGCGCGCCGCGACCTCGGCCAGTGCCGCATCACCCGCCGCCTGACCATACGCCAGATTGACCGCGTCGAACCGACGGAAGCCAAGTTGCATCGCATGAATATGCGCGGACTGAAGCCCCTCGCCCCCCTGCTCCAGCCATTCATCCAAACGAGTTCGCGCCGCATCCATTCCCGGCAGACCGGTCAGCCCATCTCGCACCGTTCCATTTGCAGCATGATCAGCTTCACTCATCGCCTAAGCATAAGCGCAAAGCTCTTGCCAAAGCGTTCAAATTGGCGAAGCACTGCGCCACCACGCGTCGGCGGCGCGAAACGGAGTGGCGCGTGACCAAGGATATCAAGCTCGGCCTCGTCGTATCGGACAGCCTGAAGGCGCAGACCGGCGCCGAAGAACTGCGCGACGCGCATGACTGGGTGCATCCCAACGATGCCGACCTGCTAGTGGTCGTCGGTGGCGACGGCTACATGTTGCATGTCCTGCACCGCATGCTCGACCTCGACCGCCTCCGCCCCGCCTATGGCCTCAACCTTGGCACGGTCGGCTTCCTGATGAACCGAGCGTCGGGCAAGCGGACCATCGCCGAAAGAGTGGCACGCGCGCGCAGCGTTTCCGTGCGCCCGCTCCAGATGACTGCCATCACCCAGGACGATCAGGAGTTCTGCTATTACGCGATCAACGAAGTCTCTTTGCTGCGCGAGACACGCCAGACCGCCAAGCTCGAGGTCAAGATCAACGGTAAGGTCCGCATGACCGAACTGGCCGGCGACGGCGTATTGGTTGCAACGCCCGCCGGATCGACGGCCTACAATCTCTCCGCCAACGGTCCCATACTGCCGCTGGGTTCCGATATGCTGGCACTGACCCCCATCAGCCCCTTTCGCCCGCGCCGCTGGCGCGGAGCGATCCTGCCGGACAGCGCCGACGTGGAATTCCGGGTTCGCGAACCATCAAAGCGGCCGGTTTCAGCTGTGGCCGACCAAAAGGAAGTGCGCGACGTCAGGGACGTGCGCATTGCCGCAAGCCGCGAAAAGGAACTGACGCTGCTTTTCGATCCGGGCTCCAGCCTCGATGAACGCATATTCGCGGAGCAGTTTCAGGTATGATGCAATGTGGAAATTTTGTCGTACCGAGCCGCTTGCCAAACCCTCCGACGCTGTTATAGGCGCACCCCTGCCCAGCGGGCTGCTCCCCGATAGCTCAGCGGTAGAGCATTCGACTGTTAATCGAATGGCCGTAGGTTCGAATCCTACTCGGGGAGCCACATATTTCCTACGCTGAGCCTTGCACTTTCTTCAGCAACAGCTCAGCAGCAGGTGCAGATGAGGCAGGGTTCTGGCCAGTGATCAACAGACCATCGCTCACGACATAAGGCGCCCAGTCGTCACCGCGCGAAAAGATGCCGCCTTTAGCCTTGAGTTCGTCTTCGACCAGAAACGGCACGATATCACTCAGTTCGACGGCGGCTTCCTCGCTATTGGTGAACCCGGTCACCTTTTTACCTTCGACCAAGGCATTTCCGTTCGAGGCCCTGGCATGGCGCAGAGCGCCTGGAGCATGGCAGACGAGCGCAACCGGTTTTCCGGCCGCCAGGAAGGCTTCGATCAATGCGATCGAATGCTTGTTTCCCGCAATATCCCACAGCGGACCGTGACCACCCGGATAGAAAACCGTATCGAAATCCGACTGTGAGACACTATCCAGGGGCACTGTGACTGCGAGCTGCGCCATCGCTTGCGCATCACTCTCGAAACGGCGTGTCTGCTCGGTTTGGAACGCCGGCTCGTTGCTCTTGGGGTCAAGCGGAGGCCGACCGCCTTTGGGAGAAGCCAGCACGATTTCCGCACCGGCGTCCTTGAACACATAATATGGCGCAGCCAGCTCTTCGAGCCAGAAACCAGTCTTGCGGCCAGTATCGCCGAGTTGGTCATGCGAGGTCAAAACCATCAGAACTTTCACGGTGCTTCTCCAAATCCGGAATGCAATCCATCTTAGACCTTCTCCGAGGCGGTCAGAATTTAGCAATCCAAAAAGAAGTGCGCATGGCATTCTTCCTGCGAGCATAATCATGTGGGCGATTTGAGTGCCATGTGAACATGCCGAGCGCTGGAAAGCCTTGTCTCCATCAGGGATTTTCAACATGCTGCCGCTGGCGAAAAAGAGGATAATCCATGAAGACCATCGCAGTCGTCGGCGCCGGCCCGCTAACGGGCCTTGCCATTGCCAGACGCTTCGGACGCGAAGGTTTTCGTGCCGCGCTGATCGCAAGACGACAGGAATCCCTGGACGCCATGGTAGCGATGCTCGCGTCGGAGGGTATAAAAGGGCAGGGTTTCATCGCCGATGTAACTGACGAAATGGCGCTCAGCCATGCTTTCGCCGCTATTCGCGCGGCCTTCGGCACTATAGATGCCTTGAGCTACAGCCCCATGGGCATGACCATGGCAAAACCCAGTGAAATAACGGCAGAAATCGCACGCGACCGGTTCGAGTTCCTTGTCATCGGCGCGATAAACTCCGTGAAGCAGGTTCTGCCCGACATGCTGGCGCGCAAGCACGGTAGCATCCTCCTCGCCAATGGGCGCAGCGCAATCCTGCCAATGCCGATGATCGGTTCCATGACGCTCGGCTGCACCGCGCTACGCGGTTATGCTTACGCTCTCCATCAAGAAATCGTACCTCAGGGCGTCGGGGTCGGCATGGTGACCATTTCCAAAGGCATCGACGAAACCCACGCCGTCCAAATCGCTGAATTGTTCTGGCAGTTGCACATCAACCCGCGCGAGATAGAGAAAGTCTACGGCGACGATATTGGCGAGATGCAACAGATCGTCGATCTCATGGGAGAAAAGCTGGCGGACTGACATCAACGCTTTGCTACGACAATCCGGTTTCGTCCCGCCTCCTTGGCTTCATAGAGCGCCTCGTCAGCCGCTTTCAGAGCCTCTCGGGCATCGGGGAAGGCGAACACGTCGGCGACACCGCCCGAAAAAGTGATTGCACCGATCGGTTCGTCGGTCTTCCGATTGACCAAACTCTTCGCGCCCATCTGTTCACGCACTTTGTCGAGCCGCTGCTTGGCCTCCTGTGTAGCCAGTCCGCGGAACAACATCACGAATTCCTCGCCTCCGTGACGGGCTACGTGGCAGTTGTCGTTCGCGATCACCGCCAGCGCCTCTGCGATCATGCGGATCACGCGATCCCCGGTATCGTGGCCATGCGTGTCGTTGACACGCTTGAAATGATCGATGTCGCAGAATGCCACGCTCAGCGGTTCTATAGAAGCCTGAGCCTCGCGGTAATGACGATCCAGCAATTCCTCGAAAGCGCGACGGTTTGGCAAGCCGGTAAGATGATCCACCTCGGCATCACGTTTCGCCTTGGCCAGTTTCGCCCTTAGCGATTTCGCCTCATCCTCGCTGTTGCGCATTTCGGCTTCCACCTTGCGGGTGCGATCGAGCATCACCGTGGCGAGATCGGCAAGACGGTTAATGATCTGGCCGGTATCCCCGACTTGCCCGAGATCAGCCACTTGCTGTTCCAGCTCATCGCCATAACTGGCGGTAGCCGTCCGGGCTGCGCGCGTACTTTTGGAAAACCCTTCAAGGGTCGATTCCAGTCTAGCTATCAGCAGTTGGATACCTTCATGATCCCCCTTCTTGTCGTCGTTCGCAGTGGTCTCATCGAGCCATTCCTGCGTTACGGCCTTACCTGACTTTATCCGCGACGCGATCTGACGGGCGAGACCCGGATTGCTCCCTGAAAAGGCACCATGTGCGATCAACAGGTTTGCAGGCGAGACCTCGAGATCGTGGCGCAGCAGAAATTCGGAAATCTCGTCAAGCAATTGGCGGCGAGCTTGCTGAAATACGCTACCTGATGGTGCTGGTGTCGCAGCGGGCACGTCCCCTGCCCGTGAGCGTCCAAAACCGAACCAACCGGCCTTCGAGCCGGACGCATTATCAGATGTCCCCAAACCCCTGTCTCCGTTCTGTTACGCGCGCTTATTGCGCGGATGCTAGAAACCTCCTGCGATGCCATTTCATTTTTTGTTATGAGCGAACGCGCGACGATGAGCCTCATCCGCATTCCTGATTTCCAGCCTTTGGGCAACAGATAGGCCGCTATGCGGCACCATCAGCAACCCCGAATAAGGTTAACGCTTCAAAACACCACTGCAAGCATGACTCTCTGTCTACGCGCAAATATGTCGAAACCGGCATTTGCCTGCGGAGCAACTCAGCCTGCAGCACCATGACAATGCTTGTATTTCTTGCCTGAGCCACAAGGGCAGAGGGCATTGCGACTGAGATTCCGATCAGCGTAGGGATCACCTTCAAGCAAGGCCGTCCCAGTTCCAACGGTCGCGGATGCTGCTCCGAAACTCGGTGCGAAACTGCCGGGATTTCCGCTTTGCGGCAATTCTTGCAGAGACAGGGGATCAATCTGTCCAGTCAGAAAATCGGGCAACTCCGGCAAGGTCATGTCCACGGGATCGGCCATGCGCAGTTCACTGGTCGTCAAAATCCGCGTCACATCTTCGCGAATGATTTCAAGCATCCTTTCAAACAGGCCGAAAGCTTCCTGCTTGTATTCGTTAATCGGCGTCTTTTGCGCATAGGCGCGGAGGAACACCACCTGACGGAGCGCATCGAGCGTTGCGAGGTGCTCTTTCCAGAAGTGATCGAGCCGGTCGAGCAGCACGCTCTTCTCAACCTGCCGCCAGATCGCAGGGTCGTTGGCTGAAACCTTTTCTTCCATCTTCGCGTCAGCCAGTGCGGCGATACGCTCCTCGATGGTTTCCGGCTCCATGCCGTCTTCTTCGAGCCAGGCTTCAATCGGCGCTTCGATGCCGAGCACGTCCTGCACCCGTGCCTTCAGTCCCTCGATATCCCACTGTTCCGGATAGGATCCCTGCGGGCAAGCATCCGCCACAAGCGCATTGACGGTATCCTGGCGCATTCCGGCCACCACATCATCGACGGTTTCGGAATCCATGATGTCGGCGCGCTGCTCGTAAATGACCTTGCGCTGATCGTTCATCACGTCGTCGTATTCGACGACTTGCTTGCGAATGTCGTAGTTCCGGGCTTCAACTTTCTTTTGCGCAGTCTCGATCGCCTTCGACAGCCATTTGGAGCCGATCGCCTCGCCGTCGGCAAGGTTCGAATTCATCATGCGTGCGAACAGCGTATCGGGTCCGAAGATACGCAACAGGTCGTCTTCCAGGCAAAGATAGAATTTCGACAAGCCTGGATCGCCCTGGCGCCCTGAACGGCCGCGCAACTGGTTATCGATACGGCGGCTTTCGTGGCGCTCCGTACCGATCACACAAAGACCGCCGGCCGCTAGCACCTGCTGCTTTTCGCTCGAGACTTCGGTCTTGATGCTTTCGATCGCGGCATCGCGATCAGAACCCTCGGGCATGTCCTTGAGTTCGTCCTCGACACGAAACTCGACGTTACCGCCAAGCTGGATGTCCGTGCCGCGACCCGCCATGTTGGTGGCGATCGTCACAGCGCCGAGCCGGCCCGCCTGCGCCACGATATGCGCTTCCATCTCATGGAAACGGGCATTGAGCACGTTATGCTTGACGCCTTCCTTCTTGAGGAAGTCCGACAGCAACTCCGATTTCTCGATCGAGACGGTGCCCACCAGCACAGGTTGACCGGTTTCATTCTTCTCACGGATCAGCTTCGCGATCGCCTGGAACTTGTCGGTCGTGTTCTTGTAGAACTCGTCCTCTTCATCGATGCGCTTGACCGGAATATTGGTCGGGATGGTCACTACGTTCATCTTGTAGATGTCGTAGAATTCCGAAGCCTCGGTCGCGGCGGTGCCGGTCATACCGGCAAGCTTGGGATACATGCGGAAATAGTTCTGGAAGGTGATCGAGGCCATCGTCTGGTTCTCGGGCTCGATCTTGACGCCTTCCTTCGCCTCGACCGCCTGATGCAGGCCATTCGACCAG
>DASWWL010000181.1:0-3675 GCA_036400975.1 Novosphingobium sp. | reverse complement strand
GGACCGCGCGGGCGCCGACCGCACTACGGGAGACAAGAGAAGCGAAGGCCTTTCGCGTCTCCCGCACCCGTCGCGGTGTGTCAGTCTGGGGCCTGACACACATGGAACGTATGAAGAACATTCCTACATGTCAAGCGCATGCATGTGTGATTTCTTGAGATGGGCCAAGCATTCCCTGGTTTAGGGAATTCCCTGTCATAAATGGCAGATAAAAAAGAATCAGCTCAGCAGGCGACGGGCGGCGCGTTCCAGCAGGGCATCGTCCTCGCTGACTTCGCCGAGCAGTACGACTTCGCCGGAGGAAAGGCGACGCGCCACCAGAAGGGCGAATTCGCTGCCTTCGGATGCAATCGCGGCGATCGGTGCGTGTTCGAGCTTGCGCAGCTTGCGCGCGATCGCCTCGCGCGGGCCCGTGCGCGGTGCGGCGGTCTTGCCGTTCTCCGCGCGGCGGAGCCGACGCTCTTCGGCGACTATGCCTTTCAGACCCCCCTGCGTCTGGGCGAGCAGTTTTTCGAGGTCGCCGGCCGCCAGGCGAAGGCGATGACCGTGAATGAGCGCGGTGCCGTACTCGGCGAGCCGGGTCTTGTCGTAGTCGACGCCGAAGACGAGCTTCACAACCGGAGTCATCGGCGCGCGTTCCTGCGCGGCGATGCCGGCGTCGGCGATCATCTCGGCGAATTCCGCCGGAGCTTCGGCTGCCGCCAGCGAGAAATCGAAGGCGCGGCCGATCGCGGCATAGAGCGCGTGGCGCGAACGGTCCTCGGTTCCTTGTGCGGCATAGGCGAGCTCGCGGGCCTCGGCCAATTGGTCGGCAAGGGTGCTTGGCGCGGGTTCAACCGAACCTTCCGCGGGTGTGTCGGCCAACGAGCGGAAGCCGGGCAAGGGGGCGATATCGCCATCGCCGCCGAACGAAGGCGTCGGCCAGTCCAGAAAATCGGTGTCCTCGCCGTCTTCGAGAGCGCTGACGAGGTCGAGCACGTCCGAGATATCCGCAGGGCCGTCGGCCCATTCGACCAGCGGGGCGGCGGATGGACTGGGCTCAGACCTGGTTTCCAGCGCCTGATCGATCTGCAGCAGCAGCTCGTCGGTGGTCTTCTGGTCGGCCAGTTCCTTCCAGTTGATTACGCCGTAGATGAAGTCGATGCGGTCGTCGTTGCTGGCGAAGGGTAGAAGAATGCCGCGATAGAGGATCGTGCTGCCGCGCTGGTTCACGAATTCCGCCTCGAAGCCGATCGGTGCCTGATTCGCCAGAATCTGCATGTAGTGATCGGTGATGCGCGAAAGCAGGGAGCGGCTGGGCACGTCGGCCAGGGTGTGGATTTCGCCTTCGGCTCCGCACTCTTCCGCCAGCTTGTCGCCGAGGAAGCCGATCTTGGGTTCCTCTACGCTTTGCGTGAAGTCCAGCAGGACGCTGTTCGGGCCGAAGTCCGGCAGATTCGTGAAATCGAGCTGTTCGATGGACGGAAAGCTGCGATCGTCGAGCATCGCGGCCCAGAAATTGTAGGCGCGCACCTGCATGCGGCGCTCGTCCTGGCCGATGGCGAGCGGCGGCGGTTCGTGGCCGGCGTCGTCGTCGACGGGATCATAACCAGCCAGATCGCCCAGCGGCCTTGCCTGATCCGAAAACTCACCGCGCAATGTATCCATGTGGCTATCCCAAAGGCCTTTCGGGACAGCTTCTCGCGCAACATGGTAAAGTTAGCGTTAAGTTGGCTGGATTCTCATGTGCGGGGGGCGGGCTCGGGCACGGCGTTCACCAGGCCCTCGCCGGGCTTGGGCATCGGCGCGATGCGGCGCAGGACCAGCATCGTCACGATCAGGAACGCTGCGGCTCCATGCAGCGCGGCCGGCAGGCTCCACCAGTCGGCTACCGCGCCCCACATGGCGGAGCCCAGCGCCATCGCGCCGAACGTCACCGCTTGATAGATCGACAGGCAGCGTCCGACGATGTTTTCCGGCGAGCGCAGCTGCATCGAGACATTGAGGCTGGTCAGCAGCGTTACCCAGCCACAGCCCGCCACGAAGGAGAGGGGCAGCGCCTGATGGACCGCGCTCGCCTCCGCCAGGACCATCTGCGCGAAGACGAAGGATAGCGTGCCTGCGGCCAGTACCGCCTCGGTGCCGAAACGGCGGCGGGCCTTCGAGACGAACAGCGCGGCGCAAATCGAACCGATGCCGAATGCGCCGAGCATCAGGCCGAAGTCGGTTGCGCTGCCGTGGAGTTGGTCCTTCACCGCTGCCGGCACCAGCGCCTGATAGCCTGATATGCCGAAACCCAGGACAAAGCCGCGCAGCAGTACGCGGCGGATCGGGGATGAGCCGGCGCAGAACCTCAGGCCGGTCGCCACTGCCGGAAGCATCGGCTTGCGCTCTCGCTGCACCGCCCCCGGATGCCAGCGCAGCAGCACGACGATCATGGAGATGAAGCTTGCCGAATTGATCGCGAAGGCCAGCGCGACGTTCCAGATGGAAATGAGTACGCCGCCCAATGCGGGGCCGACGCTGCGAGCCAGGTTGAAGGCGATCGTATTGAGCGAGATGGCCTGCGGCAGGTCGGCAAGCCCCACTTGCTGGCGCACTGATGCCTGCCAGGCCGGCGAGTTCAGGGAATTGCCCATGCCCATCATGAAAGTGAAGGCGAGCAGCAGGAAAGGCGACATGAGATCGAGCCATGTCATTATCGCCAGGACCGCGCTGACCAGCAACATGCCGACTTGCGCGGTCATCATCACGCGTCGCCGGTCGTAGTTGTCGGCGATGGCGCCCGCGAAGATGCTGAACAGCAGGATCGGGATCGCCGCCGAGGAATTGACCATGGCGATCAGCTGATGCGAACGCGTAAGCTCCGTCATCAGCCAGGCGGCGCCGACCGACTGGATCGTGGAGCCGAGGTTCGAGGCAAGATTCGCCGCCCAGATCGCGCGGAAGGCCGGGTAGCGGAAAGGCGCGAAAGTGCCGCCCGGCTGCGTCAGCCGCGATGCCGGTATCCCTGCCGTTTCGGGTTCTCCATCCGCCACGGGATTTCGGTTAGGGTGGCTGGGGCATGGCCGCAAGGCCATGGCGGCAAAATATCCATCATCCGGACGAAATCGTCCGCATTCAGAAAATGTAGCGCATCCGGATCGTCTGGTGTTCGTCGGCGGCGTCGAGCGGGAAGGCGGCGCTGGCGAAGCTGGGCGGACCCAAACGGACAGGCGCATTGCGCGAAAAGCCGTATCCTTCACGCGGCATCATCAGCCGCTTGTCGAGGCGGCCGTTGGCGTTCTCGTCATGAAACAGCGAGATCGCGTAACGTCCCTTCGGCAGATGCCCGAAATCGAGTTCGACGGTTTCGCTCGCCGGAACGGTAAGCGCGCGCGCATGGGGATCCTTCTTGCAGTCGGGAAACCCCGCGGGCTGCGCCGTGAGACAGGCGAGCACCTGGCCCTTACTGGAACGCAGGCCCGTGACCGTGGCCGTCACCTCGCCCCCCGGCAGATCCGCTCCCGCCAGGACGGGCGCTACCAGGATCAGGGCGATGAAAGCCCCCGATCTGTGCCGCAAAGGCGATCCCAGACGCGAAAGTACAGGCCGTAGTTGCATTTATAGTGCTCGTGATGACGGTGGTGGTGGCTTGCGGTTATGATCCACCCGCCCAACCGCGAATGAACGAGACGGCGGGGAAACATTTCCCAG
>DASWWL010000180.1:0-7950 GCA_036400975.1 Novosphingobium sp. | reverse complement strand
CTGCCGGCCGTTCGCATAACAACTCACACGCATCCACGCCCGTACTGCCGGGCACATACCACTAGCGCCGGCCGCACTGCCCGTTCGCTGCTCTCTACCTCATGGCGCACACCCGGCCTCGCCAGCGGGCGATCAGACGCGTCTGCGGGCGGGGAGAGTCTTTCTGGCCAGCGCCGTTTCAACCGATCGAACGCGCCCGCGTTTCAGGGCCGCATGACCCAGCCGCCATCGACGTGGATGGTCTGGCCGGTGATCCATTCGCCGGCCGGCGAGCAGAGTAGCAGCAGCGTGCCCACCAGCTCGTCCGGTGCGCCGCGCGGGCGGGTGGCGCAGGCCATTTGCAGCATTTGCAGGAATGGTGAATCGTCGGGCACCAACGCCTTGCCTGCGTCGGATGTGACGTTGCCCGGTGCGATCGCGTTGCAGGTGATGTTGTCGCGGCCGAGCTGCTTGGCCGTCGTCGTCGTGAGGCCAACCAGGGCGATCTTGCCGATGCCGTAAATGCCAATCGATGGAAACGCGCCGCCCGAGGTCTGGTTGACGATGCGGCCGCCGCCCCGCGCGCGCATCGAAGGGATCACTGCCTTGGTGCAGATCAGCGCGCCGGTGGTGTTGACTGCAAGGATGCGATTCCATTCCTCGATCGAGATATGCTCGACGGTGAGATGGCCTAGTTCGGCCATCAGAGCGGCGTTGTTGACGAGGATGTCGATCCCGCCGAAGGCGTCGATCGCGGTCTGGGCCATGGCTTGAGCCGATTCCAGGTCGGTCACATCGACGCGCACGCCGACGGCCTTGCCGCCCGCAGCGTTGATTTCGTCGGCGACGGCCTTCGCGCCTTCCTCGTTGATGTCCGCGACGACGACCGAGGCGCCGGCGTTGGCCAGTCCGAAGGCGTAGGCACGGCCGATGCTGTTGCCGCGTCCGCCCGCGCCGGTGACGATGCCTACCTTGCCGTCGAGGCGATACTGGTCCAGCGAGAATGTCATTGTTCGAATAACTCCGTTGATCGATCAGCCGCCGGTCGCAGCGGAAAGGAAGGGGTGGGCGGCGGCGCGGAGCGCCTCGGCGCCATCGTGCTCCGGCAGCACCGATTTGAGCAGGCCGACATCCTTGGTCAGCAGCGGCGCGCCGATGGCGAAGGCGGCGGGTGAGGGGAGGCGGGCATAGATCTCGAAGCCCATGCTGCGGCCGCTGCTGGCGTTGATCAGTTGCGCCAGCGCGGCGCGGCCGATGCCCATCGCTTCGCCTGCCGCCAGCGCGGCATGGGCAAGCCCCATGTTCGCAGCCATCAACGCATTGTTGACGATCTTGGCGCGTTGTCCCGCGCCGGCTTCTCCCAGCAGCACGATCAGGTGGCCGAAGGTCTGGAATACCGGAAGCGCCGCATCATAGGCTTCCTGCCTGCCGCCGCACATGACTGTCAGCGTGCCGGCCTCCGCGGCGGGAGAGCCGCCGCTTACCGGAGCGTCGATCAGCGCAATGCCACGTTCGGCGCATTGCCGCTCCAGTCCCACGCAGCTTTCGGGCAGGATGGTCGAATGGATGGCGATGCGGCTGCCAGGCTTCATCGCCGGGATGAGCTGGCCGCATATCTGCGCGACGTCAGCGTCGTTGACCACGCAGACACCGACGTGATCGCACTGCGCGCCGAGTTCAGCGACCGTCGCGGCGGCTCTTGCTCCCTTGCCGGTAAATGCCTCCAGAACCTCCGGGCGACGCGCCCAGACGACCAGCGGCCTGCCGGCATCGACGATGCGATGCGCCATCGGACCACCCTGGCTGCCTATGCCGATGAAGCCGATCACCTCTTGCGCCATCGCCGTCAGCCCGCGGTGATGCCGGCGTCGATCGAGACGCAGGCGCCGTGATAGGAACGGCCCGCAGGCGAGGCGAGCAGAGTGATCAGATCGGCGACGTCATCCGTTTCCACGCAGCCGCGAAGACCGGTATAGCGCTGGACCAGATCGTATTCGACGCCTTCGGGCATTTTGATGTTAGCTGCGATGTTGGTCATCATTCCGCCTGGCGCGACCGCATTTATGCGGATCGGCTTGCGCGTATATTCCATCGCCATCGCCTTGGTCATGCCGACGAGCCCCGACTTGCTGGCACAATAGGCGGCGGCATAGGCCTCGCCCACGAAGGCGGCGGATGAGGCGACGTTGACGATCGCCCCCTCAGCCTGGAGCAGGTGCGGGATCGCCGCGCGCGAAAGGAAGAACGGACCGGACAAATTGATCGCGATCGTGCGGTCCCAGTCGACGGTCGACATCTCATGGGCATGAGTCATCACGATGATGCCTGCGACATTGCACAGCGCGTCCAGCCTGCCGAAATGTGCGACCGTGGCATCGACGACCGCCTGGCAGGCATCCGGGTCGCCGAGGTTCGCGGTTTGGACAAGTACCTCGACGCCTGATGAAGCGAGCAGTTTTTCAGTCTCCGCAAGCCCATCCGCGTTGACGTCGGCGATACACAGTTTCGTCCCGGCTTCGGCCAGCTTCTGCGCGGTTGCCCGGCCCAGGCCGGAGGCGGCTCCGGTCACGAGGGCGACCTTGCCGGACATATCGATCTTCATTGCCATGTTGCGAACTTACTCCAGGATATCGCTCCAGGGGCGGCCGGCGGCGACGCGCTCGGCCATTTCCCTTACGGTTGTGGACAGCACCGAACAGCGCGGCCAGCCCGCGTGGACGGCGTACTGCAATACAAATTCGTACATCTCATCCGGGCTGCAATTGCCGGTCGCCATCGCGGCGTGAAAATGGCTGGCTATGGGCACTGGCACGCCTGCCTCGCAGACGCCGACCAGGGTGATCCAGCGCCGTGCACGCTGGTCCAGCTTGGGACGTGGCCACATTTCGGCGAAGACGAAATTGAGGACGCCGCCTTCGTGATAGGGCCGTTGCGCGCTGGGAGCGGGCTGGACCATGACGCGTCGGAACTCGGCGTCGCCGTCTTTCAGCCGCTGTTCGCGATCCCACGGCCTGGTGCGCAGGGGTTCGAATTCAGCCTGCGGCAGGCCCAGTTCCCTGGCTATGCGCGTGATCGAGCGATCAAGTTCAGCACCGCGCCCCCAGCCGCTGTAGACGGCGAGGTGCAGCGAAGCCTCCCGCAGCTCGCCCAGGCTCAGTTCCCCGGTTGTCATCGCTCCACGCACATAGTCGTCGAGAATATCCGACGGCAATTGGTGCGCCGCTGCGCTGGAGATAGCGATCAGGAACTTCACGCGGCGTTCGAGAAGCGGTCGCTCCCATACTTCCGCGAAAACATAGTCGCGCCATGTCGATTCATAGAGCGTCGCAGGCTCGGAAGCCGGCTGCCCTGTCAGCTTGGCCTGGTTGGCGAGCCCGCGTGCGCTGCGCTCTGCAGGATCAAGCATCGGCATATTGTCCCCTCCTGCTTCGCGTCACTTCATCGGGCCATAGGGCAGCCCGTTTTCGACCTTGTCCGCCATGAAGTTGACGATGTGCGAGAGCGCCGAAACCTTGGGCCAGCCGGCGTGCGTCGCATATTGCAGCACGAACTCCAGCATTTCCTGTCGGTTGCAGTTGCCACTGGCCATTGCCGCGTAAATGTGCGTCTGGATCGGCGCATCGACGCCGGCCTCGCAGACGCCGACCAGGGTGATCCAACGGCGCGACCGCTGGTCGAGGATGCGCCGCGGCCACATTTCGGCGAAGACGAAGTTCAGGATGCCGCCCTCATGATATGGAATCTCTGGCGTCGGTCCGGGGAACGTCATCACATGCCTGAATTCGTCCTGGCCATCCTTCCAGCGCTGTTCCTTGTCCCAAGGCTCGGCGCGCAAGGGCGCGAAGTCGCAAGGTTCCAGCCCAAGCTCCTTCTCGATGCGGTCAATCGACTTGTCGAGCTTGTCGCCACGTCCCCAGCCGCTGTAGACGGCTGCATGGAGCGAGCATTCGCGCAGCTCAGCCAGACTCAGCTCTGTTGTCTTGAGGGCGCCCCGAATATAATCGTCGAGGATCTGCTCCGAACAGTCGCACATCGCCCCGCTGCCGATGGCGATCAGAAAGCGGGCCCGGCGTTCGAGGCCGGGACGGTTCCATATTTCGGAGAAGATATAGTCGCGCCAGCTTGCCTGATAGACGCTTTTGGGTTCGGGAGCAGGGCGTCCGGTCAGTTCCGTCTGGGTGGCGATGCCGCGGTCGGTGCGTTCTTTCGGATCGAACAGTGTCATCTCGCCGTTTCTCCCCCTGCAAGGCTCATGTAGATGTTCTTGGGTTGCAGGAAATCGTGAAGGCCTTCGACGCCGCCAAGACGGCCATGGCCGCTCTGTTTCCAGCCGCCGAACGGAACGTTCGGCTGCATCGCTTCGCCCGATCCGTTGACGTGGATCTGGCCTGCGTGAAGCTGGGCTGTCACATGGTGGGCGCGGCGCAGGCTCTGCGTATGGACGTAGGCGCCCAGGCCGTAGTCGGTTCCGTTGGCCAGCGCGATCGCCTCTTCCTCGGTATCGAACGGCGTGACCACGAGGACCGGCCCGAATACTTCGTTCTGTGCAATTTCATTCTTCTGATCGACGTCGGCGAGTACCGTGACAGGCAGGAAATATCCGTTGGCGTGATCGCCTCCCATGCGCTCACCGCCGCAGACAATCCGTCCGCCCTGGCTGACGCCGCGCTCGACCATGCCAAGGATGCGGTTGATCGCTGTATCGGAGATGACCGGGCCCATCATCGTGGTCTGCTCGAGCGGATCGCCTACCCTAATGTGACTGGCCATCGCGCCTAGCATCTGCAGGTAAGGCTCGTAGATGGACCGTTGGACCAGAAGGCGCGTGCCGTTGACGCAGCCTTGGCCATTGGCTGAGACGGCGCCGGTCAGGCCGAATTTCGCGGCCTGCTGGAGATCGGCGTCCTCGAAGACGAGCACAGCCGACTTGCCCCCCAGCTCCAGACCGCAGGGCTTCAGGGATTGTGCGGCATTCGCCAGCACCTTCTTCGCGGTCGTGCCGGAACCGATGAATTGGATCTTGTCGATGCCGGGATGCGAGACCATGGCTTCGCCCACGTCGGCCGCGCCGGTCACAAGGTTGACGACGCCTGCCGGGAAACCTGCTTCCAGCATCAGCTCGACAAGCTTCATCGGGCTATAGGGCGCAAGATCGGGCGACTTCAGCACCACGCAGTTACCGGCGGCGAGGGCTGGGGCCATGACCATCGTCGCCGCGAACAGAGGGCCGTTCCAAGGGACGATAATGCCTACCGTGCCGAAGGGCTCATACGACACATAATCGTGCGCCGGGCCACCCCACATCGGGATCGTGCGACCGTGGATCTTGTCGGCCCAACCTCCGAAATAACGGAATTTCTGTGCCGCATCGTAAGCCATGTAGGGTGCGGCAAGGCTGATGGAGCCGTTCTCCGCAACCAGTGCGGGCACGAAGTCCGCCGCGCTGCGTTCAAGCAGCTCCGCGAGCTTGAAGAACAGGTTGCGACGTTTGTCGCCCGGCATGGCGCGCCAGGCAGGAAAGGCGGCCTTGGCCGCGGCTACGGCACGATCGACGTCGCTGGCATCGGCCATGGCGATCTCGCGCGTTACTTTACCGGTGCCAGGGTAGATATGCGCCAGCTTTTCGCCGTGTCCGCCTTCCTCGCGGCTGTCGCCGATGATGATCGGATAGCGCGGCAGGCTCTCCGCTGAAGGATCCTTGAAAGCCATAAAACATCTCACTCCCGGACGAGCGACTCGCTCGCCCTTTCTTGGTGTCGAAACTGTCGCCGATTGCTGGACGTGGCAAGCAGCTTTCCGGTCTTCGATGGATATAATATGCATATTATTGTTGGAATAAGGGATCGATAATCGAAGGAATCCTTGAATTTTGGCTCTAATAGGCCTATTTAATCCCGATGGGAGCGAGGGATTTGAAGGATGGCGCGCGTCGCCAGATAGTGCCGGCAACCGCGGAAAAGTTGCGCGAGTTGATCTTCGCAGAATCACCGGGGGCGCAGATCGGCTCCCTGCCTGAGCTGGCGCGCAAGCTGAGCGTCGGTATCGTCACTGTACAGCAGGCGGCTCGGGTTTTGGAGAGCGAAGGGCTGCTTGAAGTGAAACGCGGTCCCGGCGGCGGCTACTATGGCCGGCGGCCTGATGCGGCCGTACTGGAGCGGTCACTGGCGGCATATATGCGGACCCAGGATGCGTCCTGGGCGGACGCCCTCGACATGACATCGCTGCTCTTTACCGAACTCGTGGCTGCTGCTGCGGCGGGATGTGCTGATCCTGCTAGGCAGGACGAACTTCGTGGCATTGCGTCAAGGCTCGATTGTTGCACCAGCGACGGAGCCGTCTTCGAGATGGAGCAGGAACTGCAGGACGTGCTGTTCCGCATGGTGGATCGCCCGCTCTTCGCCTTGTTGACGCGTGTTACGCTACTCTTTTCCGCAAGCAGGCCAATGCCGGTTTATCGTACCGAAGAGGATTTCGCGCGCTGGATTGACGGACGCCGAAAGATCATTGTCGCGATTCTGGCGCGCGATGTGGAAATGGCGCGTTTCGAAGCCGACCGGCACAATCGCAAGGTATTGCTGGCATGGCTGGAGTCGACGGGACGGGAGGTCAAATCCTTCTGATTTGATCCCACTGGGCATCGGTCATCCAGGTATATTCCAGATAGTGGCCGATCACCTTGCGGGCATCGAGATAGAGGAACTTCAGCCGGTCGCCACTGCCACCTTCAATGACCACCGGAAGATCCTGCTCGCTTACCCGGGTGCGGAAGTCATCCCAGTCGTCGATCCGCATGCAGATATGGTGAAAGCGCAAAGGCCCGCCATTGCCTGGAGCATTCGCATAGAGGCCCAGCGGATCGGAGACAGGCTGGATCAGCTCGTACTGCATGTCACCCACCCAAGCGAAGGCCAGGCGATTGCTCATAACGACCTCGCCCTGCGGCGTATCTACGGGTTGAGAGGTTTCGATGACCCGGATCTGGCCATCATGTCCGCGTGCGCGGAACATGCCGATGGCGGCTTCGATGTCGTCGCAGATGTAGGCATTCTGATAATGATGGCCCTCGAACATGGCTCTCTCCCGCTTTTCGCTCAGACGCCTTCGCGCGCCACGTCGTATCGCGACAGATAGCGCTCGAACATCGGTTCGAGCCGTTCGACGCTGAGGCCATATTGCGCGAGTTTGTATTCGTGCTTGCCGAACTTGTTCTGGGGATTGTCATCGACCCAAGCCTGGATGCCAGCTTCGGCTTCCGAGGTAAACGGATCTCCAAGCTGCTCGTACAGCTTCCGCGTGTTACCCACCGGGTCTTCGATCAGATCGGCGTAATGAACGTCGATGATCCTGTCTTCGCCGTACTTGTCACGAAAATCCATGACGCGATTGGCATGCTCGGCTGCTTGCCAAGAGTAGTTGTCGCCAAGCCACTTGTAGTCGACTTCCGCCAGTGCCTGACGATATGACAGCGATACCAAGCTGCAGAGCGAGCCGGTGGCGGTATAAGGATCGCGATGGGTCCAGATCACGCGAGCGTCGGGATAGACGGCGAACAGCGCTTCCAGATAGAGCGAATGCGACGGCATTTTTAGATTCCACACGCCCGGCGCATCGGCCTGAAGCACCTGCAGGAACTTCTTGTGGTAGTCATAAGCCGACGTCATGTCGCAGGAGAAGATGAACTCGCGATATTCCGGCAGATATCCCTTGGATTCGATCATCAGGGTCTTGAAGTCGTGCGCCATGAAGAAGACGCATTCGTTCGGATAGATTGCCGAGTTGCGATAGTATTTTCCCGCATCGGGATTGGCGGCCAGCATCGCGCGTTCCTGTTCCAGCCTGACGAGGGCGCGTGGGTCCGTCTTGAGCGTGGCGCTGGTGGCGGGCGGTACCGGCTCGTCGATTTCCCAGGTGAGCGTCGAACGGCGGTTGGGATCGGCCGCCAGCAAGTTTGACATCAGCGTGGTGCCGGTG
>DASWWL010000179.1:0-9671 GCA_036400975.1 Novosphingobium sp. | reverse complement strand
CCGTCAATTCCCTCGACGCGCAAATCAGCCATGACGAACAGGCTGTCGCGCGCGAGCTGCCTATTTTCATTCCCGTCCATCGTAACGCGGCTCATCTTTCAGCCTGCGTTCGCGGCGCAAGCAGTCAACCCCCAGGTGGTTCTAGCGCCACCGAATGACGTCCTGATACATGATACTCACGAAAAAATCTTTAAATTTGCGATCAGCGACGCACTTCGCCCGTTCAATCGTCGCGCGAAACCTTCTCGCGGCGCTCATGCGCTTCCTGCGCTTCGACCGTCATCGTCGCGATCGGCCTGGCGATCAGGCGCCCAAGCCCGATCGGCTCGCCGGTGACTTCACAATATCCATACTCGCCTTCCTCGATGCGGCGCAGCGCGGAGTCGATCTTGGCGATCAGCTTGCGCTGCCGATCCCGCGTGCGCAGCTCGATACCCCAGTCGGTCTCGCTCGAAGCGCGGTCATTGAGATCCGGTTCGCGGATCGGGCCGTCCTGCAACTGCTGCAGCGTCCCCGCCGCGGCATCCAGGATCGACTTCTTCCATTCGAGCAGAAGGCGCCGGAAATAATCCTGCTGCCGTTCGGACATGTAAGATTCGTCATCAGCCGGGACATATTCGTCCCCCAACGCGCGTTTCGCCTTAGCGAGCACATCGATTTCATCAGCAAGGGCCGTCGCCATCAGAGTCTCCGCACCGCTCCTCCCCAGAGCCCTCGTGCCGTTACTCCGGGTATTCCCGGCAACTCGCGTAACGACCCCAAGGTTGGCGCGCCTATAGTTGCGCGCGACACCAGGCACAAGCGGCAAGTCCTTCCTATACACGAATTTCCTCGCGCCCGGCGGAGCCGAAAACAAGCCATGTCGATAAATATCGGAGGGAATTAACCTGCTGTTTACCATAAGCGGTTCAGGTTCCCACACGTGGCCGGAAAGGGGTTTGGCCAACTAGGGGGTACAGGACATGGGAATAGCCTGGATTCACGATAGCGAGTTCACCCGGATCACACCGGCCGACGACAACGCCGACCTGCTCGTCGCGACCTGCCTGGCCGCCGCCGCGCAAGGCGACGTTTCCGCCTACTTCGATCTCGGCGTCGCATTTTCGACCGGCAGCCACGGCGCCGATTGCGACCTGATCGAGGCGCACAAGTGGTTCAACCTCGCCGCCGTAGCCGGCCACGAGGAAGCGCAGATGTGCCGCGCCGACATCTCCGACGAGATGACCGCCCGCGAAATCGCCGAAGCGCAGCGCCGCGCGCGCGAATGGCTGTCCGCCAGCGCCCGCAAGGCCGCCTGACGAGGTTTTTCCGGGCTTCAGCCCTTTCGGAAGGGGCCCCGGCCGCGCAAGTAGAGCTGGTCGTTGACCATGCCTTCGCGTTCCCGTTCGAGAAACTCGGCGACCGCTTCGCGGAAGCCCTGGTGCACGATATGGTGCGCCGACACCGTGCGCACCGGCTCATAGCCCCGCGCCAGCTTGTGCCCGCCTTGCGCGCCCGCCTCGACCCTGCTTAGCCCCAGCGAGATCGCCGCATCGATCGCCTGATAATAGCACAACTCGAAGTGCAGGAACGGCTTGTCGATCGTCGCGCCCCAGTATCGCCCATAAAGCGCGTCGGCGCCGATGAAGTTGAGCGCGCCCGCCACCGGCGCATCATCGACATAGGCCATGACCAGCAGCATGCGGTCGGCCATGCGCTCGCCCAGCAAGGCGAAGGCGGTGCGCGTCAGATAGGGCCGGCCCCACTTGCGCGCGCCGGTGTCCTGGTAGAATCGCCAGAAGGCATCCCAATGCGCGGGGCGGATGTCCTTTCCGTGCAGGCAGCGGATATCGACGCCTTCCTGCGCCGCCGCGCGCTCCTTACGGATGTCCTTGCGCTTGCGCGACGATAGCCGGGCCAGAAAATCCTCGAAGCTGGCATAGCCCCGGTTTTCCCAGTGAAACTGGATATCGTTGCGGATCAGCCAGCCCGCCGCCTCGAACAGTGGCACTTGCGCGGGCTCCAGGAAGGTCGCGTGAGCCGAGGACAGGCCGTGCGCCGCGCAGAAGGCCTCGGCCGCGCGCAGCAGGGGACGCGCGAGATCGGGGTCGCGGGTCAGGATTCGCGGACCGGTAGCCGGCGTGAACGGCACCGATATCTGCAGCTTGGGATAATAACTGCCGCCCGCACGATGCCAGGCGTCGGCCCAGCTATGATCGAACACGTATTCGCCCTGGCTGTGAGTCTTGACGTAGGCGGGCAACGCGCCGGCAAGCCGCCCATCGGCCCCTTCGATGACGATGGGCGCGGGAGTCCAGCCGCTACCCCCGCCGACGCTGCCCGACGCTTCCATCGCGGTAAGGAACTCGTGGCTGACGAAAGGATTGCCGCCGTCGGTCAGCGCGTTCCATTCGGCGGCGGGGAACTCGCCCACTCCACGCGCCACGCGCACCACGGGATCGCATTCGCTCACGCTATGCCAGCCCCTTCGGCGATCGGCGCATCGATATGGCCGGCTGCGGCCGCGCGCAGTTCCGGGCTGCGCACCGTCCAGCTCGCGATCGGCAAGCCGCGCGCGCGCTGGGAAGCGGCAAAGGAACTAGGCAGGTCGCGTATGTCATAGGCCAGGAAATCGGGCCTCGCATGCCAGAGCGCAAGATGCCGGCGCAGCGTGCCGCGCAATCCCTTGTCGTGCTCTTCGGTCACCACCAGCCCGCGCACCGTACGCGGTGCGTTCACCGCGAACCAGCGCGCGACGCGAGGATCGAAGCTCATGACCGCATGCGGGGCGCGATAGCCCTCAAGCTCACGACGCACGGCAAGGCAGATGCCGCCGACCCGGATTTCGCGGCGCGACTTGATCTCGATCAGCAGCGGCGCCCGGCCCGCCACCTGATCGAGAAGCTGGCGCAGCGTCGGGATGCCGTCGCTCGTTCCCTTGAGCACGATTCCGCCAAGCTGCGCGGCGGTGCGCAGTGCGACAGGACCGCTTTCATCGGTCAGGCGATCGAGGTCCCAATCATGGAACACCATGGCCTTGCCGTCACCCGACCGCTGGATGTCACATTCGATGCCCAGCCCGCGCCCGATGGCGGCGGCAAAGGCGGAAGGCGAGTTTTCCGGCGCATCCGGCCCATGCAGCCCGCGATGGGCGAAGACCTTCCCCGCTATCCAGCCGGCCCGCGCGGGGTCCGGCGCCGGCGCGAGCCAGCGGTCAATCGGCGCGAACGGCGACAATCGCATCGACCTCAACCGCAGCGCCCAGCGGCAACACCGGCACGCCGACCGCGCTGCGGGCGTGCTTGCCGGCTTCGCCGAAAACCGCCGCCATGAGTTCCGAAGCCCCGTTGGCAACCTTGGGCTGATCGGTGAAATCGCCTGTCGAGCTGACGAAGGCTCCCAACTTCACCACGCGCTCCACCCTGTCGAGCGATCCCAGCGCAGCGCGAAGCTGCGCGAGAATCATCAGCCCGCAAGCGCGCGCCGCCTCATATCCCTTGCCGGTATCGACATCCTCGCCGAGCCGCCCCTTGACCAGTACTCCGTCAAGGAACGGCAACTGGCCGGAGACATGGGCAAGTCCCCCGGAAACCACCACCGGCACATAAGCGGCGACGGGCGCGGCGGGTTCGGGCAGCGCCAGACCCAGTTCGGCAAGCTTCGCGTCGATTTCAGCGTCGGTCATTCGTAACCCCGGTTATTGGTCGTTGTCTGCGTGAAGACGATCGAGCAGCCAGGGCAACGCATGCTCCCAGCTGTCGATGCGCGCGTGGGCATGCCCCGCCTTGTACGCACAGTCGATATGCGGCGCGATCTGGGGCTCGCCGCACAAATGCAGGCGCGTCACTTGCGGCGCGATCGCGGCCACAGATCCGTGATGCTGGGCCAGATCGTCGATGAAGATCGCCCGCGAAGGCCGGTATTCTTCGAGGATCCTCGCGAGCGCCGGTCCTTTCGGACCCTGGTTGGTGAAAACGCGCAAGTTGAGCCCGTGATCGGCAAGCTGGCGGGTGCGGGTCTCGTTGCGGTGGTCGAGCAGGTTGGTGAGCACGACGATGTCGGCATGCTCGGCAAGCCCTCCCATCGCCTCGACCGCGCCGGCAATCGGAAACTGGCGGTGCATCTGGTCGTCGAAGAACCGGTTTAGATACTCCCAGATCCCATCGGGCGCGATCATCTCGCCAGTGCCGACCCGTTTCATGGCGCGGGCGAAATCGCCGCCGGCCATATCGAAGACCACATCATGCTCCTGCGCCAGCCAGTCACGGAAAGGCGCAACCATGTGGAGCAGCACCTCGTCGCAGTCGGAAATGATCAGCGGCCTGCTCATCACGCCAGCCTTTCGCGCGCTTCGACCAGCGCTTGCGGCGAAACGCCGAGCGCATCGGCGGCGGCGATGAGGTCAGGCTCATGCGCGCCAAGGAAATCGAGCACGGCGGCCAACGTCGCGCGCTCCCCGATGCTGACGCGCAGATCGTCCGGGGTCAGTCCGGTGAGCGCCAGCAGCCGGCCGGCGCGATCACCGTCGGACAGAATCCAGCCGAGCACCGAAAGCGCCAGCGCCTCGGGGTCCGCCGCCGGGGATGAAGGATCGCGCAGAATTGTCAGCCTCGCTTGCAGCGCCTAGAGCATCGCGCGACCAACATGGTGCGCGGACTGGCGAATGGCAAAGCGAATCCTCGTTGTCGAGGACAACGATCTAAACCGTAAGCTGTTCTGCGACGTGCTGAAGAGCCAGGGCTACGCAGTGGAGCCCGTGGCAGACGTGCTCGATGCGCTGGATCGCGCGCGCGGCTTCGTGCCCAACCTCATCATCATGGACATCCAGCTGCCCAACGTCTCCGGACTGGAGCTGATCGAGGCGGCCAAGGCCGATCCGGTGCTGCGCTCGGTCCCCGTGCTTGCCGTCACCGCCTATGCCGGCAAGGGCGACGAGGAACGCATCCGCGACGCGGGCGCCGACGGCTACCTGGCCAAGCCGGTCTCGATCGGCCCGTTCATGATGGCGGTGAAAGCGCTGGTGGAAAAGGCTGCGGCTTGACACTTCGCCTCCGCGCCGCTTTTGCGCCGCAATTCTTGGCCAGAGCGCCAAAACGATATTTCAGGAGCATTCCATGGACCGCGCCGCCACTGCGACAAGGATCGCCGCATTGATCGAGCCCTTCAACAAGAAGGGCGTCGCGATCACCGACGACACCACTTTTTCCGGCGATCTGGAGTTCGACAGCCTGACGGTGATGGATTTCGTCGCGGCGATCGAGGACGAATTCGACATCATCATCAGCATGAACCAGCAGGCCGAGATCGAGACCTGGGGCCAGTTGATCGATGCCGTGGTGAAGCTGCAGGGCTGACGAGATGACCGACCTGTTCTCCAAGTTCGACCCGATGATCCAGCTTCGCGAAGGATTGCTGGCTTCCGGCGTCGAGGATCCGTTCGGCCTCGTGATGGAAAGGGTGATCTCGCCCACCGTCGCGGTGTGCAACGGGCGCGAGACGATCCTGCTCGGCACTTACAACTACATGGGCATGACCTTCGATCCCGACGTGATCGAGGCGGGCAAGAAGGCGCTCGACGATTTCGGCGCGGGCACCACCGGCAGCCGGGTGCTGAACGGCACTTACGCGGGCCACAAGGCCGTCGAGCAGGCGCTTTGCGAATTCTACGGCATGAAGCACGCGATGGTCTTTTCGACCGGCTATCAGGCCAATCTCGGCATCATCTCGACGATGGCGGGCAAGGGCGACTACATCGTGCTCGACATCGACAGCCACGCCTCGATCTGGGACGGCTGCAAGATGGGCGACGCCGAAGTCGTTCCCTTCAAGCACAACGATCTCGAAGCGATGGAAAAGCGCCTGAAGCGCATTCCCGAGGGCGCGGGCAAACTTGTCGTCCTCGAAGGCGTCTATTCGATGCTAGGCGACATCGCCCCGCTGAAGGACATGATCGCCGTCGCCAAGGCCAACGGCGCGATGGTGCTGGTGGACGAAGCGCATTCGATGGGCTTCATCGGCCCCAACGGCCGCGGCGTCGCCGAGGATCAGGGGGTTCTGGACGACGTCGACTTCGTCATCGGCACGTTCAGCAAGAGCGTGGGCACGGTCGGGGGCTTCTGCGTCTCGAACCACCCGAAGTTCGAAATCCTGCGCCTCGTCTGCCGGCCTTACGTCTTTACCGCCAGCCTGCCGCCTTCGGTCGTCGCCACCGCCGCGACCTCGATCCGCAAGTTGATGCACGGAGCGAACAAGCGCGCGCACTTGTGGGAGAACTCGCGGACGCTGCACGCGGGCCTCAAGGAGCGCGGGTTCCAGCTCGGCACCGAAAGCCCGCAGAGCGCGATCATCTCGGTCATCATGCCCGATCTGGAGCGCGGTGCGGCAATGTGGGAGGCACTGCTGAAAGAGGGTCTCTACGTGAACCTGGCGCGCCCGCCCGCCACCCCCGCCGGAATGACGCTGCTGCGCTGCTCGCTCTGCGCCGAGCATTCGGCCGAACAGGTCCGGACGATCATCGGCATGTTCGAGCGCGCGGGCAAGGCGACGGGCATCATCTGAGAGCCTGCGCTGCCGCATGCGCTTCAGGTTATGTCCACTTTGATGCTAAATTTTACTTTACCAGCTTCATTGAAGCGGCAGCAAACAACCTGAGAGATTGTAGCTCTTGCAGGACTGGGCCTGCGGGGGACTACAAAAAATGAAACTAACTGTGGCACTGGCAGGGCTGGGGCCCTGTCGCTTGCCGCCGCATCGCCGGCGGTCGCGCAATCGCGCATGAGCGGAGCCGAAAAGGTGCGCCGACTGGACATCATGCTGATGGTCACGGGGCTGCGTTGCAGGAATACGGCCGATGCCTTCACCACCGAGTATGGCCGTTTCACCACCCGTCATATCACCGAGCTCAATGCCGCAAGCGATGCGTTGCGCACCGAGCGCGGCGGGGTGCGCGCGCTTGACCGGCTGAGCACGACGATGGCCAACGCCTATGGCCAGGGCCACCCCTGGCTGAATTGCGCCGAGCTCAAGGAGATCGTCGCCGATCTCGCCGAGGCGCGCGGGCCAGGAGCGCTCGAGGACGCGGCCGACGTGCTGCTGAGCGATCGCGAGACCACGCGCTGGGCACTGGCGAGGCGCTGACTGCACGGAGCCGCACCGGCGTTATTTCGCGCCGTTGCGGCTCCGTGACCCTTCGGCCACTTGCCACACCCGGATGCCTTGCCCATCACCTTCGCCGCAACTGGTTGAGGGAGGATGGCAATGGCGCACCGCATCGCGCAGTGGTCGGTCGGCAATATCGGCAGGAAAGCGATCGCCGCCGTCCGCGACGACGCCGGGCTGGAGCTTGTAGCCTGCTACAACCGCCCCGGCGAGAAGACCGGCAGGGACGTGGGCGAACTGGCGGGCATCGGCCCCATCGGTTTGCCGGTGGTGAGTACGATAGAGGAAATCCTCGCCGCGAAGCCCGACCTTGTCCTCTATATGCCGCTGATGTGGGACGTGGACGACATGGTCCGCCTGCTGGAAGCAGGCATCAACGTCATTTCGACGGCCAATTTCATCACCGGCTATTCCTATGGCAAGGACGAGCAGCAGCGGCTGCACGAAGCGGCCCTGCGCGGCGGCGTCTCGCTTTACGGCAGCGGCATCAATCCCGGCTTCGCCAACATCATCTCGCTGCTGGCGACGCAGGTTTGTCGCAATGTCGAGCAGATCACGATGCTCGAATCGGTCGATGCATCGGGCTATGCCTCGCCGGGCACCTGGAAGTCGCTCGGCTTCGGCGGGCCGAAAGACGCCCCCGGCCTGATGGAACAGGTCCGCAAGCGCTCGCTGGTCTTCGCCGACGCGGTGGAGATGATGGCCAAGGCGCTGAACGCGCCGCTCGACGACATCGTGTTCGAAGGCGACCTCGGCGTCGCCACGGAAGATCTCGACCTAGGCTACATGCAGATCGCCAAGGGCACCGTCTGCGGCATGAAGCTGCACTTCATCGGCATCTCGAAGGGAAAGCGCATCATCGACGTCGGGTCGATGGCGCGGCTCGGCCAGCACATGGAACCGGACTGGCGGCCGCTGCACGGCTATCAGATCGACATCAAAGGCACGCCCGGCGTACACTGCGTGGTTGAGGCGGTCGACAACCGCACCACCGACAAGGATTTCTATACGGCGATGCCGGCCGTCAACGCGATCCGGACTGTGATCGAGGCCAAGCCGGGCCTCGTCACCGCCGGCGAGTTGCCGCTCATCTGCGCGGCGGGGAGAACCGGCTAAAACTCCGGAACGCAATCCGGACAATATCGAAGGGAAGCGAAGATTTCCCGCGGAGCAGGAGACGAAATGAACAAAGCACCGGAAGGCGGCGCGCCGCCGCGCGCGATCTGGCTGATCCTCGTCACCGCCTTCCTCGACATGGTGTCGATGGGCATCATCATGCCGGTGCTGCCCATCCTGATCGAGGAGATGACCGGATCAGCGGCAAACGCAGGCCTCTGGACCGGCATCATCGTCAGCCTCTGGGCCGTGATGCAGTTCTTCTGCGCCCCGGTTCTGGGCGCCATGTCCGATCGCTTCGGCAGGCGTCCGGTGATCCTGATATCGGCGGCGGGGCTGGCGGTAAGCTGGGTCATCATGGCGCTGGCGCCGACGCTGGGCTGGCTGCTGTTCGGCAGGATCGTCGGCGGCGTGACTTCGGCGAGCGCGACGGCGATCTTCGCCTACATGGCCGATATCTCCACGCCCGCGCAGCGCACGCGCGCCTTCGGCCTCGTCGGCGCGTCGATCTCGGCCGGATTCATCGTCGGCCCCGCCATCGGCGGAGCGCTGGGCGACTGGGACATCCACCTGCCCTTCTGGGTTGCGGGCGCGCTTTCGGCGCTCGCCTGCCTCTATGGCGCGGTAGTCCTGCCCGAATCGCTGCAACCGGAACGCCACACGCCTTTCGCCTGGAGCAAGGCCAATCCCTTCGGCGCGCTGGTGCTGCTGCAATCGCACCATGAACTGCTGCGGCTGGCGGTCGGCAATTTCCTGCTCAACTTCGGCTTTCGCATCTGGAGTTCGATCTTCGTGCTCTTCGCCGCGCACCGGTTCGGCATCGGCATGTTCGAGATCGGCATGCTGATGGCGGTCTCGGGCGGGCTCGACATCTTCACCCAGGGCGTCATCACCGGACGCGTCGCGGCGAAGCTGGGCGATTCCCGGACGATGGTTATCGGCCTCGTCGGCGGCGCGGTCGGCATGGCGGGGATGGCGCTTGCCCCGAATATCTGGCTGTTCGGCGCCGCGATCCTCGTGAACGGCTTCTGGGGCCTGGCCGAGCCGACGATGCGCTCGCTGATGTCCGGGCTGGTGTCCGAAAACGAACAGGGTCAGCTCCAGGGCGCGATGCACTGCATCATGAGCGCCTCGGGCATCGGCGCGCCGCTGTTCTTCGGCTGGGTCTATCAGATGACGGTCGGCACTATGCCAAGCCTTGGCCTGCTGATCGCGGCGGCGGCGGGATTCGGCGCGGCGCTGGCCGTGCTCAACCCGGCGCGCCCGATGCGATTGGCGAATGGTGCTGCTGGGGAGGATTGAACTCCCGACCTCAGCCTTACCAAGGATGCGCTCTACCACTGAGCTACAGCAGCGTGACCATTCCGCCAGCCAACGGACCGAAGCCTGCCGGGCAGGCGGGCGCTTTGGCGGCGGGG
>DASWWL010000178.1:0-2979 GCA_036400975.1 Novosphingobium sp. | reverse complement strand
CACCGAAGAACTGCAGCGCGCCTGCGCCGGGGGCGATGCCGCGACGGTCGCGCGCGCGCAGGGCGTCGGCCCGAAGCTGGCGGCGCGCATCGTCAACGAATTGAAGGAGCGCGCCGGTTCCTGGGCCGGCGGCTTGCCCTCTGCGGCTGGCGCGCCGGCGATCCCGCTTCCCGCGGGTTCGGCCAGCGCCGATGCCGTGTCGGCGTTGCAAAACCTCGGCTTCAAGCCGCAAATGGCGACAGCGGCGGTGGCGCATGCGATCGATGAGCTGGGCCCCGATGCGGGGCTGAATGACTTGGTTCGCGTTGCGCTCAGGAGGGCGACGGCGTGACTGATGACCCCATCCTTTCCCCGTCCCGTCAGCCTGAGGACGTCGATGCCGCCCTCCGCCCGAAATCGCTGGCCGAATTCGTTGGGCAGGCGGCGGCCAAGGATAACCTTGGCGTCTTCATCGAAAGCGCCCGCTCGCGGCGTGAGGCGATGGACCATGTTCTGTTCTTCGGACCACCGGGCCTGGGCAAGACGACACTGGCGCAGATCGTCGCGCGCGAGCTTGGCGTCGGCTTTCGCGCCACCTCCGGCCCGGTCATCGCCAAACCGGGCGATCTGGCCGCGCTGCTCACTAACCTGGAACATGGCGACGTCCTGTTCATCGACGAGATCCACCGCCTCAATCCGGTGGTCGAGGAAGTGCTCTATCCGGCGATGGAAGACCGCGCGCTCGATCTCATCATCGGCGAGGGCCCTTCGGCGCGCTCGGTGCGGATCGATCTGCCCCCCTTCACGCTGATCGGCGCGACCACCCGGCAAGGCCTGCTCACCACTCCGCTGCGCGACCGTTTCGGGATCCCGGTGCGGCTGAATTTCTATACTGTGCAGGAGCTTGAGAGCGTAGTGACGCGCGGTGCGCAATTGCTCGGCATGGCGGTGGAGCCCGCCGGCGCGCACGAGATCGCGCGGCGCGCGCGCGGCACGCCGCGCGTCGCCGGGCGGCTGATGCGGCGGGTGAGGGACTTCGCCCATGTCGCCGGCAGCGCCATCGTTACACGCATGATCGCAGACGACGCGCTGAACCGGCTGGAGGTCGATTCGCTCGGCCTCGATGCGCAGGACCGGCGCTATCTCCGGATGATCGCGGAGATCTACAAGGGCGGTCCGGTGGGCGTGGAAACGCTCGCCGCCGGGCTTTCGGAGCCGCGCGACACGATCGAGGAAGTGCTTGAGCCCTATCTGATCCAGCTCGGCCTCGTGGCGCGCACCGCGCGGGGACGCTGTCTGAACGACCTCGCGTGGCGGCACCTCCAGATGGCGCCACCCCCCGCCACCCAGGGCGGCCTGTTCGATGTCGGTGCGACCGAGGATTGACGGCGCGCGTTCGTTTTCCGTGGCTAACCAGTTTCAATTCGGGACAGTTACGCAAGTAGTTGTACGAATGGACAAAGAATCTCGCATCGGGACAGCCGGAACACGGTTAACGCGATTGCCGCATTAATAACTCTCTGCGTTTTTGATGGCACAGGGGCGTGAGTGCCCGGGTTTACGGCCCGGCTAACATTCGGCTTCCGGGGAAACAAAAGAGAGCAGCGCTTATGTCGGTTCGTATGGCCCTCGCGAAATTGTCCGCCGCCGTTGCGGGCGGTGCGCTTGTCGGTGGCGGCGCGGTTCATGTCGCCGAAGCGCCGGCCAGGCAGACCCAGTACGTGAAGCATGTGAAGGCGGAAAAGCGGGCGCAGCCCCGCCGTCCCGCCGTGCGGCGCGCGGAAGCGGCTCCCCGCAAGGTCCGGCGCATTCGCCGCGTGATAAAGCGCGAATGCTGCGAACAGCCGCAGATGGCGATGATCCCGATGCCTGCGCCTTATATGCCGCCGGCCCCGCAACCGATCGCAGCCCCGGGCGGCGGTGTGCCGGTGGTGATCGGCGGTGGTTCGATCGGCGGCTTCGGCGGTGGTTTCTTCGGCGGCTTTTTTGGCGGCAGCAGCGGTTCGAGCGGCGGCAACATCGTCATCACATCGACCAGTACGGGTGGCTCTACTTCGACCTCCAGCGGGGGTTCGAGCACGTCCGGCGGTTCGACATCGACTTCCGGCGGCTCCACTTCTACCTCGACCGGCGGAATCAGCAGCACCACCTCGACAAGCTCGGGTAACGTGACGAGCACGTCCAGCAGCTCATCTTCATCGTCGTCTTCCTCCTCATCGTCGAGCTCGTCATCCTCCTCAAGCTCGTCGTCGGGTGGCAGCAGCGGCGGCAAGCCGCATCATCCCGGTCACGGTTCCAGTGGATCGAGCGGCAGCAGCGGCTCCAGCGGCAGCTCTTCGTCATCCTCTTCCTCGTCGAGTTCTTCGTCGTCGTCATCATCCAGCTCCTCTTCGGGTGGCGCGACTTCGAGCGGCGCGACTTCGAGTACCAGTTCGTCGAACGGCGGCTCGACTTCGACCAGCAGCTCCTCTTCCACCAGTTCGTCGTCCTCGTCCTCGACGAGTTCCTCTTCGGGCGGTTCGACCACCAGTTCCAGCGGCGGTCACGAAGTCCCGGCGCCGCCGATGCTCATCCTGTTCGGCGCGGCCGCGGCGGCGATCGTCGGCCGCCGCCGTCTGGCCCGTCAGAACCAGGCCTGAAATCCGGTTATCTTCCCCTCCACCGGGGGTAGAAGGGCGGTGCCGAGAGGCGCCGCCCTTTTTGCTGGTCCGGTTATGTCTCTGCATAACGCTGTCCGGCGCGGACAAGCGTCATGGCCCGCTGGCGAGGCCGGGTTTGCGCCTGGAGGTAGAGAGCAGCGAACGGGCTGTGCGGCCGGCGCTTGTGGTATGTGCCCGGCAGTACGGGCGTGGATGCGTATGAGTTGTTATGCGAACGGCCGGGCAGCATCACGCATGGCTGTCCGGCACGACCCTGAGGTGCGGGGCGCTGGCGGGACGGGCTCGCTGCCTTGCCGCCTTGCGTCGGGGCATACCCCGAGGTTTCGTCCATGCCGGTGTG
>DASWWL010000177.1:0-6677 GCA_036400975.1 Novosphingobium sp. | reverse complement strand
CACCTCAGGGTCGTGCCGGACAGCCATGCGTGATGCTGCCGGCCGTTCGCATAACAACTCACACGCATCCACGCCCGTACTGCCGGGCACATACCACTAGCGCCGGCCGCACTGCCCGTTCGCTGCTCTCTACCCCACGGCACATACCCGGCCTCGCCAGCGGGCGATGACGCACGCCTGCGGGCGGCGCAGGCCGCTCCCCCAGCCGACACCCTACACTATGGCAACCGAGAGGGAGAGCGGATTGGTCAAACCGGCTTTAGCGAGGCCTGGCGTCCATCTTGTCGGCCTTGTCCTCCATTGCATCAGCCTTGGCTTCGCCCGATGCGCGCACCGCATCGGCAGAGGCCTCGGCACTGGCTTCAGCCGGGCCGCTCATCCTGTCGGCCTGTTCTTCGATGGCGTCGGCACTGGCCTCGGCAGCGTCGCGCGTGGCGTCCGCATTGGCCTCAGCGGCGTTTTCCTGCTTGCTGTCGCAAGCAGCGAGCCCTGCTGTCATCGCACCGAGCGACGCGATCATTGCGGTCTTGGCCAATATCTTCATGAATGCTCCCATGGTTGATCGCAGTGAGCCGGGACGTCATCCCGACGGGGACTGAACCATCGAAAGCGCCGGTTCGTTCCGGCCTCGACATTCAATTGGCGCAGAGCACTCCGCGATAGGCGGGATCCTCAAGGGCGCGACCCGCGCCCAGCGCCACGCAATCCAGAGGATTTGGGGCAATCCGCACCGGCAGCCCGGTTTCCAGCGACAGCACGTTGTCGATCTCCGCCAGCAGCGAGCCGCCGCCCGTCATGATGATGCCGCCTTCGATGATGTCGGCCGCAATTTCGGGCGGCGTATGCTCCAGCGCGCTGCGCACGACCTCGACGATCTGGCCGACCGGCTCCGCCAGGGCCTCGACGATCTCGGAGCGCGAGATGACGAGTTCGCGAGGAACTCCGCGCACCACATCGCGTCCCTTGATATGCGCATCCTCATTGGCGCCGTCCGCCATGCGCGCCGATCCGATCTCCTTCTTGATGCGTTCGGCCGTCGATTCCCCGATGAGGAGATTGTGATTGCGCCGGACGTGCGAGGAGATGGCATCGTCCATCTTGTCGCCACCGACACGCACCGATGTGCTCATGGTCATGCCGCAGATCGAGATGACACCCACCTCGGTCGTGCCGCCACCGATATCGACGACCATCGAACCGACCGGATGCGTGACGGGAAGATCCGCGCCGATCGCGGCGGCCATCGGCTCGTCTATCAGCCACACCTTACGCGCGCCCGCATTGGAGGCCGCGTCGCGGATCGCCCGGCGTTCGACCTGGGTCGATCCGGAGGGCACGCAAATGACGATTTCCGGCCCGCCGCGCATCTTTCCGCTGCGGCCCTGCGCCTTGCGGATGAAGTGCTTGATCATTTGCTCGGCGACTTCGAGGTCAGAGATCACGCCGTTGCGCAAGGGGCGGATCGCCTTGATGTTCTCGGGCGTCTTGCCCATCATCAGCTTGGCGTCGGCGCCTACCGCCAGCACCTTGTCGACCCCGTTCGCCGTCTGCAGCGCAACGACGGAAGGTTCCGCCAGAACCACTCCCTTGTCCCGCACGTAGACTACGGTGTTGGCAGTGCCAAGATCGATGGCGAGGTCGGAGGAAGCGAAGGGAAACCAGTTCGACAGGATCATGCAAAGGGGTCTCGAATGCGTGGTAGAGACCCCCAAGGCGGGACGAAGGTGAGCGCAGGATTAACCTCATATTAAAGCGCGCCGGAGGGTGAGGCATGCGCGATGAACAGAGGGCTCAGCGGCTTGCCACAGCCTCTGCCGCCTGCCAGCCGCCACCGAGCGCCTTGAACAGGTCGATCCGGCGCGAACCCAGCTCCTGAGTCGACCCGGCGAGCGCACCGCGCGCATCGAGCCACGATTGCTGGGTGTCGAGCAATTCGAAGAAGGCGATGGAGCCGGCGCGGTAGCGCTGGTCGGCCAGGCGATAGGCCGTCTCCGCATGGCCGGCCGCCTCGCGCAGCCGGGCGTTGCGATCGTTCTCGGCGGCATAATAGGACAACGCCTGCTCGACTTCCTTGAGCGCGTTGAGAACACTGCCGTCAAACGTCGCCAGTGCCGCCTGCGCGCTCGCCTCGGCCTGCTGCACATGCGCGCGTCCGACCACGATATTGGGCCAGGACCAAGATATCAGCGGACCAAGCGAAAAGGTGAAGGAATCAGCCCCCCGCACCTGATCGTTGCGGAAGAAATTGCCTAAGCCGCCCAGCGAAATGCGGGGATAGAGTTCCGCAGTAGCGACGCCGATGCGCGCGGTTTCGGCGGCGAGCTTGCGCTCCGCCTCGCGCACGTCGGGTCGGCGGGCAAGCAGCGCCTGCCCATCGCCCACCGGTATCGCCGCGCGCGGTGCCGGAGCCTTAGCGCATTGCCTGGCCTCCTCCGGCACCTCGGCAGGCGTGGCGCCAATCAGCGCCGCCAGTTCGAACAGCGCCGCACGGCGGCGGCCTTCGAGCTGGGGCAGAACCGCCCGGATATTGGCGAGCGTGACGGCGGAACGCTCGGTGTCAAGGCGCGAGGCGGCGCCGGCGCGTTCGCGTGTCTGAAGGAGCGAAAGCTGGCGCTCTGCGATGCCGGCGGATTCGCGCGCGACGGCGACCGCCTCGGCCAGCGCACAACCATTCACGTAGGCGCGGGTGGTTTCGGCGGCAACCGTCACCGCGACCCGATCCCGCGTCGCTTCGACGGCGGCGGCATCCGCGCGCACCGCTTCCAGGGTTCGGCCGATGCGCCCGAACAGATCCAGCTCCCAGTCCACTGTCGCCGCGCCATTGTACGACCATTGCGTGGAAGCTCCGAACTGCTGGAAACCCCCTCCGCCGTTGCCGTCTCCGTAATTCGCACCGGCGCTCACGGTGCCGCCGGGAAGGCTGCCGGCGCCGGCTTCACGGACCGCGGCCTGAGCGCGCAGCAGATTGGCGCGGGCCGCGCGCAAGTCGGTGTTCGCCGCCAGAGCGCGTACGACCAGCCTGTCGAGCGCGGGATCCTCGTACAGCTTCCACCAATCGTTCGCGGATGCGCCGGCTGTCGTGCCCGGCGCGCTCGACTGAAAGTCGCCAACGGCCGGGGCCGGCGGGACAGGGCGCGCGTAGTCCGGGCCCATGGCGCAAGCGCTTGCCAGCAGTGGCAGCAGTGGGAGAAGCAGCTTACGCATGGGCTCCTCCTTCCGCGTCGGCGAGTTCCCTGCTGCGCGGACTGTCGGCTTCAGCCCGATGATCGCGAGCGACGAAGCTGTAGATCGTGGGCAGCACGAAGAGCGTGAACAGCGTGCCGATCAGCATGCCCATGACGACGACGATGCCAATCGCGAAGCGGCTGGATGCGCCAGCGCCATTGGCGAAGAGCAGCGGCACCAGCCCCGCGACCATCGCCGCCGTCGTCATCAGCACTGGCCGCATACGCACCGCGGCCGCCTTGCGAATAGCGGAAATACGGTCGAGGCCTTCGCTGTGCTGCATTTCGTTGGCGAAGGACACCATCAGGATTCCATGCTTCGAGATCAATCCGATCAGCGTCACGAGACCGATCTGGGTATAGATGTTGAGCGTCGCATAACCGAGGTAGAGCGGTATCAGCGCGCCGCAGACAGCCAGCGGAACCGTCACCAGGATCACCACGGGATCGCGGAAGCTCTCAAACTGCGCGGCGAGCACCAGGAAGATGACGACCAGAGCGAAGACGAACGAAACCATGAGGCTGTTGCCCTCGTTCACGTATTGCCGGCTGTCGGACAGCCAGTCGATCTGGAAACCCGGCGGCAACTGCTGCGATTGCAGGAATTCGACCGCCTGACCCATCGTCTTCCCCGGCGCGATGACGGCGGAAAGCGTCGCCGAGTTCATCTGATTGAACTGCGGCAGACGATTCGCCTGCGGGCGCATCGTCACCTTCACGACGGTCGATAGCGGCACCAGTTCCCCGCTGCGCGCTTTCACATAGAAACGGCCGAGATTGTCCGGCGTAAGGCGGCGGTCCTGCGGGACTTGCGCGATCACGTCGTAGGAACGGTCGTGATAGTTGAACCGGTTGACGTAGTTCTCGCCCACCAGTGTCGCCAGCGTCCCCGAGATCTGCTCCATCGTCACACCAAGCTCGCCGGCCTTGGTGCGGTCGATCTCCATATGCGCTTCCGGGCTGTCGAAGGCGAGGTCGCTGTCGACGAAGGCAAACATGCCGCTGCCCCAGGCCGCGCCCTTGACCTTCTCCATCTGCGCATAGATGTCGCCGAAGTCCGCTGAGGAACGGATCACCATCTGCACCGGCAGGCCGCCGCTGCCAGCGGGAAGCGAAGGCGGGCCGAAGGCGGCGATGAACACGCCGGTCAGGCCCGATCCCTTGCCGTTCAGTTCGGCCTGGATTTCAGCGGCGCTGCGATCACGCGTGCCCCAATCCTTCAGGATGGTGCCGCCGAAGCCGTTGTTCGGACCGTCAGTCCCGGACAGGAACCATGAACTGCGATATTCGCCGAGCTGCTGGAAGAACTTGTCCATTTCATCCGCGTAGCGCGCGGTATATTCGACGTTGGCATATTGCGGCCCTTTGGCCTGGACGAAGATGACGCCCTGGTCCTCCTCGGGCGCCAGTTCGCGCTTGGCCCCGGTGAACAGCACGACGATGCCGGCCAGTACCGCCAGGCCTACGACGAGCACCGCCATGCGCGCGCGCAAGGTCTTGCCCAACAGGTTCTCATAACGCCGGGTAAGCCCCGCCATGTTCGCTTCGATCCGCTGCGAAAGCTTGCCCTCGTTGAGCTTGGAATTGAGCAGGTAGCTGCTCATCATCGGCGACAGGGTCAACGCTACTACGCCCGAGACGATCACCGCCCCCGCCAGCGTGAAGGCGAACTCGCGGAACAGCGCTCCGGTCAGACCGCCCATCAGGCCGATCGGAGTATAGACCGCGGCGAGAGTGATCGTCATCGCGATCACCGGCGAGATGATCTCGCGCGCGCCGACGAGCGCGGCCTGCACCGGGGACAGGCCTTCCTCGATATGGCGGTGGATGTTTTCGACGACGACGATCGCGTCATCGACCACAAGGCCGATGGCAAGCACCATCGCCAGCAGGGTCAACAAGTTGATGGAGAAGCCGAAGGCCAGCATCAGCGCAGCCGTGCCGACAAGCGACAGCGGAATCGTCACTACGGGAATGATGACCGCGCGCACGGTGCCGAGGAAGAGGAAGATCACGATCACGACGATCACGATCGCCTCGACCAGAGTACGCGTGACTTCATCGATCGAGGCGTTGACGAAGTGAGCGACGTCGAACTGGTTGAACACCTTCATGCCCGGCGGCGCAACGCGCTGGATGTCGGGCAGGAGAGCCTCGACGTTCTTGACGATATCCAGCGGGTTACCGTCGGGCGTCGGCGAAATGGCGATGAAGACGGCGCGCTTGCCACTGCTCGTTGCGCGGCTGTCGTAGTTCTGGCCGCCCAGCTCGATCGTCGCCACATCGCCCAGCTTCACGATCGAACTGCCGGTCGACTTGACGACCATGTTGCGGAAATCGTCGATGCCCGAAAGGTCCGTGCTGGCGGTGATATTGATCGCGGTGCGCGCGTTCTTGAGTTGGCCGGGCGCCGACTGCACATTGTTCGCCCGTAGCGCCTCCGCGATCTCGCCCGCCGAAATGCCGCGCGCGGCCAGCTTGTCGGGATCGAGCCAGATGCGCATCGCCAGGATCTGCTGGCCACCCATGTCCGTGCGGGCGACGCCGGGCACGGCGGTGATGAGCGGGGTCGCGACGCGCTGCGCGAAGTCGGTGATCTGCGGGATCGAAAGCGTGTCGCTCTGGAAGGTGATGTACTGCACGGCTGCGACGCCGTCGGTGATCTTGTTGATCACGGGATCGACCGCGCCGGGGGGCAAGCGGTTCTTCACTTGCTGCACGCGAGCGAGAACCTCTGTCATCGACCGATCGGCGTTGGCGTTCAGCACCAGCTTCGCCGAAACCGTGCTCAGGCCCTGGCTGGAAGTGGAGGTCAGGTACTCGATGCCGTTGGCCGTGGCGATCGCCTGAGCGATCGGCGTGGTGACGAAACCCTGCATCACTTCCTGTGTCGCGCCCGGATATGCGGTGGTGACGACGATCGTGGCGCTTTCCATGTTCGGATATTCGCGCACGTTCAGCATGAACAGGGAAGCGCCGCCGACCAGCAGGATCAGCAGGCTGACGACAATCGAAAGGATCGGCCGCCGGATGAAGCGATCGGTAAAGCCCATCGTCCTAGCGGCCTTCCGCGTTGATCAGACGCGAAACGCGCAAGGTAGCCCCCGGCTGGACGCGGAGTTGGCCTTCTGTGACGACTACGTCGCCCGCCTTGAGCCCACTGTCGATCACCACCGAATTGCCGAAACGCAGGCCGGTCTTGACCACAACCGTTTCGCCCTTGCCTTCCGAACGAGCCTTCGCGCCACGGATCACGACCACGCTGTCGCCCTGCGCGGAAGTCTGAATGGCGGTCGCAGGCACTACCAGTGCGTTCGGCAGAGGCGGCAGTTGTAAGGCGGCCGTAATATACATGCCGGGACGCAGGGCATGATCGGGATTCGCCAGCACGGCCTGCACCCATACGTTGCGGCTTTCCTGCTCGATCCGCGGTTCGATCGTCGTGACGCGAGC
>DASWWL010000176.1:0-7352 GCA_036400975.1 Novosphingobium sp. | reverse complement strand
TGCCGCTGATGAGCGAGGGCCTTCGACTGGCGATGATGGAGCGGGTGGTGGCGCCGTTGTTTCGGCCGGGCACGGTCGAGATCTATCGTCAGGACGGCGCTACGGTCGAGGCGGAGATGGAGCGGCTCGATCGGAATTTCTTTGCGCCCACGCCGGAATTGAACCCGGTCGTCCATCTCTTTGACCGTCTGAATAGCGAACGCTGGCAGGCATGGCTCGATTATCGAAAAGGCGAGCGTGAAGAAGCCGTGCACTCGCGGCAGCCAAAGCTGCTCGACGGCAGGATTGCCGATGGCGGGAATGATGAAGAGAAACGAAACGCGTGCTTGCGGACCAAGCCGGCATGGACGCAATCCGCCCTGTGATAGGTGACTCATCGGCATGCAAGAGAGGCGGTCATGCGTTTGGCGGAGTTATGGACCTATCCAGTCAAATCCTGCATCGGCATTCCGGCGGAAACCTGGGAGGTCGATGAATATGGTCTGGTAGGTGACCGGGAATTCGTCGTTGCCGCCGAGGGAGGCAAACTGCTGACGCAGCGTAACGCCCCAAAGCTGAATCTCGTTCACGTATCGCGCCGGGATGGTTATCTCTGCATTTCGACCCAGAATATGCCCTTTCTTGCCGTCGAGATCGCAAAGGCGGGGGAAGTTATCCGGGTGAAGCTGTATGACGGTTTCGCGCCCGGCCTCTGCATGGGGGAGGAAGCGGCCCAATGGCTGTCGGAATTTCTTGGCCGCCCCTGTCGACTTGTCCGGAGCCATGAACGGTTTTTCAGGTGCATGCCTCCGGAGGCCGCGCACCTGTTCCTTCGACGCCAGCGCCGCTATCCTGATTGCGCGCCCATTCATCTCATAAGCCGGGCTTCGCTTGACGCGCTCAATCGGCGGTTGGCCGCACCGCTGGAAATGAGCCGGTTTCGTCCCAACCTCGTTGTCGAGGGCATCGGGCCTTTCGAGGAAGACCGATTGAGAAGCATAAGGATCGGCGGCATCGTTCTGGAATATATGGGATTGGCGGAAAGATGCGTGATTCCTACGATCGCCCCCGCGACGGCAGAAAGAAGCGCAGAGCCGTTAAGGACATTGCGCGGATTTCGGCATCTTGCAGACGGTTTCTATACGCGCCTTGCCTTCGGAACATATTTCCAGCCGACCGAAATAGGCGTCCTGCGGGTGGGGGACGGCATCGAAGTGCTATCTGTCGGCCAGGCTCCGGAATTGCGCAGCTATTGAAAAATTCGGTGCGCTTCTACTCAACTCAGGTTTGGTGAGATGAAGGGGATGCCATAACATCCATTGGCATGTTCTCGAATCACGATCTCATGGTCCTCCTTGCTGTTGCCGATATCGGTTCGGTCCGTGGGGCTGCCAATGCAATGGGGCGAACCCAGCCAGCCGTAACGCAGGCGATCCGAAGGCTGGAGGAGGCTTCGGGCCTGAACCTTCTGGACAGGGCATCGTATCGTGCCAAGCTGACCGATCATGGCGAACGTTTCGTCGAGCGGGCGCGAACCATCATCGGCCATACGAAGGGGTTGCATGACCTGGCGTCGCTGCTTGGCAACGGGGTCGAACCTCGCTTGAGGGTGGCGCTGGATTGCGCCATCCCGACCGCTGTCTGGGCCACGCTACTTGCCCGGTTTGCCGCGGCGTTCCCTCAAACCGAGATCGAAGTAGAGGAGGGCGAGGGGCACATAATACGGCCACGCCTCGCTTCCGGTGAGTTCGATCTGGCGATCCTGTTCGATCAAGCCGTCCACCAGAACGTCGTGCAACTGGAAGCGTTACGCATCGGCACGACCGATTTTTCGAACGTCGTCCACCGCGATAAAGTGGATAGCCTGCGCAAGGAAGGTGCCCTGATCCCCCAGATCCTCGTGGTTGATTTCAAGGAGCCCTTGATGGTGCATGGGTTGATCGAGGGGCAACATTATTGGCGGGTCGCCACTCATGCGATGCAGGCGGAACTGATCCGCAGGGGCCTTGGCTGGGGCGCGGTTCCTTGCGACCTCGTGGATGGGGAACTCGCTGACGGAAGCTTGGTGGCGCTTGCCTATCTGGGGATGAACGAGCGAAGCACGCAGCCCTTTTCGTTATACCGGCGACAGAATGTGCTGGCGGGGCCGGCCGCTTCCTTCCTCTGGGATACGGCGCAGAAGGAATTCGCCGACGCCTGATTTCAGGCCATGCCGGTTGCCCGGCCCTGAAAGGGCGCCCCCGGTAGATGCGGGGGCGCCCCTCCGAACAAGTATCAGCCCCCAAGGTTTTCGCGGAAGTGGCGGACGATTACGCTGTATGCGTCCTGCGCCTCCGGGAATTGCGGGAAGTAGATGTAGCAGTGCCCCATGCCCTCGCCGACCACGAGATTGGACCGCGCGCCCGCCTTCAGGATCTGCGAGTTGGTGAATACGGCCGGGCTCATGTCGAAGGCCCGGGTTCCGGTAATCACCAGCGTTGGCGGGAATTTCGCCAGGGCATCGAGATGCAAGGCGGGCGAGACGATAGGATCCTTCATGTCCACGCCGTCAAAGTAGCCGCGGGACATATCGGGGCGGGGCGGTTCGCCGGGTTTCGGCGGCGGGGCGAAAGAGGACTCGATGTTGCCCGCGATATATGCGGAATCGCCCGCACCGAAGCGCACGGCGCCTGCTCCGAAAATGCCGATGGCGCCTGGCTGCGGCAGATTGTGGGCGGGCAGCCAGGCGGCCGCCTGACCTGTAAGCGAGCCGCCGGCGGAACAGCCGTAGATGCCGATCTGCTTCGGTTTGTAGCTCTTGAGCAATTCGCGGTAGACGGCCGCCACGTCTTCGACGCCTGCCGGATGCTTGTGCTCGGGCGCCATGCGGTAGTTCACCGATACGACCTTGAAGCCGCCGAGTGAAGCGATGGGCTGGGCTTCCAGCGTGGAACAGGCATCCCAGCAGATCGAAAATGCGCCGCCGTGCAGGTTGATCAGAACCCGGTTCTTGTCGATCGGCTTGTCCTTCGGCGTGAACACGCGAACCGGGACGCCGGCCATCGTCTGTTCAACCACATTGGCGGGATAGCGCTGCCGCATCATCGTGATGAACGGCGTCATCATCCGGTCCTGCATCGTGCGCATGGTCTGGATGTCCACGTCCGCCTGCGGCCCGCGCATCGGCACGGAGGCGCGCAGTTTCAGGAAGTCCAGCGCTTCCTTGCTCATCAGTTCCGAGGGGGGAAGCTCAAAAGCGGGGACGTTGACGGTGCCGTCGCGCTGAAGCGTAGGGCGTGTGGGTGCCGTGGATGCCGGCTTGTCCTGGGCGATCAAAAGCGAGCTCGTCGCTGCCGTAACCGCTGTCGCGGCACATGCCGTTGCTAAAACCCATTTCCTTCTGCGCATCGATCTTCTCCCGAATTTGTCAGAGGCGCCACGCTCTCAAAGTAGGTGTGCAATGTCAAGTCATGTGACTTAATACATTTATCGATGTTTGCGCTAGATTGTGACTGACTATAGCTTGGCTGGATGATATCGGGGGCAATATGAGTTATTTTCGGCGCAAATGCCGCGAAAACGGCGAGAGCGCTTCCGCCAAGATCATCGAAACCGCCGAAGCGTTGATCGGTTCGCATGGTGTCGATGGAGTGTCGCTTCGGCAGATCAGCCTGGCGGCAGGGCAGCGCAACAATTATGCTGTGCAGTACCATTTTGGCGATCTAGTCGGCTTGATGGATGCGATACGGATGCAGCGAACCCCGGTTGTGGAAACCGCGCGCGTCGAGATGCTCGCCGCTGTCAAACAGGCGGGACGGCAGGGCGATACCCGCGCAATTGTCGATGTGCTTTTTCTTCCGCTGCTGAATTTCCGCAATGCTAACGGCGATCGCAGTTTCGCGCGTTTTGTGCTGGCTGTGCACAGCACACCGGACAGCACCAGGAATGGGCAGATCTTTGGGGCGATGCCGGCTGCCGAAGAAGCATTCAGACTACTGCACGCCGCCAATCCCGGCATTCCGTTCGCCTTGCTTCTTGAGCGCATGCGGCTGATCTCGATCATGGTTCTCCTGAGCGTGTTCAATCGTCGTGCGCCCTATGACGGCGTCGAATGGGATGCGCCCTTGATCGATAACGCTCTCGATATGGCCAGTGCTGCACTGGTCGCCGCGATCAGCCCGCCGGTGGTGAAGCTGATGGACGCAGGTTAAGAAAAACGGTGCATTCCCGAAGGAATGCACCGTTCTTTCAGAGGTATGCTACCCCTGCCCGCAAGGGATGCGGCTCAGTCGCCGAAGCGATACTTGAGCCGCATGCCGAACATGCGCGGTTCGCCAAGGGCGGCCGTTTCCAGCGGCGTTGCCTGCCCAAGGCCCGGGATGAAGGTGTAGTAGTATTTTTTCGTCAGGTTGGTGACGAACAGTGACAGGTCGACCGGTGAACCCGCGATGGAATTCCAGCTGAGATTCAGGTTGACCAAACTATAGGCGGGCAGGGTGCTATACTGCCGGAAAGCCAGAGTGTTGGATGTCCGATCCTTGTAGTTGCTAAGCATGCTGCTGGTATGCGTGAACGTACCTGACAGCGTGACATTGCCTACCGATTCATCCAGCGGCAGGGTATAGGCTGCCGTCAGCGAAAGCTTGTGGCGAGGCGCAAGGATCAACGGATCGCCGACGAAGAATTCCGGAATGAAGGCAAAGCCGTTGGCCGCCGCGGCGGTGGGAACGCCTCCGGTGATCTTCGTCCGCAGGTAGGTGTAGTCGCCCGAAAGCCTGAAGCCCTCGAAGAGACCGAGCGAGCCCGACACTTCCAGGCCCCAGATCTTCGACCGCCCGGCATTGACGGGGGCCGCCGTGCGCTGCGTGGTGGTCAGGCTCTGGATGCCGACCTGGATCTGCTGGTTGCTGAACTTGTTGTAGAATGCCGAGACGTTGAAGAATCCGCTTATCGCTCCACTCCAGCTCGATTTCACACCCGCTTCGAAGAAGTCGACCTTCTCCGGTTTGACCAGGTTGAACTGTGGAATGGGCACCGCCGCCGCGATCGTGCCTGCGCGATAACCCCGTCCGTATTTGCCGTAGAGCATCAGGTCTTGGCTGGGCTGATACACCAAGTCGATTAGCCAGGTAGGCGCATCGGACTTCGCGTCGGGGAACGTGACGCTGCAGTTCTGCGCCACCGTGGTCTTGCTCGCGTAGACGCAGCTGAACGGTGGTTGGCCGGGGCGCAGTCCATAGACCGGCGCATTGGCGAAGTTGTAAGACTTTTGGATGCTGGTATTCGTCTGCTTATCCCAGGTGTAGCGGAACCCGCCGGTGATCTTCAGCTTATCCGTAATGCCGTAAGTCGCCTGAGCGAAGAAAGCATGGTTATAGAATCGGATCTGCGCTTCCTGCGTGTTTATGCTGCCGACCGAAGCAAATCCGAAGGCGACGGGAACGGACAGGGGATCGGTGCACTGGAAGGTAGCGTAGTTGATGCACGACGCCAGGATCGGCGGAGCGTTGCCGGCGCGGCCAAGCGGTAGGCTGGCCTCGTAGAAGCCGCCAAGGACCCAGGTCAGACGGCCATCCATGAAATTGCCCTGAAGCTGCAATTCCTCGGTGAAGGTCGATTGACGGGTCATGTCGCCGCCTTCGAGCCCTCCGATGGAGGAAAAGCCGAAATTATACGGCGTAGAACCTGGCACCAGGTCGGCAGAGTTGAAACCTGTCCCGAAGAATTCCATCAGGAGATTCTGGCGGAACTGGCCATAGCTCGCGATATTCTTGACAGTTATGTGATCACTGGCGGTCCAGGTGGTCGTATTGACGATCTGCCATTGTTCGGTGGTGACGTGCGCATCGGCGTGCGGGTTCATCACGCCATAAGGGTCGTTTGGCCGGCCGGCGGCAGCGGCAGCGGCGTCACGACGGGCGACGAGGCCGGTGCACAAGGGACCGAAGAACGCCTGACGCCTGAATGGCGCCGGCGGCGTCGGAACCGTAGGATCGCAGCCCAACACCCGCTGTGCTGTGCCGTTGTTGTCCGACTTGCTGTAGGAAACGACGGTATAATTCTCGAGGTCCGGCGTAAGATCCGCGACGATGCTGCCGCGCAGTGCGATATAGTCGATATCGTTGAAGTCCTTGGGGCCGATGCCGCTGTAGTTGCGCAGCCAACCGTCGCGCTTCTGCCGATCGACGCCGAGGCGAACCTTGAACGTGTCTGCAAGCGGCACGTTGAGCACGGCCTGGACGCGCTTCATGTCGTAGTTTCCGATCGAGCCTTCGACATAGCCTTCGAGCTTGTCCGTGGGCTTTTGCGGCACGATAAGGATCGAGCCGCCGGTCGTATTGCGGCCGAACAGGGTGCCTTGCGGTCCTTTCAGCACCTGCACGTTCTGCAAGTCGAAGAAGGAACCAGGACCTGCGCCGTTACCGGAGTTGACGGAGTTGCCGGCGCCGCGCAGCGAGACGGCATCGGCGAAATAGACGCCTACCGATGGAACCGAATCGCCTTCCTGGACGAAACCGCGAATCTGGAAGCGCGCATTGTCGCTGCCGAAGGTGGTGTTCTGGGACAGCGACGGCGTATAAGTCGCGAGGTCGGTCGCGGACGAAATGTTCTTCTGCGAAAGCTGTTCCTGATTGAACACCTGGATCGAAAGCGGAACGTCCTGCAGTCGTTCTTCGACGCGGCGGGCCGTGACGACGATATCCGCACTGTCCTGAGCCAGCGCGGGCACGGAAGAAGCAGCAAGCACCGAGCCTGCCAGAAGTACCGACTTATAGGTTATGCGTAGCATTCCATCCCCTCCCAAATACGGGCGAGGTTCGTTGCGAAGCCCGCCCGATGCTTTCGCGATGCACGTGGCTGAACCACGGGCTTCGATTCACATTGCGCCGGCCTTTGGTGGTCGGCGCTTATTGCTTCTTGGATGAGACGGGGGTGTCCCTCGCATCCTCTCCTGGTCTTTATTTCACGGCTAGTTTGACTGCCGGGATTTGCGGAAGGATCGTACGCATATGTGAACACTGCGCCAGTGAACATTTGAGTCGGATCTGCGGATTTTCCCCTATTGCGACATTTAGGCATCACACCGGCGATCGGGAAGATTTCGCAGGCGCGTTTGCTTTAACTGAAACGGCGCCGGCCCGCTCCCAGCCATCCATAGCATACCATCGCTGGGTGGCCGTATACGGGAGCGGGACGGGGCGGAACGCAGGCGTGTGTCATCGCCCGCTGGCGAGGCCGGGAATGTGCCGTGGGGTAGAGAGCAGCGAACGGGCTGTGCGGCCGGCGCTTGTGGTATGTGCCCGGCAGTACGGGCGTGGATGCGTGTGAGTTGTTATGCGAACGGCCGGCAGCATCACGCATGGCTGTCCGGCACGACCCTGAGGTGCGGGGCG
>DASWWL010000175.1:0-7300 GCA_036400975.1 Novosphingobium sp. | reverse complement strand
CGCTTGTCGACGATGGCCAGCGGGGCGTTGTCGAGGCGCTTGGCCAGCGCGCGGGCGCGCACGACGCCGCCGACGTCGGGCGAAACGACCATCAGTTCCTGATCGCCGTAGCGGGCCTGGATATCTGCTGCCATGACCGGCGCGGCATAGAGGTTGTCGGTCGGGATATCGAAGAACCCCTGGATCTGCCCGGCGTGGAGATCGACCGACAGCACGCGGTCGGCCCCCGCCTGGGTAATCAGGTTCGCGACCAGCTTCGCCGAGATCGGCGTGCGCGGGCCGGGCTTGCGATCCTGGCGCGCATAACCGAAGTACGGCACCACCGCGGTGATCCGCTTGGCCGAAGCGCGACGCAGCGCATCGATGCAGATCAGCAGTTCCATCAGGTTGTCGTTGCAAGGAAAGCTCGTCGGCTGGACGATGAACACGTCCTCGCCGCGAACGTTTTCGTGAATCTCGACGAAGACTTCCTCGTCAGCAAAGCGGCGGACGCTGGCGTCGGTCAGCGGCAGTTCGAGATAGGCGGCAATCGCCCGTGCGAGCGGCAGGTTGCTGTTGCCGGCCATGATCTTCATTGCGCTGCCTTTCGCGGGTGAATCTTGCCGCCCGCCTCTACCCGAGAGTCGCCAGATTGCAATATTCGCGGAAACGCCTGCCGAAGATTAGCGCGGCTTGCGATGCTCGCCCTTCACCCAGCGCACGGTGCGTGATGAGGCGCGCATGACCACGCTTTCGGTAGTCATGATGCCGCCCTTGCGATGCTTCACGCCCTCCAGAAGCGACCCGTCGGTGACGCCGGTCGCGGCGAAGATGCAGTCGCCCTTGGCCAGTTCCTCAAGCTTGTAGATCTTGTTGAGGTCGGTGATGCCCCACTTCCGGGCGCGGCTGCGCTCGTCGTCGTTGCGGAACAGCAGACGGCCGTTGAACTGGCCGCCGACGCAGCGCAGCGCCGCCGCCGCGAGCACGCCCTCGGGCGCGCCGCCGGACCCCATGTAGAGGTCGATGTTGGTGTCTTCGTTGGTCGTGGCGATGACGCCGGCGACGTCGCCATCCGGAATAAGCTGGATGCCGCAGCCGATGGCGCGCAACTCGGCGATCAGTTCGGCATGACGCGGCCGGTCGAGCACGCAGACGATGATCTCGTCGGGCTGCACGCCCTTGGCGGCGGCAACCGCCTTGACATTCTCCGTCGGCGATTTCGCCAGATCGATCACGCCTTCGGGATAGCCGGGACCGACCGCCAGCTTGTCCATGTAGACGTCGGGCGCATTGAGCAGGCAGCCTTCCTCGGCGATCGCCAGCACCGCCAGCGAGTTAGGTCCGGCCTTGGCGCAAATCGTCGTGCCTTCCAGCGGATCGAGCGCGATGTCGATCTTGGGGCCGGTGCCCTGCGCCGAACCGACTTTCTCGCCGATATAGAGCATCGGCGCCTCATCACGCTCGCCCTCGCCGATGACGACAGTGCCATCCATGGCGAGCTCGTTCAGCGCGGCGCGCATGGATTCGACCGCTGCGGCGTCCGCCGCCTTCTCGTCGCCCCTGCCGATCAGCCTGGATGCGCCGACCGCCGCCGCCTCCGTCACGCGCACCATTTCGAGGACGAGAACGCGGTCGAGAACCTTGCTGGCGGGAGTAGCGGTCATGAATGCCCCTGATGTGAGTTGAAAGGTTTCGCCGCGCCGCTTAATCGGCGGGGCGACGATTGTCGAGAATGCCTATTGTCCAAGAATATGCATGACGAGCGGCGGTTCCGCCAGACTGGCCGAACCTTCGAGCAGGCGCAGCGCCTCGCGTACGCTTCGTTCCGGCCCGTCATGAGTCACCATGGCGACCATCACCGGGCCGCCGGCTTCGTGCTGGCCCTTCTGGATCAGGCTTTCGATCGAAACGCCGGCGTCGCGCATCGCCGCCGTGATCTCGGCCAGGACGCCCGGCCTGTCCGCCACCATGAAGCGGATATAGGCACTGCCGATGCGATGGCCCGAAAGTGCGGGCGGCATATCCTCCATGGCCGAAACCTGGATCGAGAAAGGCGCGCCGGCCTCTCCGCCAAGGTCCCCGCGGGCTATGTCTATAAGATCGGCGACCACCGCGCTGGCGGTCGGTCCATCGCCGGCGCCGGCGCCCTGGAACAGCAGGCGGCCCGAGAAATTGCCCTCGGCGACGACGGCGTTGGTCGCGCCATCGACATGCGCGAGCGGATGGTCGAAAGGCACGAGATGCGGCTGCACGCGCTGGAACAGGCGGTGCGTGCCGTCGCTGCCATCCACTTCCGCCATGCCGATCAGCCGGATGACGTAGCCCAGCGCATCCGCCTGCGCGATGTCCGAGGCCTGGATGCGCGCGATGCCGGCCGTATCGACCGAGGCGAAGTCTATCTTCGTGCCGAAGGCGATGGCGGAAAGGATCGCCAGCTTGTGCGCGGCGTCAGTGCCTTCGATGTCGAAGCTGGGATCGGCCTCGGCGTATCCTTTCGCCTGGGCTTCGGCCAGAACGTCGGCGAAGTCGCGTCCGGTGTCCTCCATGGTCGACAGGATGAAGTTGCAAGTGCCGTTGAGGATGCCGTAGAGCCGGTCGATAGCGTTGGCCGCCGCGCCTTCGCGCAAGCCCTTGATCACCGGCACGCCGCCCGCGACCGCCGCTTCGAACTTCAGCGCGACACGCGCCTTCTCCGTGAGTTCGGCCAGCTCGAGCCCATGATGCGCGATCATCGCCTTGTTGGCGGTGACCAGCGACTTGCCATGCCCGATCGCGTTGCGTGCCAGGGTTAGCGCCGGCCCGTCGGCCCCGCCGACAAGCTCCACCACCGCATCGACATCGTCGCGCGCGGCCATCGCGGTCATGTCGTCTTCCCAGGCATAGCCGGAGATATCGACGCCCCGGTCCTTGCCGCGGTCGCGCGCGCTGACGGCGACGATCTGGATGCGGCGGCCCGCGCGGCGGGTGATCAATTGCCCGTTGGTCTCGATCAGACGGATGACGCCCGCACCGACGGTGCCAAGACCGGCCAGCGCGATTCGAAGCGGTTCAGCCATAAAGCTCCCTTTCGGGTGCGCGCCCTAAGGCAGCCGCCCGGGAAAGGCCAGAGGCTTCGCCCGTGGAAGGCCGAGTCCTTCTCTATATCTATCCGCGCGTACGCAAGCACTGACCCAACTGGCCGAGAACCGTTCGATAATCCCCTTCGGCCTGCGCCCGGCTGGCGGCGGATTCCGACAGGTTGGCCGACGGCGGCAGCCGATTGGGCAGGAAGCAGGCGAGCCTGTACCATGCGAGCGTGTCTCTGGCCGGCGGGTCGCCGATGGCGGCCGCCACTTCCGAAAACGACACGCCCCAGGCCGGGGCGACGCCCGCGCGATGCTGCATCGTGATCGAAGCGGCGGACTGGTTTTCGGTATCGAGGAAGAACTGCGTCTCGCCCTCGCCGGCAAGATTGCCCGGCACATGAATCGCTTCGCGCACGCCCATCACCCTGGGCGGCGCGTCGGGCGCGACAAGCTCGGTGAGGATTCCGCGCAGCCTGGCCTCGGCAGCCGGGTTCCAGGCAAGCTGGGCATCCGGCGCCACCAGCTGAAGCTCGCCGGGACGGCCCGCCACGGCGCGGGCGAAGAGCAATGCCGACTGCTTCTTGAGCTTGGGCGGCTTGCCCTTCGAATCGAGCGGGACATCGGCCAGATACCGCACGGCTTCCCCTTGCGTCGACGCAGCGGTCAGCAACGCCTCGGTACGCGCCTCGATATAGAACCGCGCCCAGCCCGGCCTTAAGCCGCGTGACCTTTCCGGTTCGACACGAGAGAGTTTGCGAATCTGGACGCGCAGAATCACCGGCGCCGAATCGGCAAGATCGGCAAGGTCCGCATAACTCGGCTGCGCCTGCGCCTCTTGCGGCGCCTGGGCATAGGAAGGCATCGGCGCAGCCGCCGCCACACCAACGAGACAAAGCGGGGCGAGCAGGCGTCTGGCAGAGCGCATCTTGGAAAAACTCCCGAAAAATCCGTTCCTTTCGGAACTGTCTTGAAGCTCGTTCGCGCAAGGGGGCGGCGCGCTTATGAACTTAACTTCTCTGAATCAACGGTTAACTCAATACCTGTCTCATAAGACGTTGCACGGGTTTGGCTTCGCGGCTAAAGCATGCCCAAATCGGGCCAAAACATAATCCGGCTCACTGCTCGCCTCTTCGGGCATCAGGCTCGCGAGGCGAATCAAAACTGTCCGTTGGGTGGAAAAATTAAGTTTTGTCATGGGCGGTGTGTAACTGCTCGCCTATGACGGCCCCGGGATTTGCTCGGGACACTGATATGGAGTGATGCGTCTGAATGGCTTACGCTGACCAGTCGATGAGTGGTAACAAGGTTACCGCGCTAATCATCGTTGCTCTCATCCATGTTGCTGTCGGTTATGCACTGGTGACTGGCCTTGCCTATGAGGCGGCCAAGAAAGTCATCCAGAAGGTGACGACCGTCGACATCAAGGAAGAGGTGAAGAAGGAGGAACCTCCGCCACCGCCGAAGAAGGCTGATCTGCCGCCGCCGCCGCCGATTGTGGCGCCGCCGCCGAAGATCAACCTGGCGCCCCCGCCGCCAATCACGGTGGTCGATCACGCGCCGCCGCCGCCGCCGCAGATCGTGCTGGTTCCCCCGCCGCCGTCCGCGCCGCCGCCCCCGCGCTTCACGCCGACCGGCGCGGTTCCCCGCGGCAATCCTGGCAGCTGGGCGACCACGAACGACTATCCTTCGCGCGCGCTTCGCGAAGAACGCGAAGGCACCTCCGGCTTCCGCGTCACCGTCGGTCCTGACGGCCGCGTCACGGATTGCCAGATCACCAGCTCCAGCGGCCACGCCGACCTGGATCAGGCGACCTGCGACAACGTTCGTCGCCGCGCCCGCTTCAATCCGGCGAAGGATGGCGAAGGCCAGCCGACCACCGGCAGCTTTTCAAGCCGCGTCCGCTGGGTGATTCCGAAGGACTGACGTTATTTTATCGGGCCAGAGCCTGCCGGCTCCTGGCCCTCTTCCATTCTTGAGAGGACCTTTCGCATGCAACTCTTTGAACTCCTTGCCGCTGCTACCCAGGCCGCGCCTCAGAACAAGTTCGGCTTCGCCGAAGCCCTCGAGCAGGGCGGTTTCATCGCTTACGCCACCGTCGTGATCCTTGGCATCATGTCGTTCGGTTCGTTCTACATCCTATTCACCAAGTGGTTCGAACAGTCGAAGATCATGCGCCAGGGCCGCGATATGCGCGCGAATTTCTGGAAGGCCGGTTCGCTGCGCGAAGGCGCGAACAAGCTTGAGAAGAACAGCGCATGGCGCCAGCTCGTCGATGACGGCCTGTCCGCCGAAGAACAGCACAGCAAGATGACCGACGCCATGGAAGCACACGACTGGCTGCACGGTTCGCTGGCCCGTTCGGAGCAGTCGATCAACGCCCGCCTCGCTTCGGGCCTGCCCTTCCTCGCCACCGTCGGCGCGACTGCGCCGTTCATCGGTCTGTTCGGCACCGTCGTCGGCATCTACCGCGCACTGATCAACATCGGCATCGCCGGTTCGGCCTCGATCGACAAGGTCGCGGGTCCCGTCGGCGAGGCGCTCATCATGACCGCGCTGGGTCTGCTGGTCGCCGTTCCCGCCGTTCTCGCCTACAACTACCTGCAGTCGCGTAACAAGAACATCGCCGAGCAGCTTTCGGGTTTCTCGACCGACGTTCTCGCGAACATCAACTCGAAGGGCACCGTGAAGCCCGCGACGATCGCTCCGGGCAAGCCTGCCGCGCCGGCCGCCGCGAAGCCCGCTGCGGCCGCCCCGAAGCCGTAAGCGCCAGACGGGCGGCAGGGGCCATCCCCGCCGCCCCGCCGGGCGGACAAGCGACGGATCGCGGCATGCCGGTCCGTCGCCCTCTCCCGGAATATGCAAGGATAGGATGACACTATGGCGATTTCGGTAGGCGGCGACAGCGGTGGCGAAACCCCGATGTCCGACATCAACACCACGCCGCTCGTCGACGTGATGCTGGTGCTGCTGATTATCTTCCTCATCGCGGTTCCGGTCGCGATCCAGACCATCGAGAAACTGCGCATTCCGATCATCGAATCGCAGGAATCGAAGGACAAGGTCGAAAACCTGCTGCTGACGGTGACCACCACCGACGCGCAGGGCCGCAGCGCGGGCGAACCGGGCTACGAGGGCGCATCGCGCTATGGCCAGTGCCGGGTCTACTTCAACAACATCACGCCGGTAACTTCGGCGGAGCTGCGCGACCAGGCGTTCAAGCGGCTGGACGCGATCGTCAAGCGCGAGGGCGGCCCCGAGGCGCTGAAGGACAATCCGGACAAGGTGCCGCAGGTCCACATCCGCGGCGACGTCAGCGCTCCATGGCGCTGTGTCGCGGGTGCGATCTACAACATCCAGATCTCCGGCTACCCGACCGTCGGCTTCATCTCGAACCCCGTCGATCCGAACGGCTGAGCCAGCCGGCGTCTCTAGAATCAGGAGTAATTCCCCATGGCAATGTCAGGCGGCAAGGACGATGGCTCGCCGATGATGGAAATGAACACGACGCCGCTGATCGACGTCATGCTCGTCCTCCTCATCATGTTCATCATCACGATCCCGGTCGCGACCCACTCGACGGATATCGATCTGCCGGTACCCAACCCCAACGAGATGCCGCCGCCGCCGGTCAAGCCGGTGGTCAACAAGCTGGTGCTGACGCGCAACGGCGACATCCTGTGGAACGCCCAGCCGCTGACGAGCGGCCAGCTCGTGCAGAACCTGCGGACGTCGACCAAGATGAACCCGGAGCCCGAACTGCAGTTCCAGCCCGAACCCGACGCCAGCTACGATCTGTCGGCGCAAGTGCTGAACATCATCAAGGGCACCAACGTCACCAAGTTCGGCTTCGTAGGCAACGAGCAGTTCTCGGAGTTCGACAAGTCGGCGAACACCCCCAAGCAATAGCGACAGGGTAACCGGACCGAATAAGGAGGGGCGGAGCGATCCGCCCCTTTTTTGTGCGACTGCCTCGCTTGTCGGCCAGTTGCAACACTTGTGGCACCGGCCCAATCCCCTCCCAGCCACCCAGCTATGGTAACCTCGTCGGGAAGCGGGCCAGTGCGGAACGCAGGCGCGTTTGATCGCCCGCTGGCGAGGCCGGGTGTGCGCCGTGGGGTAGAGAGTAGCGAACGGGCAGTGCGGCCGGCGCTTGTGGTATGTGCCCGGCAGTACGGGCGTGGATGCGTGTGAGTTGTTATGCGAACGGCCGGCAGCATCACGCATGGCTGTCCGGCACGACCCTGAGGTGCGGGGCG
>DASWWL010000174.1:0-15990 GCA_036400975.1 Novosphingobium sp. | reverse complement strand
GTGCGGCGTCTGGATGTAACCGAGCGCCGGATCATCGAAGAAGGGCACCAGCCGCGCCAGGAAATCGGGACGTGAATGGTAGTCGGCGTCGATCACGCCAATGATCTCGGCGTCCTCCGCCATCTCGTCCATCAGGAAATTGAGCGCACCGGCCTTGGCGCCCGCAAGGGGTGCAACGTGGAAGAAACGGAAGACCTCTCGGCCCAGCCTGCGGTTCAGCACCGCGCAATGGGTCTCCAGCGGCCGCCACAGCGCCTCATCCCTGGTATTGTTGTCGCAGACGAGCACTTCGTAATCGGGATAATCGAGCGCGGCGAGGCAATCCATCGTCGCCTTCACGATCTCCGGCGGCTCGGCGTAACAAGGCAGATGCAACGACACCTTGCGCACCGGAATCCCGCTACGCAGCCGCGCCGAAACCGGCCGCCGCCAAAGCTCATGGGTCAGCACGGCCTCGCGCGCGAAACTTTCAGCAAAGGCGATCCCCGCGCCGATCAGTGACAGGGCGATGCCCGTCAGGGCCAGGATATCAAGCCACCACGGGAGCGCCCCCTCGAAAACGAAGAGCCAGGCCCAGGCGCGGGTTACCGGCAGCATCGCCAGCAGCGTCGCGATCCACAGGATGCCCGGCATGCTGAGCCGCGTCACGAAAGCACACAGCAGCGCAATCAGGCCCAGCACCAACAAAAACACCGGAACCAGTTCTAAAAAGCTTCCCGCGAAAGCCGACGCACCCAGCAAAGCCAGTGCGATGGCGCCCGCGAGCTCGAGATATTCTTCCGAAGACGGCCGTCCTATACGGTGCGGATGCGGCACGGCGCGAAGCGCCAGCAACGCCGATACAAGGCCAAGAATCATAAGAAAGAGAAGAGAAGAATCGAGTGATGCTCTTGTTACAACGAGCAAATCGAGAGCCTTTCCGATAATCTGAATCGAGGCGAGCGACACGCAGGCGTATCGCTCGCTGATCTTCAAGTCGGAAAAAATCCCGCCAGTCGAGAAATGCTGCGCTGCAATGCGATGGACCGTGCTTCACGCGCCGCATCACGTTAACCAGTACCGAAAGCATTGCCCTCAGGGCACAAGAATCGTGTCCCGTGCTTCCGGAAGCGTTTCAGGATAATCGAGCGTGTAGTGCAGACCCCGGCTTTCGTGGCGCTTCAGCGCAGAACGTACGATCAGCCCGGCCGTCTGCAACAGATTGCGCAACTCGATCAGGTCGGTCGTCACGCGGAAGTGCCCGTAGTAGTCCTCCACTTCGTCGGCCAGCAGCTTGATGCGATGCTGCGCGCGTTCCAGCCGCTTGGTGGTGCGCACGATGCCGACATAGTTCCACATGAAGCGGCGGATTTCGGTCCAGTTCTGCTTAATGATGACTTCCTCGTCGGAATCGGTCACGCGGCTCTCGTCCCAGGGGCGCACCGCCGGCGGTTCGTCGAAGGCATCCCAGCAATCGAGGATATGCGCCGCCGCCGCCTCGCCGAAGACGAAACATTCGAGCAGCGAGTTCGACGCAAGGCGATTGGCGCCGTGCAGTCCGCTCTCGGTGCATTCGCCCACCGCATAGAGGCCGGGCAGGTCGGTTCGGCCGTTGAGATCGATGACAATGCCCCCGCACGTGTAGTGCTGCGCAGGCACGACCGGGATCGGCTCCTTCGTCATGTCGAGGCCGAGCGTCAGGAGCTTCTCGTAGATCGTCGGGAAATGGCTCTGCACAAACTCGGGCGGCTGATGGCTGATGTCGAGATGAACGTAATCGAGACCCAACCGCTTGATCGCATGATCGATCGCACGGGCCACGATATCGCGGGGAGCCAGTTCTGCACGCTCGTCGAAGTGAAGCATGAAGCGGTTGCCCGCGCCTGGAAAGCCGGGCGGAATCTTCAGGTGGCCGCCTTCGCCCCGCACCGCTTCGGTGATGAGGAAGTTCTTGACGTCGAGGTTATAAAGGCAGGTCGGATGGAACTGCATCATCTCCATGTTGGAAACGCGGCAACCCGCGCGCCAGGCCATGGCGATGCCGTCCCCGGTGGCGCCCCTCGGCGCGGTGCTGAACTGGTAGACGCGCCCCGCCCCGCCCGTCGCCAATACCGTCGCACGCGCGGTATGCGCCTCGACTTTGCCGGTCGCCTCATCGAGCGCATATACACCCCATACCCGCCCCGAGCCCGAGTAGCGCAGCTCATGCCGTCCGGTGATGAGGTCAATGCAGGCCCGCCCCGGCAGCAGTGTGATATTGGGATGCTCCTCGGCCGCCTTGAGCAGCGCCGACTGCACCGCCCAGCCCGTTGCATCGTCGACATGGACGATCCGGCGGTGCGAATGGCCGCCTTCACGGGTGAGATGAAGGTTCTCGCCTTCGGTGTTGAACGGCACGCCCAGCCCGGTCAACCGATCGATGGCATGCGGCGCGCGTTCGATGACGAACTCGACCGTCTCCTGCCGGTTGAGCCCCGCACCCGCCACCATGGTGTCGCGAATATGATCCTCGAACGTATCACCGGCATCGAGCACCGCCGCGATCCCGCCCTGTGCCCAAGCGGTCGAACCGCCGGTGAGCGTACCTTTGGCAAGCACCAGCACCTTGACCTGCTCGGCCAGCGCCAGCGCCGCCGTCAACCCCGCTGCGCCCGATCCGACGATGATGACGTCGTGATTCATTCACTATCTCTCCCGCCTGCGGGATGGACCGGCGGCGGACCTGTCACGCAAGATTTCACGGTCTATAAAAATGACAGGACCGACATTGCCGAGAAGATCGTCATTTGCAACGACCAGCAGCCGCTGAACTAGGCCTGCGCCGCACTGGTGAGACTTACGAACACGTCCTCAAGGTCCGCCTCCTTCGTCGTCACGTCAACGATGGCGAACCCCTGCCCCTGCACCGAAGCCAGCACTTCGCCGGCATTAGTGCGATCCTTGTCATATGTGATCTCGATCATCCGCTCATCCGATTTCTCGCATTTCAAGAATGCCGGATGGACGGGAAGCTCGCCGATATCCCGGTCGAGCGTCAGCACCACGATCTTTTCACGCGCAGTAGCGACAAGCTCGCGCGTGGGCTGGTTGGCAATCAGCTTGCCGTGATTAATAATGGCTATGCGGTCGCACAGCTCCTCCGCTTCTTCGAGGTAATGCGTGGTGAGGACCACGGTCACCCCTTGTGCATTCATCTCGCCGACCAGTTCCCAGAGCTGGCGACGAAGCTCCACGTCGACGCCGGCCGTAGGCTCGTCCAGCACCAGTACCGGCGGGGCATGAACCATCGCCTTGGCGACCAACAGCCTGCGCTTCATGCCACCCGATAACGTCCGCGCATAAGCGCGCGCCTTGTCTTCCAGTCGCACCGCGCGCAACAGTTCCATGGAACGGCGCAGCGGCTTAGCCACGCCATAGAGTCCCGCCTGGTTCTCCAGCACTTCGAATGGCGTGAAGAAGGGATCGAACACGATCTCCTGCGGCACGATGCCTATCGAGCGCTTGGCGTTGCGGCTGTCGCGATCGATATCGAAACCCCAGATCGAGGCATGGCCCGAGGTCTTCATCACCATGCCGGCAAGAATGTTGATAAGGGTGGACTTGCCCGCGCCATTGGGGCCCAGCAGTCCGAAGATGCCGCCTTGCGGCACGTCGAAGCTCACCCCATCGAGGGCGAGCTTTCCCGGCGCGCCCTTCATGCCGGCATACTGCTTCACGAGATCGCGGATCGAGATGGCTGGCCCTTGGCTCATGTCTGTTCTGTGCGGCACGAAAGCCCCGCCGTAAAGGCTGGAAAAGCGCCGCCGCGATTGCTATCGGCAACGCATGATCAAGCCGCCCGAAACCGTCTTCACCGCTTCCACCCGCGTCAAATGCGACGGCGCGACCGACATTCGTGGCGGCATAGCGCTCGGCCATCCGCGCGTATGGCTGGAGATCGACGAAAAAGGCTTCGTCGAATGCGGCTATTGCGACCGCCGCTTCGTTCTGCAGGGCGGCCCCGCGGATACCGGCCAGGCGGCCTGATTCCCTGCGACAGCGCCGGCTGGCGTCAGGCGTGAAGCACGCCTATATCCCCGGCATGACCGTCATCGCCGATCCCCGCTCGCTCCTTTACCGTTCCGGCCAGCTTTCGCCCGAAGAGGCGGTGGCGCTGGCAAGGGAAACACTGTCGAAATGCGACGACGGCGAACTCTATCTGCAGTTCATCGCCTCCGAAAGCTTCGGCTTCGATGATGGTCGGCTGAAAACCGCCGACTATTCGCGCGATGCCGGTTTCGGCCTGCGCGGCGTATCGGGCGAGATGACCGGCTTCGCTCACGCCAACGACATTTCCACGGCCGCAATCCGACGCGCGGGCGAAACGCTGCGATTGCTCGATCCGGCAACAGGCATCACCGCCGCACCGCCGCGCCTCAGCAATCGCCACCTCTATACCGACGCATCGCCGCTCGATGCGGTGGGTTTTGCGGAGAAGGTGCGCCTGCTCGAAACCATCGACGCCGCTGCCCGTGCCCGCGATCCGCGCGTGTCCCAAGTTTCGGCCAGCCTTTCGGCAAGCTGGTCAGTGGTCGAAATCGTCCGCGCCGACGGCTTCGTCGCCACCGATGTGCGACCACTGGTGCGGCTCAATGTCGGCATCGTCGCCGAAAGCAACGGACGGCGGGAAACCGGCAGCTTCGGCATGGGTGGGCGATGGCTCTATGATGATCTGTTCGACCCGGCCAACTGGAACCGTGCGATCGATACCGCGCTAGGCCAGGCGCTGACTAATCTTGAAAGCGTCGATGCTCCGGCCGGCGAAATGACCGTATTGCTCGGTCCGGGTTGGCCGGGCGTACTGCTGCACGAGGCTGTCGGTCACGGCCTTGAGGGCGACTTCAACCGCAAGGGCACGAGCGCCTTCTCCGGCCGCATCGGCGAGCGCGTGGGTGCGCCGGGCGTCACCGTAATCGACGATGGCTCGCTTGCCGGTCGTCGCGGCTCGCTGTCGATCGACGACGAAGGCACCCCGACGCAGGAAAACATCCTGATCGAGGATGGCATCCTCAAGGGCTATATCCAGGACCGTCTCAATGCTCGCCTGATGGGGGTGCCGGCCACGGGCAACGGCCGCCGCGAAAGCTATGCCCATGCGCCGATGCCGCGCATGACCAATACCTTCATGCGCGGCGGCAAGGACGATCCCGCCGAACTGCTCAGCCGCGTGAAGAACGGTATCTATGCGAAAAACTTCGGCGGCGGTCAGGTCGATATCGTTTCCGGCAAGTTCGTGTTCTCCTGCACCGAGGCCTACAAGATCGAGAACGGCAAGCTCGGCGCCCCGATCAAGGGCGCAACCCTGATCGGCGACGGCCCCAGCGTGCTGACCCGCGTGAAGGGCATCGGCAACGACATGGCGCTGGACGAAGGCGTCGGCGTCTGCGGCAAGGGAGGACAGAGCGTGCCCGCCGGCGTCGGTCAGCCGACATTGCTGGTGGAAGGGCTGACCGTAGGCGGAACCGCGTAACCCGTCAGCACGGGTTCAGCTTGCGGCTGCTATTCCGGTCTATGAAAATAAGGAGAATCACAGTGAAAAAAATCACCCTCCTTGCCACCGCCATGGCCGCCATCGGCCTGCTGACCGGACCTGTCGGCGCGACTCCGCGCGATGCCTCGAAAGGGGAAGAGCGTCTGGCGCGGATCCTCAAGGATCGCGTTCCGGGACAACCTGTTGACTGCATCCCCGCTTACCAGAGCAGCCACGCGCAGATCGTGGATCGCACCGCCATCGTTTATGACGTCGGCAGCGTGATTTACGTAAACCGTCCCACGAACGCCCGAGACCTCAATTCCTCGGATATCATGGTCACGAACATCTACGGCAGCCAGCTCTGCAGCGTGGACACGGTACGTCTGCATGACCAGACGAGCCACTTCTACACCGGCTTCGTCGGCCTCAACAAGTTCGTGCCTTACCGCAAGGTCGCGAGCGCGCAGTAAGTTGGCCGGAACGCAAACCCTCTCCGTTCGCATGCGGGAGGGCAGCCACCGATGAGCCTCGCCGCGCGGCCGTGGGCTGGCGATCTTCTCCATTTCTGGTTCCACGAGATGCGCCCGGAGCAGCGTTTCGCACGCGATGACGCAGTGGACGCGGCACTACGCCGCCGTTTCGCGCGCTGGCTCGATGCGCTGCGCAACCGGCCGGCATCGGAATTCCTTTCAGATCCGCTGACTGCGCGCGCGGCGATACTGCTGTTCGATCAAGTGCCACGCAACATCCACCGCGACAGCCCGCGCGCCTTCGCGCATGACGCGCTAGCGCGAGCGATATGCCGTGGCATGATAGCGAAAGGCTGGGATATCGGGCTTGGCCGGGCGGCACGGCAGTTCGTCTACATGCCACTTCAGCACAGCGAGAAAATTGCCGACCAGCGGCTCTCGCTGAAGCTGTTTACCGCCTTGGAAGATGCTTTCTCGCTGAGCTTCGTGCGGGCACATTACCGCATGATCGCACAGTTCGGCCGTTTCCCCCATCGGAACCGGGTATTGGGCCGCAGAAGCAGCCCGGCCGAAACGCGCGCGGTCGCCGCCGGCAACGCCTGGTGAAAGAGCGCTGGCGACACCGCGCACGATGGGGGCTCGTGCTGTTCTACGGACTGGCCGGCATCCTCCACCTGATCCTGCCCCGTCCCTTCGTGTCGATCGTGCCGCCCTTCGTTCCGGCGCCGGACCTTGTCGTCGCGCTGACCGGCGTCGCGGAGCTTCTCGGTTCGCTCGGCCTGGCGCAACGACGCGCGCCGCGTACGCGCAAGATCGCCGGCTGGGGCTTGGCAATATATGCGTTCTGCGTCTGGCCAGCCAACGTGCAACATATGCTGATCGACTTCGCACGGGCCTCTGGAGGGCTACCCCTGGCCTATCATATTCCGCGTCTCGTGGCGCAACCGCTGCTCATCTGGCTGGCGCTTTGGACGAGCCAGGTCATTGAATGGCCATGGCGGCAACGAACACCCTTGACGCCGCCATTCAAGGATTGATAGGCAAACTACCAATACTACAGGGGAAGAGTGCCATGACCGAACCACGCCGCAGGATCCGCAAGCGTTATGTCGTGCTGGCGCTGATCGTCGCCTTCTTCGCCTATAGCTACACCTGGACCAATACGCCTTATGGCAAGCTGGACTGGCGCGCGGCCTTCTCGCTGCGCGCGCTGACTCCGGAAATCGAGATCGACCATGGCGGCATGAAGATTCCCATGCCGATCAACGGCTTCTTCGCGGTCAGTGCACTGCTTCCCGGCGAAGACGTGGCCCAGACGAAGGATGTCGTCATTCCGGGCAATGACGGTGCGACCAAGATCCCGGCGCGGGTTTACTGGCCGGAAGGCTACGACAAGGCCAAAGGTCCATTGCCATTGGTCGTCTATTATCATGGCGGCGGCTTCGTCACCGGCAGCGTCGATCTGTTTGACGGACTGACGCGGGCAATCGCAAACGCGGGCAACGCCGTGGTCGTCTCGGTGGATTACCGGCTTGCGCCGAAGAACCCCTGGCCTGCGGGCGTGGACGATGCCTTCTCTGCCGTGCAATGGGCTTCGGCGAACGCCGCTTCCCTTGGCGGCGATCCCACCCGCATTATCGTCGGCGGCGACAGCGCGGGCGGCAACCTCGCCACGGTGGTCGCGATGAAGGCGCGTGACGCCGGCGCCCCGGCGATTGCCGGACAGCTCTTGTACTATCCGGTGACCGACCTCACCCAGACCCCCTATCCCAGCAAGGCGAAGTTCCAGGACGGCTATGGCCTTTCCACAAAGGCCGGCAACGGCTTCCAGAAGGCCTATATCGGGCAGGTCAGCGAAACCGACCGGGCCAATCCCTATATCTCGCCGTTGAAAGCCGCATCGCTGGCAGGCATGCCGCGCGTATTGCTCCTCACCGCCGGTTTCGATCCGCTAACGGATAGCGCCAATGCCTATGCAACACGACTGCGCGAGGCCGGTGTGCCGGTCGAACATCACAATTACGCCGACATCATCCATGGCTTCATGAGCGTGCCGCTGTTCTCACAGCGCCGCGAGGCACTGGATGTCACCGCGACCTGGATGAAGCAGAATTTCGCGGCGCCGGCAGCCAAGTAACGGCTGCCCTGCGCGTCACTCCCACTCGATGGTGCCGGGCGGTTTCGACGTGTAGTCGTAGACGACGCGGTTGATGCCCTTCACCTCGTTGATGATGCGCGTCGCCACGCGGCTGAGGAAAGTGGCGTCGAAGGGATAGATGTCGGCGGTCATGCCGTCGGTGGAAGTCACGGCGCGCAAAGCGCAGACGCTGTCGTAAGTGCGGCCGTCGCCCATGACGCCTACTGTCTTGACCGGGAGCAGCACTGCAAAGGCCTGCCAGATCGCGTCATAGAGCCCGGCATTGCGAATCTCTTCCAGATAGACAGCGTCAGCCTTGCGCAGGATGTCGCAACGCTCGCGCGTGACCTCGCCGGGAATGCGGATCGCCAGCCCCGGTCCCGGGAAGGGATGACGGCCGACGAAGATTTCCGGCAGGCCAAGTTCGCGGCCAAGCTCGCGCACTTCGTCCTTGAACAGCTCGCGCAGCGGTTCGACGAGCTTCATGTCCATGCGGTCGGGCAAGCCGCCGACGTTGTGGTGGCTCTTGATCGTCACCGAAGGACCGCCGGTGAAGCTGACGCTTTCGATCACGTCGGGATAGAGCGTGCCTTGCGCAAGAAACTCCGCCCCGCCGATCTTCTTCGCCTCCATCTCGAACACGTCGATGAAGGTCTTGCCGATGAACTTGCGCTTGGCTTCGGGATCGGTGACACCGGCAAGGCCGTTCAGGAACAGCGTAGATGCGTCCACATGGACGAGCGGGATGTTGTAGTGGCCGCGGAACAGCGAGACGACCTGCTCGCTCTCACCCAGCCGCATCAGACCATGATCGACGAACACGCATGTCAACTGGTCGCCGATCGCTTCATGGATCAGCACCGCCGCCACTGCGGAATCGACACCGCCGGAAAGGCCGCAGATGACCCGGCCGCTTCCGACCTGCTGGCGGATTTCCTCGATCTTTGTCTTGCGGAACTCAGCCATGGTCCAATCACCGGCAAGGCCGCAAACGTGACGGACGAAGTTCTTCAGCAGCTTGCCGCCATCAGGCGTATGCACGACTTCCGGGTGGAACTGCATCGCATAGATACGCCGTGCGTCGTCGGCGATCACTGCGAACGGCGCACCTGGACTTGCGGCGACGGGACGGAAGCCGGGAGCAAGCCTGGTGACCTTGTCGCCATGGCTCATCCACACCTGATGCGATTCCCCCTCGGCCCACAGGCCATCGAACAGGACGCAGCTATCGGCGATATCGATGAAGGCGCGGCCGAACTCGCCGGCGTCGCCCTGCAGCACTTCACCGCCAAGCTGATGCATCAGCGCCTGCTGGCCATAGCATATGCCCAGCATGGGCAAACCGCTGTGCAGAATCTCCTCGGGAATCCGGGGACCGGTCTCGTCCGTGACGGAAGCCGGACCGCCCGAGAGGATGATACCCCTGGGTTTCATTCTGGCGAAAGCAGCGGCGGCGGAACCGAATGGAGCGATTTCGGAATAGACTCCCGCCTCGCGGACTCGGCGGGCGATGAGCTGAGTCACCTGGCTGCCAAAATCGACGATCAGGACGGAATCAGAAGGCTGGACGTTCATGGCGGGTCGATAGGCAAGGGGGGACGCGCTGTCCAGTCCGTCCGCGTCGCCGGAAATCATATGCGTGTTGCATTGCAATATATACTAAGGAAGGCAAGCATTTTGCGATTTTTCGTGACAGTTTGATGAATGTTCAGATTTCATAGGTGGGAACCACGTTCTCAATCGCCGGTTGCAATTTTATCAACTTTCATTGTTGCGATTTCACTTGCCAAAAATTACTAACCTAGCTAAGTTGCATCTGCGAAAACGGTTCGCTAACGCAAAAATGGAGGTCACCTCATGGAACGTCTGCTGCGCAACGCCTTCGGTGTCGCGGTTGCCCTTGGCACCAGCGGTCTGATGTTCGCCGTCACGCTCGTCTGATGTCGGCGGTCAAGAGCCGGCCTTGCGCCTGAAACTGGGAAGTCCAGACTGAAGCGCAAGGCCGAGCCCCGAAAATACCGAGTTCCCTTTGACAGAAGCCCGCCTCGTGCGGGCTTTTCTGTGGATGGAAGAGGCGGAAACGGCTTTCTCAGGCCCACCTTCATGCCTATATGCTGGTCATGGCCAGCAATCCCGAAAACACCCCCAACACCAATGCCTATGGCGCAGAATCGATCAAGGTCCTCAAAGGCCTCGACGCGGTTCGCAAACGGCCCGGCATGTACATCGGCGATACCGACGATGGTTCCGGACTTCATCACATGGTGTTCGAGGTATCGGACAACGCCATCGACGAAGCGCTTGCGGGCCATTGCGATCTCGTCCTGATCGAGCTGAATCCCGACGGTTCGGTATCGGTCGAGGACAACGGCCGGGGCATCCCGACCGGCATTCATCCCGAGGAAGGCGTCTCGGCGGCCGAAGTCATCATGACTCAGCTCCATGCCGGCGGAAAGTTCGAGAACACCAGCGACGACAACGCCTACAAGGTGTCGGGCGGCCTTCACGGCGTCGGCGTCTCGGTGGTGAACGCCCTTTCGGAATGGCTGGAACTGACCATCTGGCGCGACGGCATCGAACACTGGATGCGCTTCGAAAACGGCGATGCGGTTGCCCCGCTCATCGAACGCGGTCCCGCACCGTCCGACAAGAAGGGCACGCGCGTCACTTTCCTCGCCTCGACCGAGACCTTCAAGAACGTCACCGAGTTCGATTTCGAAAAGCTCGAACATCGCTATCGCGAGCTGGCTTTCCTCAATTCGGGCGTCCGCATCCTGCTGCGCGACCGCAGGCACGAGGAAGTCGCCGAACACGACCTGTTCTATGAAGGCGGCATCGCGGCTTTCGTCCAGTATCTCGACCGCAACAAGACGGCGCTGCTCCCCGATCCCATCGCGATCAGTTCCGAACGCGACGGCATCGGCATCGATGTCGCTCTGGAGTGGAACGACAGCTATTACGAAAATGTCCTCTGCTTCACGAACAACATCCCGCAGCGCGACGGCGGCACGCACCTCGCCGCCTTCCGCGCCGCGCTGACGCGCACGCTCAACAGTTATGCCGAGAAGTCGGGCCAGCTGAAGAAGGAAAAGGTCAACCTCACCGGCGAGGACATGCGCGAAGGGCTGACCGCGATCGTTTCGGTCAAGCTGCCCGATCCGAAGTTCTCTTCGCAGACCAAGGACAAGCTCGTTTCCTCCGAAGTCCGCCAGCCGCTCGAAAGCCTGATGGCCGACCGGCTCAGCGAATGGCTGGAAGAGAACCCGGCCAACGCCAAGCAGGTCGTAGGCAAGATCATCGATGCCGCCGCCGCGCGCGAGGCAGCGCGGCGCGCCCGTGAGCTGACACGGCGCAAGGGCGCGATGGACATCGCCTCGCTTCCCGGCAAGCTGGCCGATTGCCAGGAACGCGATCCCAGCAAATGCGAACTGTTCCTGGTCGAGGGCGATTCGGCGGGCGGTTCGGCTAAGCAGGGGCGCGATCGCCACATCCAGGCGATCCTGCCGCTGAAGGGCAAGATCCTCAACGTCGAGCGCGCGCGGTTCGACCGGATCATCTCGTCGAAGGAGGTCGGCACGCTGATCCAGGCGATGGGCACCGGCATCCGCGACGAATTCAATCTCGACAAACTGCGCTACCACAAGATCGTCATCATGACCGACGCCGATGTGGACGGCGCGCATATCCGTACGCTGCTGCTGACGTTCTTCCACCGCCAGATGCCCGAGATCATCCGCGCCGGACATCTCTTCATCGCCCAGCCGCCGCTCTACAAGGTCAGCAAGGGGCGGTCCGAAGTATACCTGAAGGACAACGCCGCCCTTGACCGCTATCTGGTCGAGGCCGGGCTGATGGGCCGCGTGCTCGAGACAGCGGGCGGCGCGCGCGGCGGGCATGAGCTGGAGGCGCTGGTCGAACATGCGCTGCGCCTGCGCGCGCTGATGGGCTTCGTGCCGCGCCGCTACGATCCGGCACTGGTGGAAGTACTGGCGCTTGCCGGTGCGCTCGATCCCGAACTGACGCGAGAAGCCCGGGCCGCCACGCTGGCCCGCGCCGCCGAATGGCTCGATCGCGGCGATCGCGAAGCCAAGTGGAATGCCTGGCTCGACGACGATGGCTCGGTGAAGATCGAGCGGTTGTGGCGCGGCGTTACCGACCATCACGTCATCGAGGCCGGTTTCTTCACCAGTGCGGAAGCGCGCAAGCTTGCCCGCCTCGCCGCCGAACAGGCAGAGGTCTATTCGGGCGCGGCCCGCTTCACCAGGGCCGGAGCCGCAGTCGAGGAAGCGCCCGAGTCCGAATCCATCGCGGACGAGGCGGAAGAAATCCAGGGCCGGCCGGCGCGTCAGACGACCGCAGAGGGAACGATCACGCGCCCGACGCAACTTCTGGATGCGGTTCTCGCCACGGGCCGCAAGGGCCTGTCGATCGCGCGCTACAAGGGCCTTGGCGAAATGAACGCCGAGCAGCTCTGGGAAACCACGCTCGATCCCGACCATCGCGTGCTGCTGCAGGTCAAGGTCGAGGACGCCGACGTGACCGACGAGATATTCACCCGCCTGATGGGCGATATCGTCGAACCGCGCCGCGACTTCATCCAGGAGAACGCGCTGAACGTCGCGAACCTCGACGTTTGATCCGGCGCGGCGCCCCGCGCGACAAGCTCGGGCGTCCCGGCATCGGCGCGGGCGGGGATCGCGTCTTATGGCTGTAATCGAAAGCCGGCACGGATCACCGGCATGAAACGTCTTGCCGCCCTGCTCGCGCCCGCTCTCCTCGCCGCCTGCGCCGCGCCGATGGCTTCGCGGGAAAGCTCCGCGCCCGTCACGGCGGCCCCCGTTGCGGTCGGTGTGATCGCGATCAACGACTTCCACGGCAGCCTTGCGCCGCCCAGGCAATCGGTCTTCATGCCCGACGGTAAGGGCGGCACGATCGGCGTGCCGGCAGGCGGCGCCGCGTGGCTCGCCTCGGCGATCGACAGCATACGCGGCAAGTACGCCAACCACCTCACCGTTTCGGCGGGCGATCTCATCAGCGCCTCGCAGCTTGCCTCTTCGCTCTATCTCGACGAGCCGACAATAGGCGTGATGAATCGTATCGGCCTGGAATTCAACGCGGTCGGCAATCACGAGTTCGACCGCGGCTGGCAGGAATTGCTGCGCATGCAGGAAGGCGGCTGCGTCCGGTATACGACGCGCCAGCCTTGCCAGCTTGAACCTTTCAAGGGAGCCAGTTTCCACTTCCTTTCCGCCAGCACCACCCGTGCCGACGGCACTACGCTGTTCCCAGCAACCGGCATGAAGAGCTTCGGCAGCGGGCGGGCGAAAGTAAGCGTCGGCGTGATCGGCCTGACGCTGAAGGGCACGCCCGATCTCGTCTCTCCCGATGGGATCAAGGGATTGGCTTTCGGCGATGAGGCCAACGCAATCAATGCGGCGGTGCCCCGCCTCAAGGCGCAGGGCGCGGATGCCGTCGTCGTGCTGATCCACCAGGGCGGCCGAACCGCCGCCGGGAGCGATCCCAGCGGATGCAAGGATTTCGCCGGCGACATCAGGCCAATCCTCGACCAGCTCGATCCACGTGTCGATGTCGTGGTATCGGGCCACACCCACTGGCCCTACGTCTGCGATTACGGCGCGCTGAATCCCTCCCGGCCGTTCCTGCTGACCAGCGCCGGCGTCTATGGCGAACTCGTCACCGACATCACGCTGACCATCGATCCCGCACGGCATCGGGTAACGGCGAAACGCGCCGCCAATGTCATCGTCCAGTCGCAACCCTATGTCGCCACACGCGGACCGGTGCCCACCACCGACATCGTACCGCGCTTCATGCCGCGCGCGGACATCGCGGAGTTTGTCGGCCGCTACATGGCAGCCGCAAGCGCTTATGCGGAGCGCCCGGCCGGCACGCTTCTGGGCGCGGCGGAAAAAACGCAATCTTCGCAAGGCGGGCCGCTCGGCAACCTGATCGCCGATGCGCAGCTTGGAGCCACGCGCGCGGCGGGCGCGCAGATCGCGCTGATGAATCCCTTCGGCATCCGTGCCTCGCTGGTGCCGGGCGCAGACAACAGCGTGACCTACGGCATGCTCTACGCGGTACAGCCCTTCAACAACCAGCTCGTGACGCAGACGCTGACCGGGGCCGAGCTCAAGCAGGTGCTCGAACAGAGCTTTTCCGACAGCGGCCCCGAGCAGTTCCTCACGCCCTCCGTTGGCTTCACCTATACGATAGACCGCGCGGCGCCAGCGGGTGGACGCATTTCGGCGATGATGCTGGACGGCAGACCGATCGACCCTGCGGCAAGCTATCGCGTGACCACCAGCGCGTTCCTGGCCGGGGGCGGCGACGGCTTTTCCGTTCTGGCCAAGCAGCGGGACGCGACGACAGGCGCAACCGACATCGATGCGCTGGAGACCTGGCTGAAGACGGCAAAGCCCCGGTCGATCCCCGTCGAGCCGCGCGTCATCGAAGCGCCGCGCTGAAGCGCAAGCGGCCCGGAACGGAACAGATCGCGCCGTCGCATTGCCTCCTGCGCGCTTTACTGACGACGAGTTTTGGTGAAGATGCTGCGCGTGCGAACAGGGGGCAGCATGACGGAAGCCATTCAAAAAAAGCGCTTTTCCGGCGGCTACGCGAAAGAGCCGCCGTCGGCTGAAAGGTTCGTCGCGCTCGATGGCGTTCGCGGGGTCGCCGCGATGATGGTGCTCATCCTGCATTCGGCGATGGTGTTCCCCAACGCGTTTCTCGCGGTCGATCTCTTCTTCATGCTCAGCGGCTTCGTCCTCGCGCATGGATACGGGGACCGCATCGGCGATGGCGCTGGACGCAAGCGCTTCGTCATCGCCAGGCTCATCCGGCTTTACCCGCTCTATCTCGCAGGATGCCTGATCGCCCTGCCCGTGGCGATCGGCATCGCGATCTATGGCTGGAGCTACTTCACCCTGCCGGTGGTCGCGCTGGCGACGATAACCGCACCGTTCTTCATCATCCTCCCCTACGACGGCTATACCATCCCGCTGAACCCGCCGGGATGGTCGCTGACGTTCGAACTCATAGCCAACGCGCTGTTCCTGCTGGTGGGCACGAAACCGGGCCGCGTCGTCCCCGTACTCCTGGTCAGCGCTCCGCTGCTGTTGCTCGGGATGCATCTCTACGATGGAGGAACGACCGGCTGGCACAGCTTCTGGGGCGCTTTCCCCCGGACGTTCTTCTCGTTCTTCATGGGTGTCCTGCTCTACCGCCTGTGGCGCGGCGGGCGGCTGCCAAGGCTTGCCGTGCCCGTGCTGCTTATCCTGGCGCTGGTCGTCGCGATGTGCGTTCTTCAGCCGGCCCATTACCGCAATTATCAGGCGCTGGCGGTTTTCGCGATCAACCCGGCGATCATCTGGCTCGGCGCATGCTGCACGGTGCGCGGCGTGACGGCCAAGGCCTGCGAATATCTCGGCATGCTGTCGTACGGGGTCTATGTCGTCCACGTTCCAATCATCATGTGGGTCGAAGGCATCCGGTTCCTCGCGATCAGCGCTTCAGCCCAGGAATACATTCCAACCGGCGCGACCGCCTGGGCTTCCATCCCGATCTCACTGGTGGTTGCCCATTACCTCTCGGTCCGTTTCGACGTTGCGGCAAGGCGATGGCTCGCCGCCCGGTTCCTGACGCGCAGCCACGCTTCGGCACCGGCGTTGCAAGGCAGTCCGGCCTAGCCGCACCGCAAAAGGAACGTTCCAGTAACGCAGGCGTGCGTCATGGCCCGCTGGCGAGGCCGGGTGTGCGCCTGGAGGTAGAGAGCAGCGAACGGGCAGTGCGGCCGGCGCTAGTGGTATGTGCCCGGCAGTACGGGCGTGGATGCGTGTGAGTTGTTATGCGAACGGCCGGCAGCATCACGCATG
>DASWWL010000173.1:0-4834 GCA_036400975.1 Novosphingobium sp. | reverse complement strand
CTTTTCCGGTAAAAGTGGGATGTCGTTTGACGACAATAGAATGATGAGAGCGGCGAGGCCATTGATGGTACCAAGCCGCATCCATGCTGCACGATTCCAGAGCGTTCTTCTTTTGTCAGAAAGCCATATCGTCTTGATGCTCATGCTGCGATCCCGCGCAGACTACCTTATTCCGTAGCAAGCTGCGCTCTTGCTCGGAATGGCCTCGGCTTTCTCTCACGGATATCGTTTTTGGCACTGTGAGGGACGAAGCGTCCTTGTCAATATCCTCGCTCAGTCCATTTCCCAGGCTCGTTCACCATGGCTTGTGATATCCAAACCCTCGCGTTCGGCATCTTCGCTAACGCGCATCGGCATGATCAGCGATACCGCAAGCGCCAGAATGGCGCTCATGATGGCTGACCAGATCGCGACTACGGTAACGCCGCCGAGTTGTGCCGCCAGTTGACTGCCCATGGTCATTCCCTCGGCGTAGCCGGTGCCACCAAGCGCGGGGGACAGGAAGAATGCCAGTAGAAGCGAACCGACGATTCCTCCGACGCCATGGACTGCGAATACGTCCAGCGAGTCATCGATCTTGAGCTTGAACTTCACGAGCTGAATCATCGGATAACAGACCGATGCCGCGATCACGCCGAACAGGACCGCCGCGCCCGGAGATATGAAGCCGGCGGCCGGCGTGACGGTTGCAAGTCCGGCGATCGCGCCTGTAGCGAAGCCGACGCTGGTCGGTTTGCCGACCATGATGCGTTCGATCGCGAGCCATGCCATAGCCGCTGCTGAAGCGGCGGCGTGAGTGTTAATGATTGCGCTCGCCGCGTCGTCGTTCGCGGCAAGCGCTGATCCGCCATTGAAGCCGAACCAGCCTACCCAGAGCAGTGCTGCTCCCACCATCGTCAGGGAGGGGCTGTGGGGGAGCATCAAGGTGCGCGGAAAGCCATCCCGCCTGCCAAGCAGCAGCGCAGCCACCAGGGCGGAGACGCCCGCCGTGGTGTGCACGACGATGCCTCCCGCGAAATCCAATGTTCCGAGGCCCGAAGCAAGCCATCCGCCGCCCCATATCCAGTGGGCGACCGGAGCGTAGACGACGAGACTCCAAAGCGCGCAGAAGCCGATCACCCAGCCAAAGCGCGCGCGGTCTACCCAGGCGCCGGCCATCAACGCAGGAGTAATTGCGGCGAATGTCATCTGGAACAGTGCGAAGCTGCTTTCAGGCACGCCGTATCCCTGGCGTACATTGCCCAGATCAATCAGCATCCAGGCATTGCCTGCACCGAGCCAGCCGCCCGCGACATTGCCGAATGCCAGCGTATAGCCCAGCATGATCCACAGCAGCGAGGCGATTGCCGCGATCGCGCCGCATTGCACTAATACGGAAAGGAAATTCTTGGCGCGAACCAGGCCGCCATAAAACAGGCTGAGTCCGGGCATGGCCATCAGCAGAACCAATGCGGAAGCGATCAGGATCCAGGCGGTATCACCCGAATCGGCGACATCGACCTGCCCATCCTGAGCGAATGCCAGAGTCGGCAATACGGTGTTCACCGTCGCCAGCAGAACGGCATAAGTCTTGCGCATGAACATCCCCTCCAATGCGCGACGCAGCGTCTGCGCATGTCCCTCGGCGCGCGTTCTAGAGCAAGTCGAGGGGAACGGACAAGGATTCGAAAGCGTTACGCCCAGCCATCAAGGACCTGATCGGGTGGGCGGTGGCCATCGGCCCAAAAACGAATATTGGCGATGACTTTATCACCTGCCGCACCGCGCCCTTCAATCGTTGCGCTGCCCAGGTGCGGCATGAGCATGACGTTAGGGAGCGCGAGGAGGCGCGAGTCTACTTGTGGCTCATTGGTATAGACATCCAGCCCAGTGCCGCCGATGGCTCCCGCCTCCAGTGCTGCGATCAGAGCCTCTTCATCGATCAAATCACCTCGGCCGGTATTAATAACGTAGGCATCTCGTTTCATCGTGGCGATGCGCGATGCATTGAGAATGTGATGATTTTGCGGACTTGCGGGGCAATGCAGCGTCAGGATGTCCGCTTCCGCTATCAGGAGGTCCAGGTCCGCTTCGTAACGCGCCCCAAACATGTTTTCCAGGGCTGCCGGCAACCGGTGTCGATTATGATAGACGATCTCAAGGCCGAAGGCGCGTGCCCGATGCGCTACCGCTTGGCCGATACGTCCCATGCCGACGATTGCGAGGCGCTTTCCGCGCAGGCTGTGACCAAGGAGGCCGGCAGGATCCCAGCCATGCCATTGTTCCTGTAAAAGCAGGCGTCCGCCCTGGGGAAGTCTGCGCGGCACCGCAATGATCATCGCCATGGTCATGTCAGCGGTATCCTCGGTGAATACTCCCGGCGTGTTTGTGACGATGATGTCCCGCTTTCGCGCGGTCGCAAGATCGAGATGATCGGTGCCCGCACCGAAATTGGCGATCAGGCCCAGCCGTTCACTGGCCGCCGCGATCATCTCGCCATCAATACGATCGGTCACGGTGGGGACGAACGCATCGCAATCGCGCATCGCTGCGACGAGTTCATCACGCGAGAAAGGTCGGTCGCTGGCATTGAATACGGCATCGAACAGCTCCGCCATGCGCGCTTCCGTCTCGGGGAGCAGTCGGCGCGTGACGATGATGCGCGGTTTGCCGTTGGAATGGCGATGCGAGGCGGTTTCAGTGACTACGGTCATGGCGGTGGCACAACTTCGCGGGAGAGGAGCAAACGGTCAAGCAGCCTTGCAGCGTTCGGTCTGTGAACGCTATTCAAGCCAAATGTCTCTGAGTCTCCGAAATCTGTTTGCTCTCGCACTTGTTTGTATGGCTACCCCTGTCGTTGCTGCCGAGGACACCGACAGCGTTCCCTACTGGGCATCAATTCGCGTCAGTGAGGTGAACATGCGCGTGGGTCCGGGCGAAGATTATCGAATTGTCTGGGTCTATCGCCGACCTCTGCTGCCCGTGCGCGTGGTGCGCAAGAAGGAGGGGTGGCGTCTGGTCGAGGATCCCGATGGTGCACGAGGCTGGATGCTGGCGCGCTTTCTCAGCCGCGAACGGGGAGCGATCGTGAGAGGCGGAGGGCTCACCGATATGCGCGAGAAGGCGGAAGCGTCTTCGAGATTACTCTGGAAGATTGAGCCTGGCGTCGTTGGCAGACTCGGGGATTGCGCCGGAGGGTGGTGCGGCTTCGAAGTGGCGGGCCACGTCGGCCATGTGCCGCAGGAACGGCTTTGGGGTTCGGGCACTCCCTGAGTGTATCTCTTCAAATAGAGAGTTGAGAGGTACGCCCAACTCGCCCCCGAAGGGGCGAGTTGGGATTAATCAGACGATTTCGACGGCAACGGCAGTGGCTTCGCCCCCGCCGATGCAGAGGCTGGCTATACCGCGCTTCAGGCCTTTGTGCTTGAGCGCGCCGATCAGCGTAGTGATAATACGCGTGCCCGATGCTCCGATGGGGTGGCCCAGGGCAGTGGCCCCTCCATGCACGTTGATCTTCTCATGCGGGATGCCGAGATCACGCATCGCGAACATTGCGACGCAGGCAAAGGCTTCGTTGATTTCGAACAGATCGACATCGCCGAGTTGCCAGCCGGCTTTGTCGATCAGCTTCGTGATCGCGGCGGCGGGCGTCGTCGGAAAGCGCTTGGGATCATGCGCATGGGCGGAGACGGCAACGATCCTCGCGACCGGTTCAAGTCCCTTGGACTTGGCTACGCTCTCACGTGTCAGCACGACGGCAGCGGCGCCGTCCGAGATGGAGCTGGAGCTGGCGGCGGTGATCGTTCCATCCTTGGCGAAGGCGGGTTTCAGACTCGGGATCTTGTCGGGTCGCCCTTTGCCAGGCTGCTCGTCGACATCGACCACGATTTCGCCGGCACGGGTTTTGACCGTCACGGGCACGACCTCGCTGGCGAAGCCGCCCTCGGCGATCGCGGCCTGGGCGCGGCGAAGCGATTCGATCGCATAGGCATCCTGGTCTTCGCGGGTGAGCTGATACTCGTCAGCCACTGCCTGGGCGAACGAGCCCATCGAACTGCCGTCATAGGCATCTTCGAGTCCGTCGAGGAACATGTGGTCGTAGAGCGTATCGTGGCCGGCACGTGCGCCGCCACGATGCTTTTTCGTGATATAGGGTGCATTCGTCATGCTCTCCATACCGCCGGCGATGGCAACATCGATGCTGCCGCTGGCCAGCGCCTCAGCGCCCATGATGACTGTTTGCATGCCCGAGCCGCAGACCTTGTTGACCGTGGTCGCCTCGACCGAAAGCGGCAGGCCCGCCTTGAGCGCGACCTGACGGGCAGGGGCCTGGCCCAGACCTGCAGGCAGCACGCAACCCATGTAGATGCGCTCGACATCCTCACCTTTCACGCCGGCGCGTTCGACCGCAGCCTTCACTGCGGTTGCCCCGAGATCGGTAGCGGAAACTTCGGCGAAGACGCCCGACAGGCCACCCATCGGGGTACGCGTATAAGAGAGGACGACAATGGGATCTTTGGCGGAAATGTGGGCCATGGCGCGGGTGCCTTTCTATGGCGTGGACAGGAAATACCGATTCGGCATAATGCTGCGCTGCGGCAATGGCAATCGGCGGTTGCGCCCGGCGGCTTGTCCCCCGCTGCGTCAAGTTTCATTTTGTAATTTTGTTTGCCTGTTCAGACTTCGCAACCGCACCCTTGCGCCTGGCGGACGGCGGGACTAGGGCGCGCATCAATCAATCATCAAGACGAGTCAGCCCCTTGGTCGACCTCTCGCAATATCTGCCGATACTGATTTTCCTGGTCATTGCGCTGGGTCTGTCCTCGGCCTTCGTATTCCTGCCTATGGGTGTCGC
>DASWWL010000172.1:0-2827 GCA_036400975.1 Novosphingobium sp. | reverse complement strand
TCGGGGCATACCCCGAGGTTTCGTCCATGCCGGTGTGGCATTCACCGGCCTGTCCATCCGCCGCATCCCGTGGCGGCCTTTCCGGACCGCGCGGGCGCCGACCGCACTACGGGAGACAAGAGAAGCAAAAGGCCTTTCGCGTCTCCCGCACCCGTCGCGGTGTGTCAGTCTGGGGCCTGACACACATGGAACATGTAAAGAACATTCCTACATGTCAAGCACATGCCGGAAGCTAGTGCATATTTCCTTAGCGAGGCGTCCCAGCTCCATCACGTCCAGTTTAAACGGAATAGAGCCGTCACAATGGACATAACCACCTCTGCAAGATGAAATAATGGGATGGCGGAACCGTCACGCCTCTGCCATCCATGCCTTATGCGCCAGAAGGAGCTCCGTATCGCGCTCGTCTGCTACGGCGGCATCAGCCTGGCAGTCTACATGCATGGCGTCACCAAGGAGTTGTGGAAGCTTACCCGCGCGAGCCGCGCCTTTGTCGCAGACGGGGATGGGCTGCGCGACAGCGAGAAAGTCTATTATCGCCTGTTGCAGAGCATCGAGGCCAAGCAGAGCGTGCGGCTGCGGGTACTGACCGATATCGTCGCGGGCGCCAGCGCAGGCGGCATCAATGGCGTTTTCCTGGCGCAGGCCATCCATTCAGGGCAATCCTTGGAACCTCTGACCGACCTCTGGCTGGAACGGGCCGACGTCGATGTCCTGCTTGATCCCGACGCCCGGCCATGGTCGCGCTTCGCGAAGTTCTGGGCCATGCCGCTGGTCTGGTGGATGTTGCGACGACCCGGCAACGTCGTATCCGCCAGCGTCGCACCCGAGACGCGTGCCGAAGTGCGCGGCAAGCTTTCGCGCCTGATCCGCTCCCGCTGGTTCGAACCGCCGTTTGGCGGACTGGGGTTTTCACGTCTTCTGCTCGAAGCGCTGAACGCCATGCTGTCTTCGGAAAGCGGCCCACCCCTGCTCCCACCCGGTCATCCGCTCGACCTTTTCGTAACGGCGACGGATTTCAAGGGTCATATGGAGACGCTACGGCTCCACAGTCCCGCGCTGGTGCAGGAAAGCGAGCACCGGTTGTCGATCGGATTTCGCGCGGCGACGCCGGGCGCATCCGGCAGCAAGCTCGCGGCCATTCCCGAGCTGATCTATGCGGCGCGCGCCACGGCGAGCTTTCCGGGCGCCTTTCCAGCATTGCAGATCGCCGAAATCGACAGGCTGGCGGCCGAGGAAAAGCTAACCTGGCCGACGCGCACCGCCTTCGTCGAACGCGTGATGCCGGAGCATGCGCGGCGGGGCGATGCGGAAGGGGTGTCGCTGATAGACGGGTCGGTACTGGTTAACGCACCTTTCGCCGAAGCAATGGCGGTATTGCGCGACCGTCCCGCACAGCGCGAAGTCGATCGGCGCTTCGTCTATATCGATCCCCGGCCCGATCGGGTCGGCGGCCTCGCGCGAAGCGATCCGCATGCGCCGGGGTTCTTCTCGGTGATCTTCGGCTCGCTGTCCTCGATCCCGCGCGAACAGCCGGTTCGCGACAATCTGGAGAATCTGGCGCGGCAATCGACCGAGATGCAGCGGTTGCGCGGTATTGTCCTGGCGCTGAAACCTGAAGTGGAACAGGCGGTGGAGAAAGTCTTCGGCCGCACGTTGTTCCTGGATCGGCCAACCGCGAAACGCCTGGGAGCATGGCGGGCCAAGGCGCAGCAGGCAGCCGCGGAAAAATCCGGCTATGCCTATCACGGCTATGCCCAGGTCAAGTTCGCGGGCGTGGTGGACATGCTGGCCAGTACGATCCACGCAGCCGCCCCCTCGCTTGCGCTGGCGACACCCGAGCCGATCGCAAACCATCTGACGGCGTATCTCGCAACGCAGGGCCTCGATCGCATGTCGGCGCTGAGAGGCGGCGGAGCGTCGGCCGAAGCGATCGCGTTCTTTAGGGACCATGACCTCCCTTTCCGCATAAGGCGCCTGCGGCTTCTCGCCCGCCGGCTGACGCAGGACTGGGACGGGCTGGACGGCGCCGAAGTGGCCGAAGACGCGCGCGAAATGGCCCGTGACGCGGTTTATCGCGCGCTGGCGCTTTATATCGACCGGGAAACCTCCAACTTCTTGGGAACGGAATTCCCGGAGCTTGCCGGACGAGTCTTCGAAGATCCGGAGAAAGTGCTGAAATGGATCCGCGACAAGCGTCGCCTGGCGGAAGCGGATGAACTGGTCGACGCCATGCTCGCCGCAGCAATGGTGGAGATGCCTGCGCCGCTGCGGCGGCGCATGCTGCTCGCCTATCTGGGCTTTCCCTTCTACGACACGGCCACCCTGCCCCTGCTGCGCGGCGAAGGGTTGACCGAATTCGAGCCGGTGAAGGTCGATCGCATCTCGCCCGATGACTGCGGTTCGATCCGGCGGGGCGGCGCGCAATCGACCTTGCGCGGAGTCGAATTCTACAACTTCGGCGCGTTCTTCAGCCGCGCCTATCGCGAGAACGACTATCTCTGGGGCCGGCTTCACGGCGCGGAACGCATGATCGACTTGATCGCCTCCACTCTGCCGGACAACGCAACCCTGTCGGCGGAGGAATTGCAGACATTCAAGCGTGAGGCCTTCCTCGCGATCCTCGATGGAGAAGAAGCCCGGCTGTGCGCCGACCCGCAGCTCGTACCGGGGATCAGGGCTGAGGTCATGGAACAGCTTGACCAGGCATAGTCGTTTGCTAACGAGGTGTTTAACAAAGGTGGCGCGCATCGCGACGTCGCGCGGGAGAACACGAGATGGCGTTGCAATTCGATCCCATCGGCAATGGCTTTGGCGCTTATGCCTC
>DASWWL010000171.1:0-2221 GCA_036400975.1 Novosphingobium sp. | reverse complement strand
GCACTGCCGGAACATGACCACTCCCCGCGGCCCGACGCCGCCAGAAGATCGAGACCAGGAACTTGCCGCCGCGCCCCAATGCATCCTCCGACGAAATCCTTCTCGCTACGATCCAGCTGATCGCCGAGCATGATCTGTCGGGAGTGACGGTCGATATGGTCGCGGACACGGCAGGCGTCAGCAAGGCGACCATTTACCGCCGCTGGCCATCGCGCGAAGATCTGTTCTTCGAGGCGCTGAGCTACATGCAATACCCGCAGGCCGATCCCGATACGGGATCGCTGCGCGAGGACCTGGCAGTCCTGCTCAAGGGCCTGGTCCATTTTCTCAACCGCCCCGACGGCGGCAAGGTCTATGCGGCATTCCTGAACGCCGCGATCCGCGATAGCAAGCTGGCGGCGCTGCGGCGCGAAGTGGCACGCGAAGCGCGGGCCGATTACGAGCGCGTACTCTTCCGGGGCATCGAGCGCGGCGAGATTGCATCCGACATCAATATGCGGCTGGTGATCGACATTCTGACGGCGCCCTTCATCTATCGCCGCCTGGGCGACAACATGAACGCCCGGCTCAGCGACGTCAGCCGCGTCATCGACGTGGTGCTGGCGGCATATGGCCCCTCGGCCAAATCCCGCAAGATCGGCACCGCCGCCTGAGGTGAGGACCTGTTAACTTCCCGCCCTTAAAGGCGGGAGACACATATTTCATAAATCGCTGCCGGATTGACAGGATCCCGGCGAAGTAAAATGGATCGTATCTTACGATGAGAGGATACGTCACGTCATGAACTCCACCACCTCCGGGTGCCCCTTTTTCGTGGAAGGCGGCGACAGCAAGACGGCCGCCATGGCGGCGAAGCAGGCAAAGGCCTATGACGGAGCGACCGTCGTGCGCGATTTCGGCATGGCGCGCGACGTGCTGCGCGGACCCGCCGTCTTCCAGGCCGGGCGCGGCGCCGAGAAGATGAAGGATCTCAATCCCGAACATCTCTCGGTGTTTTTCCTCGACGGCGACATCCACAAGAAGCGGCGCGGGCAGATCGCGCGATATTTCACGCCCAAGGCGATGAACACCAAGTACCGTCCGACGATGGAAAGTTCGACAAAGAAACTGATCGATCAGCTCCGCCGCAGCGGCCGCGAGCAGCTCGACCTGCTGAGCTTCGAGCTTGCCTGCGATGTCGCTTCCGAGATCATCGGCCTGACGAACAGCGATTCCCATGCGATGATGCAGCGCATCCGCAAGAGCTTCCTGCAGATGGGCGTATCCGCGGCCAACCCGAAGAACAGCTTCCTCAGCAACATGAAGAAGCTCTACCGGATCGGCATGTTCTACTTCAAGGACGTAGTGCCGGCCATCAAGGCGAGGCAGAAGGAACGTCAAGACGACGTGATGTCGCTGCTGATCGACGAAGGCTATACGAACAAGTCGATCCTGATCGAATGCCAGACTTATGGTTCGGCGGGCATGCTCACCACGCGCGAATTCATCGTCGTGGCGGCGTGGCACATGTTCGAACGGGACGATTTGCGCCAGACTTTCCTTGACGGCGACGAATCCGTTCAGTTCGGCATTCTGGAAGAGATCCTGCGCGTCGATCCGGTCGTCACCCATATCCACCGCCGCGCCAAGCAGGACTTCACCGGCGCCAATGGCGAACAGGTCAAGGCCGGCGAACTCTACGCGCTGGAACTCCGCTCGGCCAATCTTGACGAGGCGGTCGTCGGCGAGTGCCCGCACAAGATCGATCCGGAGCGCAGCAAGAAACAGCGCATGACCAGCGCCTGGATGAGCTTCGGCGACGGCCCCCACCGCTGCCCCGGCGCCCAGGTCGCGCTGCACGAGACCCGCGTGTTCCTCGACGCCCTGCTCCGCGTTCCGGGCATCCGCCTAGCCAATCCGCCGACGGTGGAATGGACAGGCTCGACTTACGAACTGCATGGCGCTTACGTCGAATGCGACAAGGCGTGATCCGGCCGTAGAGTCGCGCGCAGGGCTGGTTCCAGCGTGGACGAATAGCGCCATTTCACTGTGACGACGAACGCAGGCGTGCATCATGGCCCGCTGGCGAGGCCGGGTGTGTGCCTGGAGGTAGAGAGCAGCGAACGGGCTGTGCGGCCGGCGCTTGTGGTATGTGCCCGGCAGTACGGGCGTGGATGCGTGTGAGTTGTTATGCGAACGGCCGGCAGCATCACGCATGGCTGTCCGGCACGACCCTGAGGTG
>DASWWL010000170.1:0-20512 GCA_036400975.1 Novosphingobium sp. | reverse complement strand
GGGCGCAATCCCCAGCTAAGGACGCCCGCCATATGGAAGACACCGATCGCGATCTGCTGCCCGAGGGGCTTGAGGACCGGCTGCCGCAGTCGGCGGCGGTCGCCGCGCGCGTCGCCCGCGCGGCGCTCGACGTCATGGATGGTCATGGTTACGACCGCATCCAGCCGCCCTCGATCGAGTTCGAGAAATCGCTGGCCAGCCGCATGGCCGGCGTGCAGCCGCGCCGCATGTTCCGCTTCGTCGATCCGCTTTCGTTGCGGATGATGGCGTTGCGCAGCGACATTACCGTGCAAGTGGGCCGCATCGCCGCGACGGGGCTGGCGCAGGCCGCCCGGCCGCTGCGGCTGTGCTATGCCGGGCAGGTCGTGACCATCAAGGGCGACGGGCTGGATCCCACGCGTGAACGGCTTCAGCTTGGCGCCGAACTGATCGGCAGCGATTCGGTCGCGGCTGCCGGAGAGATCGTCGCCATGGCGATTGAGGCGTTGCGGGCGGCGGGCGCCACGGGCATTTCGATCGATTTCACGCTGCCCGACCTCGTGGACACGCTGGCCGAAAAGGCGTTGCCGCTCGATGCCGCCGCCATCCCCGCCGTGCGCCGCGAGCTTGACGCGAAGGATGCAGGCGGCCTGGTCGCTGCGGGGGGCGAGGCTTACCTGCCGCTGCTCACCGCCATCGGCCCGTTCGATTCCGCGATCGAACGCCTCGCGGCGATAGATGCGGGCGGCGCGCTCGCCAGCCGCATCGCCGCGCTGCGCGAGATCGCCGCACGTGTTTCAGGCATGGCGCGCCTCACGCTTGATCCTTCGGAGCGGCATGGTTTCGAATACCAGAGCTGGTTCGGCTTCACGATCTATGCCGAAGGAGTCTCCGGCGCGCTGGGCCGGGGCGGCACTTACAGCATTGTGGGCCGCGATGAACCCGCCATCGGCGTTTCGCTCTATCCCGATCCGTTGATCGACAGCCTTGCCGCCGCCGAACCGCGCCGCGACACGCTGTTCCTCCCGCTGGGGCATGATCCCGATACTGCCGCTCGACTAAGGGCGATCGGCTGGCGGACCGTGGCAGCGCTGGCGGCTTCGGACGATGCGAAGGAACTGGGCTGCACGCACCGGCTGGAGGGCATCGAAGCGGTCGCGTTGTAATTCACATACCAACGGCGGGAAGGGGCATGCTTTCCGTTCCACCGACTTTTATCCCATGGCCCGCTTCGCCGGGCCTCGTGCCTTGCCCTCCGTCGCGGGTTCGCCTAGGGCGCGGCACGGTTCGAAGACAGCAGGAAAGCCGAAGAATTGGCCAACGTAACCGTGATCGGCGCCCAGTGGGGCGATGAAGGCAAGGGCAAGATCGTCGATTGGCTGGCAAGCCGCGCCGATGCCGTGGTGCGCTTCCAGGGCGGCCACAATGCCGGCCATACGCTCGTCGTCGGCGAACAGGTCTACAAGCTCAGCCTGCTGCCTTCGGGAATCGTGCGCGGCACGCTGTCGATCATTGGCAATGGCGTGGTGCTCGATCCCTGGCATCTGAAAGAGGAAATCGCCAAGCTCGAAGGACAGGGCGTCGTTATCACGCGAGACAACTTCGCGATCGCCGACAATTGCCCGCTGATCCTGCCGATCCACCGCGAGCTTGACGGCTTGCGCGAGGCTGCCGCCGGATCGGGCAAGATCGGCACTACCGGGCGCGGCATCGGGCCGGCTTATGAGGACAAGGTCGGCCGCCGCGCGATCCGCGTCTGCGACCTTGCGCACCTCGATGCGCTGGAGCCGCAGCTCGACCGCCTTTGTGCGCACCACGATGCGTTGCGCGCCGGTTTCGGTCAGCCGCCGGTCGATCGCGCCGCCCTGCTCGATGCGCTGCGCGAGATCGCGCCTTTCGTGCTGCAATATGTCGAACCCGTGTGGTCGCGCCTCAACAAGGTGCGCAAGGCCGGTGCGCGCATCCTGTTCGAAGGCGCGCAGGGCGTACTGCTCGATGTCGACCACGGCACCTATCCGTTCGTCACTTCGTCCAACACGGTAAGCGGCACCGCCGCGTCGGGTTCCGGCCTCGGCCCCTCGGCGACGGGTTTCGTGCTCGGCATCGTCAAGGCCTATACCACCCGCGTCGGTTCGGGTCCGTTCCCGACGGAGCTGGAGGACGAGACGGGCCAGCGCCTTGGCGAGCGAGGCCATGAATTCGGCACCGTCACCGGGCGCAAGCGGCGCTGCGGGTGGTTCGATGCGGTGCTCGTGCGGCAGAGCTGCGCCATCTCGGGCGTCACCGGCATCGCGCTGACGAAGCTCGACGTGCTCGACGGCTTCGACACGGTGAAGATCTGCACCGGTTATCGCCTGAACGGCAAGGTGCTGGATTACTTCCCCAGCCACGCCGCCGATCAGGCCGCGGTCGAGCCGATCTACGAGGAGATCGAGGGCTGGAACGGCACCACAGCCGGTGCCCGCAGCTGGGCCGATCTGCCGGCGCAGGCGATCAAGTACATCCAGCGGGTGCAGGAACTGATCGAGACGCCGGTCGCGCTGGTTTCGACCAGTCCCGAACGCGAGGACACGATCCTCGTTCGCGATCCCTTCGTGGACTGAGGATGAAGGCTCTTCGCCTTGCCGCGCTCGCTCTCATGGCGATGACCGGCACGGCGAGAGCGGAGCCGCCTGAGGCGCTGTCTGGTATCGACCAGATCGTTGTTCGCAAGACCGAGCGCACGCTGACGCTCTATTCGCGGGGGCGTGCCCTGCATGTCATTTCCGGCATCCAGCTCGGCGACATGCCGGTGGGGCCGAAGCGTTTCCAGGGCGACGAGCGGACCCCGGAGGGACGCTACGAGATCGACTACGGCAATCCTCGCAGCGCTTATCACCTGTCACTGCACATCAGCTATCCCAATGCCGCCGACGTCGCATACGCGGCTTCTCAGGGGCGAAGCGCGGGTGGGCTGATCTTCATCCACGGACAGCCCAATGATCGTCCTCATGGCCGTCTCGGCGGAGACTGGACGGATGGCTGCATTGCAGTGAGCAACGAGGAGATCGAGCTGTTGTGGGAAACGGTAGGCGACGGGACGGTGATCGACATCCTGCCGTAAGCGGTCAGAAATCGACTGCGATGCCGTTCTTTTCCCAGTCGCCGTAACGGGTGGGGGAAAGGCCATCGGGATCGGCCCCATCCTTCGCGGGCGCCGGGCTGGGCGCCGGATCGTTGCTCCAGTGCGCGGGCTTCTCGAAATTTTCGGGCCGCTTGGTCGCTCGCTTGGTCATGGATGCCATGTGGTACGTCTGGCCCTGCAATGCAATCGGCGATAGGGGCGGCTTATGGTGGATATTCCCGGCCTTCCCGCGCGCAATGCCGCGCTCAAGATGCTCGATGCCGTGTTGCGGCGGGGCGAGACACTGGATCAGGCGGGGCACAACGCCTTGCAGCAAATCCGCGTTCAGGCGGATCGCGCGCTGGCGAAGGCGATTGCCGCGGAAGTGCTGCGCTGGTTGCCCGATCTCGACGCGCTGATCGACAGCGCCACGCGCCAGCCGTTGCCCGACGATGCGAAGCCGCGCGCCGTCCTGCGGCTGATGCTGGCGCAGTGGTTGCGGCTGGAAACGCCGCCGCATGCGGTGATCGCCACCGCCTTGCCGCTGCTCGCTGGCGGTCCGCGCCGCCTTGCGCACGGCGTGTTCTCGACGCTTGCGAAACGGAACGCCAAATTGCCGGAGGTTCCGAGCCCGCTGCCGGCCGTCGCCGCGCGCTGGGGGGAACGTGCCGGGCCGATCGCCGCCGCGCTCGCCGAACCACCGCCTCTGGACCTTACCCTGCGCGATCCGGCCGGGACCGAGGCATGGGCCGAAAAGCTGGGCGGCGTCTCGTTGCTGCCGGGCCATATCCGTGTGCCGCGCGGTGAGGCCATCGAACAGCTTCCCGGCTTTGCCGAAGGCGAATGGTGGGTGCAGGATATCGCAGCGAGCTTGCCTGCCAGATTGCTCGGATCGGGCGAGGGAGGAACGGTGCTCGACCTTTGCGCTGCGCCAGGGGGCAAGACCCTGCAACTCGCCGCCGCCGGCTGGCGCGTGACGGCGCTGGATGTCAGCGCCAAGCGGCTCGATCGGCTGCGCGACAATCTCGCGCGTACGGGTCTTTCGGCCGAGATTGTGCAGGCCGATGCGCTGCAGTGGAATCTGGAGGAGGCCTTCGATGCGATCCTGCTCGATGCGCCGTGTACCGCTACGGGAACCTGTCGCCGCCATCCGGATGTTCTTCACCGCATTGGCCCGCGCCAGATCGCGGAACTTGCCGATTTGCAGGCGTCCTTGCTGGACCGCGCAACCGGTTGGTTGAAGCCCGGCGGGCGGTTGGTCTATGCGGTTTGTTCGCTGGAGCGCGAGGAGGGAGAGGAGCGAGCCGCACGGGTATCGCTTGCGCCCGACCCGATCGAGTCCGATCTTGTTCCGGCGATGTCCGAGGGCTGGCTACGCACCGATCCAACCATGATTGCAGGCGGAATGGACGGATTTTTTATCGGGCGCTGGCGCAAGTAGCGGCCTTCTACAGATCGCCGGTGTGCTTGCCCCGGCGTTTCTTCCATTTCCACAGGAGGCATGCTCCGCCCGCTGCACAGCCGCCGACGGCGATTGCGGTCGCGCCGGTGGTGGCGGCCGCGCTCAGGGCGCCGACCGTGACGCCCCAGGCGATCTGGGACAGCATCTGGACAAGGCCGTTCATGCCGCGCTGCGCACTACGCCTTAGCCCGCGCCGCGAAGCTCTTGCGCAGCTTGACAAGCTTGGGAGGAATGACGGCGAGGCAGTAGGGGTTCCGCTGCCCTTCTCCCTCCCAGTATTCCTGATGATAGTCCTCCGCCGGATACCAGGTGGCCGGACCTTCGATCGTCGTGACTACCCGGCCGTCGTGCGCTGCGTTGGCGCGGGCGATCGCGGTTTCGGCTTCGGCGCGCTGACTGTCGTCCAGCGGGAAGATGGCCGAGCGATACTGCGTGCCAACGTCGTTGCCCTGACGGTTGAGCTGCGTGGGATCATGCGTGCCCATGAATACGTCGAGAATATCGGCATAGGAGATCACGAAGGGGTCGTAGATCACCTTGATCGCCTCTGCATGGCCGGTGCTGCCCGAACAGACGGCCTTATAGGTAGGGTCAGGCACATTGCCGCCGATATAGCCGCTTTCGACCGTGCTGACGCCGATAACGTCGCGAAATACAGCCTCGGTGCACCAGAAACACCCGCCCGCGACGATTGCAGTTTCCTGTCCACTCATCCCTTGCACCTCTTTGTCGTTTCGTTTCGCAAGATAGGAAGGCGGGGCCGCCTTGTCATTGACCTCCGGCGGTTTAGATAGGATCCGTCCATGCCGCCGGAGCCTTGTCGTGCGTCGATTCCTCATCGCCATAGCTACCACTTTCGGCGTCCTTGTCTCGCCGCTTCCCTCCGATGCCATGTCTACGCCGGACGATGTCGATAATTGCGAAGCTTGCGAGGCGGTGCTCGACCTTGCGCTCGCGCACCCCCGCCGGGCCTCGGATCGCCTGCGGGATCAATGGCGAAATCCTGCTGAAACGCTGGCCTTTTTCCGCGTCAGGCCGGGCATGACGGTGATCGACTATATGCCTGCGAGCGGATGGTATACGCGGATACTCGTCCCTTATCTGGGTGAGGATGGCCGCTATATCGGGCTTAATCCCGACGTCAGTCGGGGATCGGATCGCCAGCGCGAGATGTTCGCCGATCTCGCCGGCCGTTTTCCCGCCAAAGCCGCCGAATGGACCGGTCAGCGCGCCGAGCGGATTGGCGCTTACAACAGCGACCGTCTGCCTGGCACGCTCGACGGCAGTGTCGATCGGGTGCTGATCTTCCGCGAGATGCACAACCTGAAGCGCAGCGGCTGGCTGGACGCTGAAATGGCCACGTTTCGACGCGTATTGAAAAACGATGGCCTGCTGGGCGTAGTCCAGCACCGCGCAAAGGCGGATGCGCCGGATGAATATGCCGACGGCAGCAAGGGCTACCTCCGCCAGAAGGATGTCATCGCCATGATCGAGGCCAAGGGTTTCGAACTGGTTGGGACCAGTGAAGTCAATGCCAATCCCGCCGATTCTGCGGATCATCCCGATGGCGTCTGGTCGCTGCCCCCGAACTTGCGTGGAGGCGATGCGGATCGAGCCCGCTTCCTTGCCATCGGCGAGAGCGACCGGATGACGCTTCTCTTTCGCAAGAAGTCCTGAAACATGACAGAAGTCACCGTCGCTGCCCTCCAGCTTGCCCTGAACGCTGGGGATGAAGGCGAGAACATCGCCGCCGTTTCCGCGCTTGTCGAACAAGCCGCGGGCGAAGGCGCACAGATAGTTCTGCCGCCCGAGCTTTTCTCCGGCCCCTATTTCTGCAAGGTGGAGGACGAGGCGCTGTTCTCCCTCGCGCGTCCTGTCGCCGAACATCCCTCGGTAATCGCGATGCGCGGGCTGGCGGCGAAGCTGAAGGTTGCGATCCCCACCAGTTTCTTCGAACGCGATGGCCACCACTATTACAATACGCTCGCCATGATCGATGCAGATGGCGAAGTGATTGGCACTTACCGCAAAAGCCACATTCCCGATGGACCGGGATATGAGGAAAAGTTCTATTTCCGTCCCGGCAACGATGGTTTCAAGGTGTGGAACGTTGCCGGTGCGCGCATTGGCGTCGGCATCTGCTGGGACCAGTGGTACCCGGAAGCTGCGCGCGTGATGGCCCTGATGGGGGCCGAACTGCTGTTCTATCCCACCGCGATCGGTTCGGAACCTTATGACGCGGACCTTGATACCAGTCGGATGTGGCGCCGTGCGATGCTAGGCCACGCGGTGTCGAACTGCATGCCGGTGATTGCTGCCAACCGCATCGGGATGGAAGATGGCCAGCGCTTCTATGGCCACAGCTTCATCACCGATGAATGGGGCGATTTCGCCGCCGAGATGGGGGGTGACGACAGTGGTGTGATCGTTGCTACGATCGATCTCGCGCGCGCCGCGAAACATCGTGCGGGAATGGGTTTTTTCCGGGACCGCCGACCGCAGCTCTATTCCCGCATCGCCGAGGATATCTGAAGCGCGTGGCGGAACGCTATCTTATCGCGCTCGGTTCCAATCAGCGACATGTCCGATACGGGAAACCCGAAGCGGTGTTGCGCGCCGCGCTGGCAAGGCTTGATCGCAAGGGCGTGAAGCTCGAAGCCGTCTCGCGCATCATCGCCAGTCGTCCGCTTGGCCCCTCGCTGCGCTGCTACGCCAATGCGGCCGTTATAGTGAAGAGCCGTCTGGAACCGAATGAATTGCTCCATCGTCTGCACAACATCGAATACAAATTCGGCCGTCGCCGGCGCGGAGCGCCTTGGCGTGCGCGGGTTCTCGATCTCGATATCATTTTATGGACTGGCGGCCCGTGGTCGTCGGGGCACATTACCGTACCCCATGTTTCCTTCCGCACCCGCCGTTTCGTACTGCAGCCAGCTTGCGCGATCGCTGGCGACTGGCGCGATCCTGTCACCGGTCTTCACCTGCGCCATCTCCTCGCACGCTTGACCCGGCCCGCGCCAGTACCTATCGCGCTGCTTCGTGAGGGCCCTTAGCTCAGTCGGTAGAGCAACTGACTTTTAATCAGTAGGTCGCTGGTTCGAACCCAGCAGGGCTCACCATGTGTTTTTTGCAGGACTCCGCAATGTCTTGGAGTTGCGAGCGCGTTCATGTGTATCGTGGGTTGCGGGGACATTGATGTGGCGGTTTGCACGGCCATGGATCATGTGGAGCGATCGGCATCCGGAGAAAGGTGCCACCCCAGAAACCGGAATGTGCCTCTTCATATACTAGGCGCGCCAGTTTGTCGTTGAGAGGAGGCGCAGAGGAACTGCGGTGCCTTGGGTTATTGCGGTCTCAATTGTTCTGGGCCGGTCCGGGCGGAAGCTTTTGTGACACCAAAAGCAACGCCCCCGGCTCGTGAAAGCCGAGGGCGCAAGGTTTGATCGTCCCGAGGGCAGTGCCCAACCCGGGACGGCAGTTATTAGAAGCGATAGCCGATGATCGCTGCGACTTGGTGACGGTCGAAGTTGACGTCGGTGTTCGCGAACTTGCCGTAGTGCGAGTAGCGGTATTCGAGGCGGCCGGTGAAGCCTGACATGGTGGTTTCGACGCCGGCGCCCAAGCGATAGCCGTCGAGATCCTCGTTCACAGAGGCCACGGTTACGCCATTGTCGTAAGCGGCCGTGAGGCGGGCGTTGGTGTAGCCGCCCTTGGCGTAAACCATGAAGTTGCGGGCGACCTGGCCGCCGATGCGAACGCCGGCATAGAGATCGCGGCCAGTGCGCAGGGACAGGTTGTCACCGGCGACGAGGACGTTGTCGATGCCTTCCTTGGTGTTGGAATCGCTATATTCGCCTTCGATGCCGAGCACGGCACCCTTCAGGTTGATATCATAGCCGATAATGCCGCCGTACAGCAGGCCGTCGCTATGGTCGCTATCGGCCGGAGCATTGAAGTTAAGGCTGTCATAGCCAATCAGCCCGGCAACGTACGGACCTGAAAACTCGGTGCCTTCGTCCTGCGCCATCGCGGGCGCCGAGACGCCAACCGAAATCAGCAGAGCGGACAGAGCGGTAATCTTCTTCATGATATTTCCTTGTATTTCTATAATATTTTCACCACGAGGGCGCGGTGGGAACTAACGCCACGCTGAAGGGTTCCCAGCCCATTTCGGACCAATCTACGAGTTACGTAAGGGTTGTTGTAAAAGTGCAACGATCTGTAGAGGCGTGAGTGTGCCGATCCGAGCCTTTGCGCGCTTGAAAAGGTGCGAAGTGCCGCATTCGGGATCGAACCGGACCGGTACGTTCCAGCGTCGCCCAGATCATGCGGCATCGTTGAGATAGGGACGGCTGCCGCTTTGGTGATGCCGTCGGCGATTTTGAACACTTGGGAAATAATTTACATCGTCCGGGCAGCGGTGCTAGCCTGCATCCACGATCTTGGAAAAGCATACAGCCAGCGATAACCGCCCTCTGATCTAGGCGGATGGATGACCTAAAACAAAAATGGGACCTCTGGCTGGGAACCGGGTCGCGAAGATCATGCAAGGGGGCGATCGATGAGTGGTGCGAATGCAGAGACACCCGACGCCATGTATGACCATGACGACCTGCATCGACCGATCTACAATGCCGAGGTCGTGGCTAATGCGCTTAACAACGGGGGCAACCGACCTCTGTTGCAACTGAAGGGTGGGCCGACGCTGACGGTGTGTGAAGTGCGCGACGCCGCCAGCCGTTTCGTGCAGGCATTGCAGGGCTTGGGCGTGGGCAAAGGGTCGCGCGTCGCTATGGTTTCGCCCAATCGTCCTGAATGTTTGCATGTTACCAATGCGCTGCAGCTTCTGACCGCGATCTATGTGCCGCTGCATCCACTCGGCGGGCTTGCCGATCATCTCAATGCCATCCGCGATGCGGAAGTGACGGTGCTGGTGTTCGATGCAGGCCGTTTCGCGGTCCGCGCGCAGGAGATCGCTTCGGAGATCCCGGGCATCGTGTTGCTGGGGCTAGGATCAAGTTCGGTGGGAACGGACCTGTTCGAACTGGCCTCTCGCTACGTACCGGGCAGGATCGTGGCCCCGCGCGAGCATGCCGATGACCTCATCCGCCTCGGCTATTCGGGCGGGACCACGGGCAAGCCTAAGGCGATACCCAACACTGTGGGTCGCGCCGCCGTTGCGGCGCAGATCATGCAGGCCGAATGGGAGTGGCCTAGCAATCCTCGCATCATGACGTGTGCGCCTATGACTCATGCCGGTGGCGCGATGTTCTTTCCGGCCTTGCTGCGTGGGGGCACATTACTGGTGCTCAACGGCTTCGAGCCGGTGGCGGTGATGCAGGCAATCCAGGACTATCGCATCAATTGCATGCTGCTTGTCCCGACGATGATCTATGCCTTGCTCGATTCTCCGCGCCTGGAAGAATTCGACCTTTCGAGCTTGGAGACGGTGTTCTACGGGGCTTCCGCCATATCGCCAGTGCGGTTGAAGGAGGCGATCGAGCGGATCGGCCCCGTGTTTGCCCAGTTCTATGGGCAGGCCGAGGCGCCAATGTGCATTACTTATTTCCGCAAGGCCGATCACGATCCCCATGATCTGCGCCGCCTAGCCAGTTGCGGCAAGCCCAGCCCGTGGGTGCGCGTTGCGCTGATGGATGCCGACTGCCAACCCGTGCCTGATGGTGAATCGGGTGAAATCTGCGTGCAGGGGCCGCTGGTGATGGATGGCTACCGCGATCCTGCGCTCAACGAGGAAGTATTCCGTGGTGGCTGGCTGCACACGGGCGATGTCGCGGTGCGTGATCCCGATGGCTTTCTGCGCATCGTCGATCGCACCAAGGACATGATCGTTTCCGGCGGCTTCAATGTCTATCCGCGCGAGATCGAGGACATTATCGCCGAACATCCGGCTGTCAGTCAGGTCGCCGTGATCGGCGTGCCGCACGAGAAATGGGGTGAGGCCGTGACGGCGATCGTGGTGCTCAGACCCGGCGCGACAGCCAGTTCGGAAGAACTGTCCGCACCGGTCGCCGAACGCAAGGGCTCGTTCCAGGCGCCCAAGGCGATTCACTTCGTCGCAGCCATTCCGCAGACCGCGGTCGGAAAACCCGACAAGAAGGCGCTGCGCATGCACTTCGGCTGAAACCGGAAAAACATCGGGGAAGAGGAAAACGGCGTGTCCTACAAGCAGGAGTTCGCGAAGTACTGGCCGCAGTTGCTTGGTGTTTGCATTGCTGTTTCCTTCGGCGTGACACTGAACAGCTACACGGCAAACATCTTCGGTCCCGCGATGTTGGCGGAGTTCGGCTGGAGCAAGGCGGACTACGCCTTTGCCGGCACTTTCACCTTCATATCGCTGATCTTCACCCCGATCGCGGGGCGATTGGTGGATGCTTATGGCTATCGCCTGGCCGGAACGATCGGCTTCCTGGCCATGTCCGCCGCTTATTTCGCCTTGAGCCTGATGACCGGCGACATCTGGCAGTATTATGCGATCATCATGTTCAAGAACGTTATCGGCGTGCTGACCACGTCCATGGTGTTCAGTCGCGTGGTTGTGGCCCGGTTCAACAATGCGCGGGGGCTGGCGCTGGCGATCCCGGCCAGCGCATCACCGCTGATCGGCTCGCTGGCGGTGATCCTGGTCGGCGGCATACTCGCGACCGATGGCTGGCGTGCCGGCTATCGCGTGCTGGCGCTGGCTTGCCTTGTCGGGGGCATCGTCGCGATTGCGCTTTGCGGACACGAGAAACGGATCGTGGTGCAAGGCCCTGCCGTTGGCAAGGCCTTCGACCTGCGCGATGTCGCGGAAGTGTTGAAGCGGCGCGCGGCGGTGTTGCTGATCGCCGGGATGTTCCTTGTGAATATTCCGCAGACGGTGCTGTCTTCGCAGCTTGGTATCCTGCTTTCCGACAAGGGCATGGGCAAGGATTTCATCGTCTGGCTGGTGTCGCTCTATCCGATCGGTGTGACCATCGGCCGTTTCTTCACCGGGTTGCTGCTTGACATGCTGCGCCCTCATCTGGTGGCGCTGGTCATGCTGGCGCTTCCCGCCATTGGTCTTGCCGTACTCGCCACCACAGCGAATGCGAACTGGGTGTTGACGCTGATGATCCTTGTCATTGGCATTTCGCAAGGTGCGGAAGGCGACGTAGGCGCGTATCTCGCTTCCCGGAAATTCGAGCTCAGGCACTACAGCTTCATCTTCAGCCTGATTTTCGCGTCGGTAGGCGCGGGGACTTCGACGGGAGCACTGCTGCTTAGCTATTCTCTGGCGACTTCCGACAGCTTCGGGTCATTCCTGCTGCTTTCGGTCATGGCGACGCTGATGGGGGCGCTGTGTTTCTTTTTGACCGGCTGGTGCCGCGATGCGCGCGAAGCGTCGCCCGAAACCGGCACTATGCCGATCCCTGCTTCAGCCTGAGGCGTATCCCATGTTTACGAGATATGACCGCTGGCTTTTGCGTTCGCGCTTTGAGTTATTTGAGCCGTAACGGCAATCCTGCCGCGATGAACTGGACTTCGGCGGTGGAAGCGGCGACTTGCTGGTTGATCAGCCCCGCCTCGTCGCGAAACCGGCGGGCGAGGGCATTGTCCGGCACGATGCCCAAGCCGACCTCATTGGCGACGAGAATGACCGGTCCGTCTGCTCTTGCTATGGCGTTCGTCAGAGCTAAGGTCGCCGCACGAATGTCGTGGTCGGCCAGGATCAGGTTGGTCGTCCAGAGCGTGAGGCAGTCGATCAGCATCACGGTATCGGGCGCCGATCGGTCCGTGATGATCGAGGCCAGATCGATCTGTACCTCTACCGTTTCCCAATTCTTGTCGCGGTCGGCGCGGTGGCGGGTGATACGGGCACGCATTTCGTCGTCGAAAGCCTGTGCGGTGGCGATATAGAGACGCTTGCGGCCCAGCGCCTCGGCGCGTTGCTGGGCATAGCGGCTCTTGCCGGACCGGGCTCCGCCGAGGACGAACAGACTGGTCATTCGGCATTCTCCTGAAGATCGCGCGGCATCACGATAGCCAAGCGGCGCTTCCCGCGATCAGCCACAACAGCAGGCAGGCGTGTCGATATATGGCGAGTGCCCTGCCAATATCACTGGCTGCAGCCTGGGTGCGACCATTACCGATCCATGGCTTCGCCGAAACCGCACCCTCATAGGAAATTGGTCCGGCGAGTCGTAGATCGAGTGCTCCCGCTATTGCCGCTTCGGGCCAGCCGGCATTGGGGGAGGCATGCTTGCCCGCGTCGCGCAGCATCGTGTGCCAGCCGCCCATGCCCGCAAGGCAGATCAGCGCTCCGGCCAGTCGGGCGGGCAGCAGGTTCAGCACGTCGTCGGTACGTGCGGCCGCCCAGCCGAAGGCGCGCCAGCGAGGTTCGGGATGGCCGATCAGGCTATCCGCAGTATTGATCGCCTTGTAGGCCCAGATGCCGGGAAGACCGCCGATCAGAAGCCAGAAAAGTGGTGCGCAGACGCCGTCGCAGAAGCTTTCGGCCAGACTTTCGATGGCCGCCCGCGCGATGCCTGCTTCATCGAGTGAAGCGGTGTCCCGACCGACGATCATCCCGACTGCCTGACGCGCCATATCCAGATCGCCCTTGCCTAGCGCGCGTACGACCGCGCTGACATGTTCGGACAGGCTGCGCTGTGCCAAAGCAGGGAATGCAAGGATGGCTATCCCTATCCAACCATATCCGCCCAGGTATCGGAGCATCAGGCGCTCGAACAGAATGCCGGTACCCACCGAAACGAAGAGCAGTAGCAAGACCGTTGCGATTCCGAACAGGCGTTTGCGGGTTTCGCTCCGGTCTGGCTGGTTCCAGCGTTTCTCGCAGCCGTCTATGATGCGTGCGAACAAGCCTATCGGGTGCCCGATGCGGCGATAGATCGCTTCCGGCCAGCCGATCGCGACATCGAGCATAAGGGCGGTGAGCGCGACGGGTTCAACCATCTTGCAAGGCGGCCTTGAGGCGCGCGAGAGCATCGGTGTTTTCAGGCAGGCCAATACGGAGCCAATCCGGCCGCTCATCGAAAGGCCGGGTGAGAATTGCACGATGTGCCAGTCGTTCGAACAGGTGCGGAGCCTTGGTCGTTTCTATCAACCGGAATAACGGACAGGCGCCTGTAGCGGTCAATCCCGCACGGGCCAGAAGCGCGTCGAGCGCGGACGCCTCCTCGCGCAACCGTTTCCGCATGGTATCGATCCATTGATGATCGCAGTAGGCGGCGGTTCCTATGGTGATGGCGGCGGCGGACAACGGCCACGCGCCCAGCCGGCCGCGCAGATCGTCCAGTATCGCGCGTGGTCCCACAACGAAACCCAGCCTGACGCCCGCCAGCCCGAAGAACTTGCCGAACGAACGGAATGCGATCAGCCGGCGATCTTCCCGTACTTCAGCTGCCATGCCAGGCATGGGGTCAACGTCGGCAAAGGCTTCGTCGACGATCAGCCAGCCATCGCCCCGCCGATCTAGCAGGCTGAGCAGAACTTCCCGGCCCAGCATCTCGCCGTCAGGGTTGTTCGGGTTGGCGATGATGAGCGTCTGACCATCTGCGTCCTCCAGTCTGTGAGGTGCGACCGGGCTGGTGTGCGCGGTCATGTCGCGGTGCGTGCGATAGGAAGGCCAGCGAACGCGCGTGGGCCCTGTCAGTCGTTCGCCCGCGAGCCTGAGGCCGATCTCTGTGCCTGGCACCGCGCAGACGTGAAGCGGATCGCAGCCGAAGTGCGCGGCTGCTGCCGCTTCTAGTGCCCGAGCGTCGCCTTCTTCCGGCAAGCGGTGCCAGTCGATTACGAGGTCCCCGATGCCGGGCCAGCCGTGCGGGTTGATCCCGGTGGAAAGATCGATCCACGGTTCCGCGCCTTCGCCGAAATGCGCGCGTGCCGCCGCAAGGCCGCCGCCATGCCAGGTCCAGCGGCTCATGCGATTTTCTCTGCGGCCAGGAGAGCGAGGAGCAAGCCCGTCTCCACTAGCTCGATACCCGCGCCATGACCGTCGCCGGAGATGCCGCCCAGCTTGCGGAGCAGCCAGGCGCTCCACAATAGCATAAGCGGGAGAGCGGCAAGCAGTATGGGGACGAATACCGCGGCGCCGATCAACAGAGCGAGCCATCCGGCAATGTCGCGCGTCCGTATGCTGTCCGTGAAGCGGGCGCCGAGACCCGGATGCAATGGCGGCAGCAGTCTGGTCCAGAGCAATGGCCCTATCCGCGCCGCGAATGGCAGCGCGACGACACCAGCGAGCAGACCATTGGCGATGACGGCGTGGAGCAGCACCAACTTGGCGGCGATCTGCAGTCCGATCGCCACCGCGCCAAAGCTGCCGAGATGCGGATCGGCAAGCACTGCGAGTAATCGTTCGCGATCCTTGTGCGCCGCGCCGGCGGCATCGGCGATATCGCCCACACCATCAAGGTGGAGCGCGCCCGTAACCGTGATCCAGGCGAGCAAGGCCGCCAATGCGCCTATCCAGGGATCGAGCGTGGTCACGGCCCAGCCCGCCAGGGCGACAATCACACCTATGACGAAACCAACGGCGGGAAACCAGCGGATCGAAGCCGCGAATTCCTTGTCCGATACGGTAATGCGCGGGGTCGGCAGTCGCGTCAGAAACTGCAGGGCGATGACCAAGCCCTTCATGTCCGCAATCCTGTGATCTGCGCCGAAGGCTTTGCGCTGGGCCAGACGCGCAATTCGAGCAGGGCCCCGTATGATAGGTCGATCGACCAGGTCTGCGCCATCGAAAGGCCACAGAGGTGCGCCAGCGCTGCGCGCATGGCGCCGCCGTGCGTGACGATAAGCGTCGGCTGGTGCTTCAGCCCTGCAATAGCCGCCGCAACCCTGCCGACCAGTGAGGACCAGCGCTCCCCTGATGGTGGCGGGTTCGCATCGGGATCTTCCCAAAAGCGCTTGAGAGCGCTTTGTTCCACCATGCTTGTGGGCAGTCCGTCCCATGTGCCGAAATCGAGTTCGCGCCAGCGGTTGTCGATAGCGGGAGGAACGCCGATGTCGTGTCCGATGGCGTCGGCTGCTCGCTGCGCGCGCGACAGGTCGGAGGAAATCAGCGCGGCAATGCCGAGGTCGTGCACCTGTTGCCGGCAATACTCGATCCCGCCCTGCGTTGGCGGGCCATCGGTGTGGCCCATCAGCAGACCTGGCGTTTCGGGCGCGCCGTGGCGTAGCAGATAAAGCTTGAAACCGGTCATTGTCCGACCGCGATCCCAGCTTCAGCGAGACGAACGCCGCTACGGGAACAGGAAGCAGACTTCGACACCGGACGAATACCTCGCAACAGTAGCGCGCGCTTGCGCGGCGGAAGATGTGTCGTTGCTTTTGAAAAAAAGCGCGACACGGCTTCGTCGCGAAACGCGATCCGAACCTGTCGCCTCTCGGGTTTACCCCGTCCGCCCGGCACACCCTGTCCGCACGAAGGACGACAGCGACGGGCAGGTCTCCTGGCTTGCGGGTCTATGCCGTCTCGCGTCGCCTTCTCGGGATCTCACGATCTCAATGGCATGTGATGCGTAGCTCACCGCTTACAGTTGCAGGGGCAGCCGGGGTTTTGAACCCCATTCCCTTTTCATCCCCCAGTTAAAGGGAACCTGTCGCGGTACGCGCGATAGGTCAGATGCCGCAGTGGGTCAATTCTCTCGACTTTGAATCTGGCTGGCCGGCTTTGCATTCATGACGCCCAACGGGGCCTGTTGCCTTCGGTCGAAAGGAGGGTACACATTCGCCCAAGTCTGGCGTGGCGGTTCGGCCGTCGCGACCCGACAGCAACATTGGGTGAGAGGACGGGCGTGGCAGGCAAGGCACAAGCGCAATCGGCAGCGGCGGCGGAATGGCGCATGTACTGGCCATTGGTCATTGCGGCGATGCTGGGATTTTCTCTGCATTCCGTCTTCACGTATTCGCTGGGCCTCTTCATGGAACCTCTGGGCCAGGAATTCGGATGGTCCCGCACGATGATCTCAGCCGGAACGATCGTGCCGACCGTTTTCATGGTGCTGTTTTCGCCGGCCACCGGCGCATTCATAGATCGTCACGGCAGCCGCCGTCTCGCCATTCCATGCATTGCGCTCACCGGCGTTTCGCTGGCTGCGTTTGCTATCATTAGCGGTTCGATCATCGAATGGTTCGCACTGACGGCTTTCTATGGAATCGTCAGTCTGGGCGTGAAGGTGACGGTCTGGACCACGGCGATAACCGGCGCATTCGTGGCCGCGCGGGGTTTGGCTCTGGGCGTTACGGTCTGCGGCAGTGCGTTTTCGCAGATATTCGCGCCGCCCGTAACGCAGTTGCTGGTCGACAATCTCGGTTGGCGCGAGGCTTATGTAGGGTTGGGGCTTATCTGGGGGGTGCCCTGCCTGATCCTGGCGTTGCTTTTCCTCAGGGACTCACGTGACAGGAACCGGACACATGCTGAGGAAAGCACTGCCGATGCGCCGGCCGTGGAAGCCCTGCCGGGGCTGAGTTTCGCCGAGGCGCTGCGCAGCCTGCCGCTGATCCGCATCGCGGCTTCCACCTTCCTGACGATGCTGGTCGGCACGGCGATGCTGCTGCATCAGGTTCCGATCCTGACCTCGACTGGCGTCACGCGCGGAGATGCGGCTTGGCTGGCCAGCCTTGCCGGCGTAGCGGGCATCGCGGGTAAGCTCCTGACCGGCTGGCTGGTGGATCGCTTCGGCGGTGACTGGATCGGCCCCATCGTCCTCACCCTGCCGGCGCTTGCCTATTTTCTGCTGCTCCAGCACGACAGCACTATCGTCATGTATGTCATCGCAATGATGATAGTGGGCTATACAACCGGTGCGAAGCTCCAGATCTGCGCCTATCTCACTGCGACTTATGCGGGCATGCGCAACTACGGCAAGATATTCGGGATCATGGCCAGCATCATTGCCGCCAGTGGAAGCATAGGCGGGATTTCTGCGGGCGCGGCTTACGATCTGTTCGGTAACTATGACCGGATACTCATACTGGGAGTCATCACGAGCTTCATGTGCGGGGCGCTTGTGTTCCGTCTGGGCGCACATCCCGACTGGAGTGGTGCGCAACTTCAGCCGGCGCCGCAGCCGGCCTGAAGCGCTTCTATCGCCGCCTACGCTCGTCCTGTTACCATCTTTTTACCATGACCATGTTAGCCTTTTGGCATGTCGGAGATCGAGCCCCGTCGTGCCCAGCGCAAGCTGCTTCGGCTTGTCGCTACGTGCCGCTCGTCAAACGGCTTGCGCGACTCCGGTCAGATTTCCGACATCTCGCCTCACGGTTGCTGCATCACCGTGCGGGCAATGCTGCTAAAAGTGGGTGCGCGCATAGTTTTGAGGCCTGATGGCCTGGAGGGCCTGACGGGCGTTGTCCGCTGGATTCGGGGCAATCAGATGGGCGTTGAATTTGATTCCTCACTGTACGAACCAGTGGTGGATCATCTGTGCGCATTACATGAGGCGGGCGAATCCGTGTTCGTGACGATGCCCTGACACGGTTGTGCTTCGCCGGGGCATTATTTGGCGCTCGCCAGTAGCCATGCTTTCACCTTGAGCTAGACCTGAACCCGAGGGGTGGGTGCAGGAGAGTAAGAGCGTGAACCAGTCTGCTGAACAGGCGCCAGTCGCCAGTCGCCATCCGGGCGCGATCCGCATGGGCATCATTGCCTTCTTCAGCCATAACATGGCGGCGGGTACGATCTTCAGCACTTTCAGTGTCATGCTGGCGTCGGTGGTGGCGCGGCGCGGGGTCACGACCGAGCAGGCGGCGGTGGGGATACCGCTCGTGGTCATCGGCTCCTTGCTGCTGGCGCCCGTCGTCGGCGTGCTCGTGGCGCGTTATCCCTTGCGTTATGTACTGCGTGCCGGGGCGTTGATGATCGCGTTGGCGTTCATCCTTCTGGCCTACACGACGAGCTATACGGCTTATCTTGCGGTGCACGCGCTTCTGCTCGGCCCAGGCTCCGCCGTCTGCGGAGCCGTTGCGCCGGCTACGCTGGTTACGCGCTGGTTCGGTGGCAAGTCCGGCCTGACCTTGGGGATCGTACATCTGCCATTGATCGTCATCGCCATGCCGGTCACCGCAAACTATCTCAACGAGACTTATGGCGCCCAGGTGACTTATGTCGCACTGGCATCGCTTCTCGCACTGATCCTCGTGCCGTTGACCTTCTTCATAACAGATCATCCTCCCGGCGGTGAACCGCGCACTCCCGTGGAAGCCGCGGGAACGACCGCGGACGGTTCGCTGTCCGTGCTGCAGTTCCTCATGATGCCGCGCTTCTGGATCATCGCGCTGGCGGGAGCGGCTCTGACGACCGGATCGGTGACGATGGGGGCTATGGTCGTGCCCATGACTGGAAGCTGGGGCGTTATGCACGATCAGGCAGCCATGCTCGTATCTTTCACTGCCTTGTTCGGCGTGGCTGGTGCGATCACTTTCGGCTGGGTGGCGGATCGGATCGGCGGCGCACGCGGGCTCGCGCTTTTGACGGCGATCGTGTCGGTGTTGTGGTTCGCCCTGCTGCTGCACCCACGCTTCCCGTCCATCATCATGGTCAATGGGCTGATGGGGATGTGCGGGGCCGGGATCATTCCCAACCTCAGCCGTGCGATCTCGGACACGTTCGGCCAGCGATCCTTCAGTCGTGGTTTCGGCCTGTCGATGACCATCGGTCTGCCGTTCACGCTGGTCGCGGTTCCGGGCTTTCCCTGGATATATCGGATTACGGGGACCTATTCGCCGGCGATCATGGCATTGGCCACGTTCTATGCGATCGGTTGCCTATTCGCGCTGGCGGCTAGCCGCGCTGGGCCGTTGCCAGCAGCTGCCCGGTAACGGGGTAGCCACATCCCTCGGGGATGACCAGCCAATCCTCGCCATCACGTTCCGCGCGGCTGGGGGTGATGATCCGGGGTGGGATCGCCTCGGCGTGCGCGCGTGCTTCCGGGAAGCTGTTGAACTGTGCAAGTCTTTCCAAGTTGCGGCGGGTTGGAAAGATCACATGGAAGTCGCCCGCATCGGCGCGTTCCAGCGCGCCTGTGGCGCTGGTCCAGAACAAGCGCGTATTTTCCGTAGCATCCACGGCGACATCGACCGCGCCGGTGCCCAGGTCATATAGAAAGAATCGCGTATCGAAGGTATTGTCGCGCATCGGGCACCAGCGCGCGAACGGCACGAGACCAGACGTATCCAGCGTCCACCCGAAATGTTCGAGCACCGGGGCGAGGGCGCCCCGATCGATCAGCATGGCGCGCGCTTCGGCCGCTTCCGTGCCGGAAACACGTTTGCGGGTTGCGATTGCCAGGCCGGTTTCCTCCAGCGTCTCCCGGATTCCGGCGATGCGCGCGGCGGCTTCTGCGAGATCGCCGGGAATTTCGAGCGCCTGTGCAAGCTGGCGATCCTCGGCGTCGACCCGGCCACCCGGGAACACTGCCGCCCCGCCGGCGAAGCGCATCTCCTTGGCGCGCTGGACGATCAGCAGTTCAGGCGGGCCGCCTTGCTGGCATGCGCGAAAGATAACCACGGTGGCGGCTGGAATGACTTGCGGATTTTCAGGCGGTGGAGAGGAAAGGATGTGCGTCATGCGTCTTCATTGCGCGGCGCGCTATATCGGAGCAAGGGAAACTTGATTGGGCCGGCAGTGTCGGCAATCTTTACAGATTCATTTTGGCAACTGTGCTTCAAAATTATAAAATAATTTAAAATCAATAATTTGATTTATATGGCACGGTACGTGCTTATAGGATTGTACCCCCAAGTAGTCTCGACAAGAGGCGGAACCGCACAAGTCTCCCGTGGTTCCGCCTCTCCCCCTTGCGGGACTGTTCCGGAACCGAGAACGTAAAAGGCGCAGCCCTTCGGCCACGCCCTTGGTCTCGGTCGGAAACGAAGCTCAGGAGGCGGTGGGAACATTCGCGTCGGCGATAAGCTGCTGCAGCTCACCCGCTTCGAACATTTCCATCATGATATCGCTGCCGCCT
>DASWWL010000169.1:0-12419 GCA_036400975.1 Novosphingobium sp. | reverse complement strand
CAGGTGCCATCCGTCAAATAACACAAATCCAATTCATGCACGGAATGGCAACGCTGGCCTGCGCTACCTTCATGAACATCGGCGCCAGAAAGGCACGGCTGGCACCCGCATTCTTTCTCGGCGGCATCGCACTATACTGCGTACCCGCTTATTTGGCGGTACTGCAGATCGCAAGTTGGCCTTTCCTGCAGATAGCCGGCCTATGCGCTTTCTTCACGGGTTGGCTACTTCTTGCCTGGTCAGCCGGCGATATTGATCGAACGTGACTCTTCGGCGATCAATCCCCCGTCAGGATGCGATCCACTAACTCCTTCACAGTAGGTGTGAAGTTGTTGGAGTAGAATGGATCCTGCTTGAAACGAAAGGCAGCATGACCCGCGAACATCAGGTTCTCATCAACCGGGGAACCATGCGCAATGTCCTGCAACGTCTTCTGAATGCAAAAACTGCGCGGATCGGCAAGGCGGCCCGTGGTGTAGTCATCATGATCCTTCCAGGAAGAGAAGCCGCAATGGGACAGGCATCCCATGCAATCAGCCTGATCCGTGCGGATCTGATCACGCTCGGCTGGATTGACGAAAACGATCGTATCATCCGGAGTCCGCAAGCCTTCGGTGAAGCCCTGCGCCGCCCAGGCGCGAGCCCGCTCGCGATCCTTCGGTGCGACCCAGAAGTTCTTGCCGCGGACACCGACGTCAAGCTGCACCGTGTGTTCGCCCGCCTCGACCTTCGAATAAGGCACCTGACGCTCGCTGCGCGCTTCAAGATTACGCAGGAAAGGATTACGCACCGCCGATGAGTAGAAACCCGTCGGCGAAAAGCGGTGCAGCAGCACATCGCCCGGTTCGAGTTCCCGCAACGCATCCTTCCAGCCCTGCGGTATCGGGCTCTCATGCGTCAGGAGAGGCCGAGTGCCGAACTGGAAGGCGATGCTGCCCAGCTCGGGATTGTCGATCCAGTGGTCCCACTCACGCAGGAACCACACCCCGCCGGCCATGATGATCGGCACATCATCAGATACCCCCTCGGCGCGCATGGTATCGCGCAGCGCCTTGACCCGGGGATATGGGTCTTCAGGTTTCAGCGGATCTTCCGCATTGGAAAGGCCATTGTGCCCACCGGCGAGCCAGGGATCTTCGTAAACGACCGCCGCCATCAGCTCCGACACCTTGTGATAGGCGCGTTTCCAAAGAGCCCGAAAGGCCCGTGCGGAACTGACGATAGGCAGATAGTTTACGCTGAAGCGCGCCGCGATTTCGCTGAGGCGGTAAGGCATGCCCGCGCCGCAAGTAACGCCCGCGACCATGCCGCGCGTCTTCTCGAGAACGCCTTCGAGCACGGCTTGCGCGCCCCCCATCTCCCAGAGCACGTTGATATTGATCGCACCCTTACCGCCGGCGATTTCATGCGCACGGCGCACTTGTTCCACCGCTCCGTCGATTGCGTAACGGATCAATTCCTCATGCCGCTCACGCCGCGTCAACGCATGATAGATTTGCGGGATGATCTTGCCTTCCGCGTCATAGCTGTCGGCGTTGACAGCGCTGACCGTGCCGATGCCGCCGGCTGCCGCCCAGGCACCCGAACTGGCGTGGTTGGTGGCTGAAACACCCTTGCCGCCCTCAATCAGCGGCCAGACTTCGCGTCCGCCGTAGAGTATCGGCTTGAGGCCCTTGAATCCCATCTTACTCAATCTTTCCCTTTATAGCCGGCTAGCGCGCGACCGTAGGTTTTTCGGCTAACCGGCAGGGCCTGATCGCATCGGGAGCGGGCCGATCGCCCACAGCCTCGAACTGCGCATAATATCCCTGCAATTCCGGCTTACGAATAAATTGCGTCAAACGAAAGCCCACCGCATTCAATTCGCAGAACAGCAGCGCCGGCGGAATGCCGTGCTGGTCGGTTGGGCGATCGACATCGACGACGATCACGCGCCCATCCTTTCGCAAGGCGGGGCGCAGGTTCCACAAAAACGCGTAAGGCTCGGTCACTTCGTGATACATATGCACCAGGAATATGCGATCGAAGCTGCCGGCCGGCAGCTCCGGATTCTCCGGAGCACCGAGCTTGATCGAAACATTATCGAGCCGCTCGCGTTCGACGCGTGAACCAAGACGCTGCAGGGCGGCGCGATCGATATCCTGTGCGAGAACCCTGCCTCTGGCGCCGACCCGTTCCGCCAGACGAACGGTGTAATACCCTTCGCCTGCGCCAATGTCGGCGACCGTGTCGCCGGCCTTGATAGCGGCAAGGTCCATGACCTTCTGGGCTTCGTTGACGCTGTCACGCTGGACTTCGGTCGAAAACGCGTTCGATCCTGCCTTGGAGACCGCCCGGTCGGCGCGAGGAAATGCTCGCGCTGCCGGAGCGCGATCCGCATTTTCATCAGCGTGCGGCCCACAGGCAGCCGTCATCGCAAGAAGTGCAAGACAGGCGATGGCCCGTCTCAATCGACATCCTCCACAGCCACCTTTTCGCCGGTCACACGCTGCGAAAGCGCAGCCGCCATGAATGAATCGATTTCGCCATCGAGCACGTCATCCGGCGCAGTGGAGGTCACACCCGTGCGCAGATCCTTCACAAGCTGATAGGGCTGCAGCACATACGAACGGATCTGATGCCCCCAACCGATTTCGGTCTTGGCCTGATATTCGCCCGAAGCCTCGGCTTCGCGCTTCGCCAGTTCGGCCTCGTAGAGTCGCGCCTTCAGCATGTTCATCGCGGTAGCGCGGTTCTTGTGCTGTGATCGATCATTCTGACTGGCGACGATGATGCCCGTGGGCACGTGCGTGATACGCACCGCAGAGTCCGTCGTATTGACGTGCTGCCCGCCTGCACCCGAAGCGCGGTAGGTATCGATTTTGAGATCGCTTTCCTTGATCTCGATGTCGATATCATCATCGATCACCGGATAGACCCAGATCGAGGAAAAGCTGGTGTGACGCCGGGCCGAACTATCATAGGGACTGATGCGAACCAGGCGATGCACACCGCTCTCGGTCTTCGCATAGCCATAAGCGTTTTCGCCCTTGATAAGCAAAGTCGCGCTCTTGATCCCGGCTTGCTCGCCTGCGTGATAGTCAACGAGTTCGACCTTATAGCCGTGGCGCTCTGCCCAGCGCGTATACATGCGCTGAAGCATCTCGGCCCAATCCTGACTTTCCGTACCGCCGGCGCCGGCATGCACCTCAAGATAGGCATCATTGGCATCGGCTTCGCCTGCAAGCAGCGCCTGCACCTTGTCCGCGTCAGCGCGTTCCGCCAGCGCGGCTAGGCTCGCGAGTCCTTCGTTGATGGTATCTTCATCTCCCTCGGCTTCGCCCAGTTCAACGAATTCAATGGCATCGGCCATTTCCTGGCCGATCTGCTTTACCGTGCCCACCGAACCTTCGAGGCGACGTCTTTCGCGCATTACCGCTTCGGCTTCCTTGGGATTATCCCAAAGCTTCGGATCTTCAACGCGGGCATTGAGCTCATCGAGCCGACGCAGGGCGCGGTCCCAGTCCAGGAACTTGCGGACAAGCGCAAGCGCCGCCTCGATGCGATCGATATGGGCCTGCCCTTCGGCACGCATTATATTCAACTCCAGAAACTGCGGCGCTCCGCTTAGCGGAAGAGAGAGGATTGTAAAGCGCAGCGGACGCTACACCGCGCAGCCCCCGACCGGAGCAGGCAATCAGCTTGCGAAAAGCGGGCGACTAACGGCGCGGCTGCAATGCGCGCACGGCATCCAGAGTCAGACGAACGTGGTTGCGATAATCAAGATTCGAATGGACGAAACGAATACGACCGTCAGGCGCGATAACATAGCTGGTCCGTGACGATGTTCCCGGCGCCAACTGGGCTGCTGCAGCAGGGGGGAGATTGTCGCGGCGCAATGAGACCTGATAGGCCTGCACGATAGGCGGCGTAGCCTGCGCAACCGTGAACTTGCTCCGGCATTCTTCCGTCGAGAAGCGCTGCAGAGTCGGAAGATCGTCAGCAGACATGCCTATCACCTCAGCGCCCAGCGCGGCGAATTGGTCATGCGCTTCCGCGAACGCCCTCGTCTCCAACGTGCAGCCTTGCGTGAAAGCCTTGGGAAAGAAGTAAAGCACCACCGGACCACGCCGCAGTTGGCGCCGCAAGTCGATGTTGACGACCTTCCCCGCAAGCGCGCCACGCGTGACGAACTCGGGGGCTCGCATACCTACCGGCAGTTCGGCATGCGCGATTGCGGGAAGGGCTGCAGCCACCATCGCGGCCGCGGTCAGGATCATCCTCATAATCGACAGTCTGTCGCAAAGTCGACAGGCTGTCCAGTACGGAACGATCAGTCTATATAACCGAGAACGGTGCCGACCTCATAGGTTTCCCCTACTTGGGCGACAATGCGCAAGGTTCCGGTGGCCGGAGCCTCGACCTCATTGGTCGATTTGTCGGCTTCGAGAGAGAAAAGCGGCTGACCTTCGCTCACCTGGTCTCCGTCCTTGGCGAGCCATTCGGCGACCTGGCCCTCATTCATCGAAAAGCCGATCTTCGGAAGAAGGATTTCAACAGCCATTTTTTCGATCCCCTAAAGGCGGCCGGGTGATCGGCAGCGCCGGAAAAGACGTTAGACATTGCCGGATTCATCCGGCTTGCGCCGACGCATTGGCGCGGGAGCCCCCCGTCCGTCAAGCGGCTTGGAGCCGGTTCACCGGTTCTCGAGCGCAGCTTCTTCCCGCGCGCAATCGGCCATCGGACGGCGGACCAGCGAAGCAGCTTCGGCTCGGGCGGCGTCCATGTCCGCGCGGAATGCCGGCTCGGCATGTAATCGGGCGACGACCGCCGTAGCGACCACCCTTCCCTCCTCGATGTCGCTTAACCAGTGGACGTTGCAGACCCGGCGGCTGTCCCCGAAGGCGCGCCCTCGAGCAACGAGCTGCGCCGCGCGCTCCGGCACGATTTCGGACAACGCCAGCCCCCAGCCATATCCGATGGCGCTGTGACCGGAAGGATAAGAACCATCGCGCGCCAGGACGGACCGGTCCTGCGGTGTGCATACCGGCTGCTTGTTCGCCACGAACGGCCGATCCCGCTGATAGCGGCGTTTCGTCGGGTAAACCGCCATTGCAAGGTCCGCCGCCATTTTGCGCAGCACCGCGACCGTCTTCGGCGCAGTCTGCGACTCAATGGGAATACCGGCGGCGCACGAGAAAAGCCCAGTTGCGGTCGGCGAGAAAAGATCCGCATCCAGGGTGGCTTGCTGCCAGCGCGTACCACCGCGAATGGCCACGGCCGCCTTGGCCCCCTCTTCGTCCCGCTTCCAGGCTTGCGAGTGCGTGGCGGGAGGCGGCGGATTGAGCACCAGGCTGTCTGGCAGGGAAGCCCGAGGCAGATAACCGCTCGACAGGAAACTTGCCGCGGCACGCGGAGTGTTGGGGCTTTCCCCTTTCACCGGACTCTGATCCGCGGCGGCAACAGTCACGCTTACACCAGCTATCGTCGCCATGACGATCGCTTTCGACCACCAAGCAGGCAATCCACCCATCTGCCGTCCTCCCCAAAATTTCGCGCCGCCACGTTCCCGGCGGTTCCCATCGGGAGGGTTGATTGTCAAGCAACGGACGGCATCTCGACCTGCCCTCGATTTAATGGCTATTCTTCGTATCATTTAGGTGAGGCGTGATTCGCGGAGTGGGTTTGATGAACGAAGTTTCCGAGATGGATCGCCCTCGCGCCGGTCGCCCCACGCGCGAGCAAGCAGAAGCGCGCCATCAGGAACTCCTCGATCGCGCGCTCGAGCACTTTCTCGACAAGGGTTTCGAACAAGCCACCATCGATGCAATCGCCGCGGACGTCGGCATGACCAAACGCACGGTCTACGCCCGCTATGCGGATAAGGCGTCTCTGTTCCACGCAGCCCTGCTCCGCGCGATCGAACGCTATTCAGTCAGTAAAGAAGAAATCTTCGCCACCGATGTCGGGGATATCGAACAAACGCTGATCAACATCGCAATGTTGCGCATCGATCTGATCGCCTCCCGGCGCGGCTTGAAGCTTCAACGGGTAATCCAGACCGAAAGCTATCGCTTCCCCGGAATCTTCGAACAGACCTATGATCTGGGCGCGCGGCCGACGATCGATTTCCTTGTAAGCATACTTCAGCGGGAAACCGCCAAGGGCCATCTGGCGATCGCCGAACCCCAGATGGCCGCCAACGTCTTTATGAGCATGGCCGTAAGCGCTCCGGTGCGCATCATCCTGAGCGGACTGCCCTTGTCCAAGGAAGAACTCGACGAACGCTTGCGCTTTGCGGTGCGCCTCTTCCTCGACGGCACAAGGCCACGATAAGGCCGAATGCATGGCGTCTCGCAGAAGACGGTTTCGACACCTTCCCTTTTGCTTTCCGCAAGCCTGACGGTATTGGGCCCTTGAGCTTTTCTCTACCGGCCGCTTAGGCGCCTTGCGCCATCGCCAAAACTTGAAGGAAAGCGCCGCATGCCAACAACCTCGAACTAAGGTATCCCCGTCAGAATGGCCATAATCGAACGCCCCCGTCGCAGCGCGCTGTATCTTCCTGCCTCGAACGCCAAGGCCATCGCCAAGGCGCGCACTCTGCCCGCGGACATCATCGTTCTCGACCTGGAGGATGCCGTTGCACCGGAAGCCAAGGACCAAGCGCGTGCCGCAGCCGTCGAGGCGATCGAAGCGGGCGGTTTCGGCGATCGGGAAGTTGCGATTCGGACGAATGGCATCGACACCCCATGGGGCGTCGCCGATCTTGCAGCCATAGCGGGAACGACGGCAGATGCGGTTCTGGTCCCCAAGATCTCGTCTCAGGCGGACATCATTCGTTACGAGGAAGCACTGAGTGCAGCGCCGGACGCCATGCAACTATGGGCGATGATCGAGACTTGCGCCTGCATCCCGCACCTCGATGCGATCGCAGGCATGGCCCGTGCGACGCGCCTCTCGCTGTTCATCATGGGAACGAACGACCTCGCCAAGGAAATGCGCGCACGATTGACGCCCGATCGCACTCCCTTTCTGCCATTTCTTTCGCTGGCAGTGGCCGCAGCACGTGCACACGGCGTCGCGATACTCGATGGCGTATGCAACGAATTTCGCGACATCTCGGCCTTTCGCACCGAAGCGGAGCAGGGCCTGCTTTTCGGTTTCGACGGCAAATCGCTGATCCATCCCGACCAGATTGCCCCCTGCAACGAGGTGTTCTCTCCAAACGCCGAGGAGATCGCCTGGGCCGAAGCCGTGATCGCTGCTTTCAGCCACCCGGATAACGCCGGCAAGGGCGCCATCCGGGTAGAAGGCAAGATGACGGAGCTGCTCCACCTTGAACAGGCGAAGCGCCTAGTCACGGTGGCAGAGCAAATCGCCAGGAGCTGACACACCCGATCGTCTTCTCCCTCTCCCATGCGCCGGGGGAAGACGATCTTCTCGGTCAGAACCGCGCGATTACCTGCGGCAGATCCACGGTAGTGCGAATGCCCGGAGGCGCCGCACAGACGGTCGGGATCGCGTTGACCGTGCGATGTGCGGTATATCCCGGCATCGTCGCCGTATAGTCCTCGATCGCCACCGGAAATGCGATCCGGATATCCATCGGCGCATCGCCTTCACAGACCACGCGCCAGCCCGTGTCGAGCAGATCCCAATCGTGATCGACATCCTTCGTCACATACCAGTTGGCGCGAAACTGCAGGAAAGGCCTGCCTCCACGCCGCCCGGAAACCGTAATGCGCTGCGCCGCCACCGTGCCGGCCTTCAACGATCCGGCCACGATGGTCGTATCCTTGTTCGCCAGCGCGACTTCGCAACCAACGGTAAATTCATCGATCGGCTGCCCAATGGCGTTAGCGATCTGGTTCAGGGTGCCCGAGAACATCTCGCGCAGATGCTCCATATGCGGCGCGTCGAAGTCTTCCGGAGACTTTCCATAGCCAAGGTGTTCGAAAATCATATGCGGTGAATCACGCCGGGACATGTTCGAATATTCGTTGATCGTCAGGCAATCGAGCCGACGCTGGCACGAGATGACCGGCAATGTCAGCGCCTCGCTGATGAAACCGGGGCTGGAGCCCGTGCTATAAATGGATGTCTGCCCGTCCCGGCAGGCCTGCTCTATCTTGGCGCGCTCGACGGGATCGATCGCGGAGACATCGTGGAATTCGCCACGCGTCGTGACGATGTTCTTGCCCGAGGCGAGGATCGCCGCAACCTCATCGTAATCCAGCCCCTGCCGCATGTAGATCACGCAATCCGCGTCCAGCGCCAGGATTTCTTCGACCGAGGTTGTCGCCTTGACGCCTGTGGTCCCCGGAAGCCCGCACAACTCTCCGGCATCCTGTCCCGCCTTGTCGGACGAATGCACAAGCACGCCGACAAGGCGCATGTCGGGATGTTCGATGATATTGCGCAACGAACGACGGCCGATATTTCCGGTCGACCATTGCACTACGCGAAGCGGCCTGCCTGCACCCATTTCTTCTCTCTCCAATAGTCGCCGCGCCGCGCTTCTGTCAGGGCCCTATATAGCCGACGTTGTCCTGATGGGGATCCGGCGACTCCGCCTTCCAGCGCACCGAACCGAACGGACGCTCAAGCCGTCGACGCACGCGATGACCATGGCCAGTCCGATTATAGCTGTCGGCCATTTCCTGCACTTCGAACTCGGTCTGCGTATAACGGCTGCGCATGCGCAGATAATCACCCCAGGTCGGACAGTGATAGCGCTCGATCCAAAGCGCCGGATCGGCGATATCGCGTGAAATCGACCAGTCGAAAGCACCGATGCGGTTTCGCGCACGCTGCACCTTCATCATTACATCGTAGAACTCGCGGGCACGATCGGGATCGACGTCGTATTCCACCTCGATAACGATAGGGCCGGACCGCAAGGTCAGCCCCAGCGCGACTTCGGGCTCATAACCGATATCGACCGAATTCGTGTCGATTTCTTCCTGGCGCTTGAGCGGAAGTACCAGACCAAGCAGCACGGTGACGGCCACGGCGAAACCGGAAGCGACTACGGCGAAACCCAGACCCTGATAGGCAGCCACGACGCCCCAGGCCCAGGCGCCGATGCCAATGCCCGCGGTCAGCGCCGACGAGAACAGAGACAATGCCCGCGCCGTCACCCATCGTGGCGCCGAAAGCTGAACGCTGACGTTGAGCATCGCTACGGTGAGGATGTTGCAGGCTCCGATCACGAAGAAACAGGCACAGGTGACGGGCAGCCACCGGCTCATGCCGGTAATGACCAGAGCGATGCTGGTCATCAGCGCAAGCATGCGAACGGCCGCCTCGTCCGACATCCGCTCACGAATCCGGCTGACGAAAAGCGCGCCAAGCACCGCGCCGATGCCCGTGGCTCCCAGCAATATGCCGAAAGTCGCGGCATCGCCCTTGAGCAGATCCTTGGCGATCAGGGGCGCCAGCGCCGAAGAAGTCGCGCCTGCGAGACCGAACATGAAGGACCGGGTCAACACCGTGCGCACAAGCGGAGAGTGCAGCGCATAACGCGCGCCTGAAATGATGGCGCGGTCGATCCGCTCCGGCGGCAAACGGGACGGCGTATGCTTTCGCTGCCAGGCGAAGAACGCAAGCCAGAGCGGGATATAGGCGGCGGCGTTGATCCCGAAGGCCGCCTTGGCCCCTGCCGCCAGCACGATAAGGCCGCCCAGCGCCGGGCCGAAGCTGCGCGCGACGTTGTAGCTGATCGTACCGAGCGCCACGGCCGCCGGCAGGTTCTTCGAGGAGACCTGCTCGCTTATCGAAGCCTGCCAGGACGGGCCGTAAAGCGCGACGCCGGCGCCGATAAGCACGCAGAAGACCAGCAGCACCCATGGCGTCGTAAGGTCGAGAAACGAAAGCAGCGACAATGTCGCGCTGCTGAGCGCGGCGAAACCGAGGCCGGTCAGCGCAATCTTGCGCCGGTCGAACATGTCCGCGATCGCTCCCGCCGGCAGGGCGACCAGCATCAGCGGAATCATCATCGCGGTCTGAACCAGCGCAACCATGCTGGGCGACGAACTCAGCCTGGTCATTTCCCATGCCGCGCCGACACCGAGAATCAACTGGCCGAAATTGGAAAAAAGGCTCGCGGTCCAGATCGAGCGGAATGCCGGCTCCCGCAGGGGAGCAAACGTCCCACCCCGCTCAGCGGCTCTTTCGCTTTCCACACTTGCCGCCATTCTGGCTGATCCTTCGGTATTGGCTTTCTGCTCTCGCCGCCTCGTTTGCGAAGGTCAAGGCATCGCCAGCTCGAAACGGCCGGACGAACGAATTTCCCACACTCCCGCTTGAACCTTTCGCACGGATCGTCACATAGGGCAGCGAAGGCGATCGCCTTGGCGATGCCGCAGATCCGCAATTGCAATTCCCCCGCCGGGCCAGCATGACCCGCGCACAAACTCCAGGAGAGCACATCGTGTCCGAGGCCTATATCATCGACGCCGTCCGCACCCCGCGCAGCATTGGCAAGATGGGCAAGGGCGCACTTTCCTCGATGCATCCGGAACACCTTGCGGCCAGCGTGCTCGCGGCGCTGAAAGAACGGAACAACCTCAACACGGCGGATGTCGATGACGTGATCTGGGGTACCTCGGCAGGCATCGGCAAGCAGGCGGGCGACATCGGCCGCAACGCCGCACTCGATGCGGGCTACGATGTGAAGGCCAGCGGCGTCACGCTGAACCGTTTCTGCGGCTCGGGCCTTACCGCCACCAATCTCGCCGCCGGACAGATCAAGGCGGGCTTCGAGGATCTGATCGTCGCGGGCGGCTCGGAAATGCTGTCCTACGTGAATTACTGGGCGATGAAGATGCGCGAGGCCGGCGTCGGCTCGCCAGGCATGGGCGTGGGCAATCCGCGCCTGCAGGCAAAGCACCCGCAAGCGCACCAGGGCGTCGCCGCCGACGCGATCGCCGCGATGGAAGGCTTCACCCGCGAACAACTCGAAGCCGCGGGTCTCGAAAGCCAGCGGCGCGCCGACATCGCGATCAAGGAAGGCCGCTTCGACAAATCAGTCATCACCGTGCGGGACGACGAAGGCAACGTGATCCTCGACCATGAGGAATACCCCCGCCCCGAAACCACGGCGGAAAGCCTCGCCGGCCTGAAGCCCGCGTTCGAAATGTTCCTCGACATGCCCTCGGAACCGAACGGCCCGACCTATCGCCAGCTCATCAACAAGGTCTATCCCGACGTGAAGATCGAGGCGATCCATCACGCCGGTATCTCGTCGGGGGTGGTCGACGGCGCCGCCGCCTTGCTGCTGGCTTCGAAGGAATATGCCGAGAAGCACGGGCTCAAGCCCCGCGCCCGCGTCGTGGCCACCGCCAATGTCGGCGACAGCCCTACCCTGATGCTCAACGCACCGGTCCCCGCCGCGAAGAAAGTGCTGGCCAAGGCCGGCCTCACCAAAGACGACATCGACGTCTGGGAAGTCAACGAAGCCTTCGCCGTGGTGAGCGAAAAGTTCATTCGCGATCTCGACCTCGACCGCAGCAAGGTGAACATCAACGGCGGCGCCATGGCGCTGGGCCATCCGATCGGCGCGAGCGGCGCCATCCTGATCGGCACCGCCCTGGACGAACTGGAACGGTCGGGTGGCCGCTACGCCCTGATCACGATGTGCGCCGCCGGCGGCATGGCTCCGGCGATCATCATCGAGCGTGTCTGAAAGTTCTTTGGATTTGCCTCAATATTGTTGATGCGGTCGCGCGGCTTACGGGTTAGACGGCTCGAAACGCCTGAAGTGATCGTTAGGGGGCAGCCATAGACGGCACAAATGAGACGAAGCGTAATATCGGCCTGCGCCTTGGCGTTCTGGCCCGTCTGTTACGCAACAATTTCGACCGGGCCGTTGCGGATCTGAACGTGACGCGATCCCAGTGGTCGATGATCGCCGTCGTCGCGCGCCATCCCGGGGTTACGCAACGCTACATCGCCGAGGCGCTCAATATGTCGGAAGCCTCGGCCGGGAGACTGATCGACCGGCTCTGCGCGGAAGGCCTTCTGGAACGTCGCGACCGCGACGATGATCGGCGCGCGCGCGCCGTGCACCTTACTCCGGCGGCGGAACCACTGCTCGCAAAACTCGCGCAGATTGCCAACAACAACGAAGAACAGCTCTTTAAAGGGTTCTCCGATCAGGAGCTTGTCGAGCTCGACGCCTATCTTACCCGGATATACGACAATATGGTCAAAAGCTGACATCTTCGCACGCTCTCAGGGCCTGCGCCGTTTGCGGACAAGCGTCATCGCCCGCTGGCGAGGCCGGGTGTGCGCCGGGAGGTAGAGAGCAGCGAACGGGCAGTGCGGCCGGCGCTTGTGGTATGTGCCCGGCAGTACGGGCGTGGATGCGTGTGAGTTGTTATGCGAACGGCCGGGCAGCATCACGCATGGCTGTCCGGCACGACCCTGAGGTGCGGGGC
>DASWWL010000168.1:0-21426 GCA_036400975.1 Novosphingobium sp. | reverse complement strand
GTTCGCATAACAACTCACACGCATCCACGCCCGTACTGCCGGGCACATACCACAAGCGCCGGCCGCACTGCCCGTTCGCTGCTCTCTACCCCACGGCGCACACCCGGCCTCGCCAGCGGGCGATCAAACGCGCCTGCGTTCCGTACCAGCCCGCTCCCGCACACGGCCACCTAGCGATGGTATGCTATGGGTGCCCGTGTGCGGGAGCGGGCTGGTGCCGTTTCAGCTAAAGCAAACGCGCTTGTGTCAGATGGCGTCTTTCTGGCGCAGCGACGGATCGGGGGTTTATGCGGCCGCTTAAATCAAACCACTTTCGCGTCCTGCAGCGCAGCAATCCCCGCCTCGTCATAACCTAGCTCGCCGAGAACTTCGCGGGTGTGTTCGCCCAGCATCGGCGGAGCGCGGCGGATCGTCGCGGGGCTTGCGGACATTTGCGCGAGCGGGCTTTGAATCAGGTCGACCGAGCCGGCTTCGGCATAGGCGTGTGGCGTCGTTGCGCGCAGCTTGCGGTGCTGGACCTGCGGATCTTCCCAGACGTCGGCCAACTCGTTGTAGCGAGCGGCGGGGATGCCCGCGCCATCGAGCGCGGCAGTGATCTGATCGACCGTGTGCTTGCGGCTCCAGGTGTTGATGATGTCCATCAACTCGGCGCGATTGGCCTTGCCGCGCTTGAGGTTGGAATCGAAGCGCGGGTCTTCGAACAACTCGGGCTGTTCCATCAGCACGGTCAGGCGGCGCCAGTGCTCGTCCGTGCCGGCCGTGAGATAGACTATGCCGTCGGAGCAATGGATCAGGTCGGCCGGACCGCCGCCATTGCCGCCGTTGCCGAGACGAGGCGGTGCGTTGCCGCTGATCAGGTAGTCCTGCATGATGTGGCTGACCATCGCCACCGAGCTGTCGAGCAGGGCGATGTCGATGTACTGTCCTTCGCCGGTGCGCTCGCGGTACTGCAGCGCGCCAAGGATCGCGATGGCCGTGTTGTGGCCGGTGACGAAATCGACAAGGCTGGGCCCGGTCTTGAGCGGCCCCGCGCCGGGCTGGCCATCGGGAATGCCGGTTACGGCCATCATGCCGCCGGTGGCCTGGAACAGGCCGTCATAGCCGGGCAGGGGGGCCAGAGGCCCGGTCTGGCCGAAGCCGGTGACCGAGCAGTAGATCAGGCGTGGGTTGATCGCCTTGAGGCTTTCGTAATCGAGCCCGTAGCGCTTGAGGTCTCCGACCTTGTAGTTTTCGATCAGCACGTCCGCCGTTTCGACCAGCTTGCGAATGATCTCCTGTCCTTCGGGTTTGGTGTGGTTCAGTGTGACCGAGCGCTTGTTGCGGTTGGAAACGGTGAAGAAGCTCGATTGACGGGTATCGACGCCGTCCTTCCCCTTGATCCACGAAAAGCCATAGCCGCGCCCGTCGTCGCCGACGCCCGGGCGTTCCAGCTTGATGACGTCCGCGCCGAGGTCGCCGAGAATCTGCGCCCCCACGGGCGCGGCGAAAACGCGGCTCATGTCGATCACGCGGATACCGGCGAGGGCGCTCTTGTTCGTGGTCATGGGCTTGCTGCAATCGTCTGAAAGGGTTGGACACCGCGCGACGAGTCACGCGAAACGTGACGGGTCGATAGCGGTCCCGTCGGCATGGGCCAAGAGGGTAGGAAAATCCCCGGACCGCCGCTATCAGCCCGCGAGAGCAATCATTCCGGCGGAGGACGAGCGAAGTGCGGGTAGCGATCATCACGGGTGCGGGCGGCGGTATCGGTCTGGCGACGGCGAAGCTGCTTCATGCCGCGGGCAACGCGATCGTCGGCGTGGGCCGTGATACGGGGAAGCTGGCCAACCTCGAGAAGGAACTGGGCGGCGTGAACGTTGCGACGATCTCGATCGACGTCACCGCCGAGGACGCACCGCAGAAGATCGTGCAGCTTGCGCTCGATCGCTTCGGTCGCATCGACTATCTTGTCAACAACGCCGGCGTCGGCAGTCCCAAGCCGCTTGACGAGACGGACGACGAGACGTTGGATTACTTCCTCGACATCATGTTGCGTGCGCCGTTCCGCCTGTGCCGCGACGTCATCCCGCATCTGGGCGAAGGCGCGAGCATCGTGAACATCACTTCGACTTACGCACATATCGGCGGTCGCCGCGGCGGTGCCTATTCGGCCGCGAAAGGCGGCTTGAAATCGCTGACCGAGCATATGGCCTGCGAATACGGTCCGCGCGGCATCCGCTCCAATTGCGTCGCGCCGGGCGTGACGCGCACCGACATGGTCGCGCACCGTTTCGAGGATGAGGCGTTCAAGCGCATCAACGTAGAGACGACGCCTTACCCACGTCTTTCGGAGCCCGAAGATGTCGCAAACGTGATCGCTTTCCTCTGTTCGCCGGGCAGCGAGATGCTGAACGGCCAGTCGATCGTCGTCGATGGCGGGTGGACCCAGACCAAGTATCTCTCGCCGCGCGTGACCAATACCAAGTGGGTGGACCCGGACTGACGCGGTTCCGCTTGCCTACAACCTTAGACCTCGGGATACTCCCGCCAAAATGACGGGAGACAGCATCAGGTGATCAGAGGCATCCATCACGTCGGCATCAATTGCCGCGACCTTGACCGGATGATCCGGTTCTATACCGAGGCATTCGGGTTCGAGCAGGTCCACACGATGGGGTGGGAGAAAAGTCCCTTCCTCGACACGGTCGTCGATGTGCCCGGCTCGGCCTGCAAGGGCGCGCTGATGCGGTGCGGGAATGCCTATATCGAGCTGTTCCAGTACAGCGCGCCGCCGCCCCGGATCGATGAGCCGCTCAAGCCCAACGATCGCGGTTATACTCATTTCTGCGTCGATGTGACCGACATGGCCAATGATATCGAGCATTTCAGGAAATGCGGCATGGACTTTGGTGAACGAGAATACGGCGACTTCGGGGTGTCGAAGGCGATCTACGGCTATGATCCCGAAGGCAATGTCATCGAGATACAGGAATGCGGACCGGGCAACGCCAATCCCTTGACCGCATTGATGGGAGGGAAGTGATGCCGCCGATTTCATTCGAAGGACGCGTAGCCATCGTAACCGGCGCCGGAGGCGGCATCGGCCGCACGCATGCGCTGGAGATCGCCAGGCGCGGCGGTGCGGTGGTCGTGAACGACCTTGGCGGCGACGTTGCCGGGCGCGAAGGATCGGCGAGCATGGCCGAAGCCGTGGTCGCGGAGATATTGGCTGCAGGGGGCAGGGCGGTTGCCAGCCACGACAGTGTGACCACGCGCGAAGGCGCCGAAGGCATCGTCGCCACCGCGCTCGAGGCGTTTGGCGGAGTGGATGTTCTCGTCAACAATGCCGGTAACATGCGCAATGCTTTCCTTGCGGAGCTTTCCGACGAAGATTGGGACTCGCTGATCGCGACGCATCTAACGGGCAGCTTCAATATGACGCGCGCGGTCTGGCCGCATATGCAGGCGCGGAAGTATGGGCGGATCGTCTTCACCAGTTCCAGCTCCGGCATGTTCGGCATCGCCATCCAGGGGGGCTATGCCGCCGGCAAGGCCGGCGCCTTCGGCCTGATGAATGTCGCTGCGATCGAGGGCGAACCGCATGGCATCCTGTGCAATGCGATCATGCCCAATGCTTTCGGCCGCATGGCGATCCAGTGTATGAAGGATTGGGGGCAAGAAGTGCGGGGCGTGGAATCGATGCCGCCCGTGGTCGGCAATTCGATGGACCCCAGCTACAACGCGCCGCTCGTCGCGTATCTCGCCAGCGAGGCCTGTACTTCGAACCGGGCGGTCTATTCGCAGTGCCTCGGCCGCATAGCCCGCGTCTTCGTCGGCGTCGGGGAGGGCTGGCAGGCGCAGCGCCAGACGCCGCCCACCGTCGAGGAGATCGCCGCGCACTGGGACGAGATCAACGATCTTGAACGTGGCTACACCACTCCGGCCAGCCCGCACGACGAACTGGCGCTGGTGATGCAGACGGGAGAAGTGCCGGCGCATTGACTGCGCCGCGCTATCCGGTTCAGCTCTCTTTCACCGGACCAGTCGATCCGCGCTCGACCAACTTGGCGCGGAAATGCGTCGGCGCCTGTCCCGCCGCCTCGGGATAAGCTGCCTTCAGCGCCGCCGCCGAGGCCATCTTTCGCAGCGGCAGGCGCATCGTGGTCAATGGCGGCCAGACTTCGGCTGCGGGCGATACGTCTTCGAAGCCCATGATCGAAAGGTCTGCCGGAACCACGATGTTCTTCTCGCGCGCGGCATGGAGCACTCCGGCCGCCATTGCATCGTTGCAGGCGAAGATTGCGGTCGGACGAGGACTCACTTCCAGCAGCAGCCGGCCGGCAGTCATCCCCGATGCGAAAGAAAAGTCGCCGCCCGCGATCAGCGCCGGACCGCGGTCGAGATCGTGATCGGCCATGGCGTCGAGATAGCCCAGTTCGCGTTCCTGCGCGGTGAGCGAGTTTTCGGGGCCCGCGACGATTCCGATGCGGCGATGGCCCAGGGAAACCAGATATCCGACCGCCTGTGCCGCTGCCTCGCGATCATTGCTGGCGATCAGGTGATCCACATGATCAAGGGGACTCGCGCCTATGCGCACATAGTCGCACAGTTCCTCGCGGCACAGATCGACCAATGCGGCATCTTCGGACAGCGGCGACAGCAGCAGCACGCCAGCAGGCGTATGGTGGCGGATGAAGGCACGCAGGGCCTCGGCCGGATCGCCGGTCAGCGCCGGGACGGCCAGGGCGAACTCGCTTCCCGTTATGGCCTCCAGGATGCCTTGTTGTACGGCCAGCGCGAATTGCGGGTTCGCCCCGTCATGGCACAACGCGATCAGCGATCCCGCGCCTGCCGAAAGGGAATTAGGCCGCTCGTCCATGCCGGCGATGGCCTGCTCGACGCGGGCCTGCACTTCGGCGTCATGCAACGGAGATCCGGCGAGCACGCGCCCTGCCGTAACCTTCGAGACACCGGCGTTCCGGGCGACGTCCTCGATCGTGGGCTTGCTCATGCCCGCTTGCTACCGGTTTCCGGCGGGCGATGCACCCCCGCAGCGATGCATCGCCTCCGTTATCCTCAGTCGCGCGTCAACAGCAGCGCCGCAGCCAGCGGACCGCCGCCGGAAGTCGCTACCGCCACCTTGGGGTCGCCGGGGATCTGACGCGGGCCACCTTTCTTGCGAAGCTGGGTCACGGCTTCATGCGCAAAGCCGAAACCGTGCAGGCGCCCGGCGCCGAGCTGGCCGCCATGCGTGTTCATCGGCAACTCGCCTTCGCGCGCGATACGCGTGCCGCCTTCGATGAATTCATGGCCTTCGCCCTTTTTCGCGAAGCCCAGTCCCTCGATCCAGGTGATCGGAAGGAAGGCGAAACCATCGTAGAACTGGATGGTATCGACGTCCTTCGGTTTGTAGTCGGTGCGCTTCCAGAGATCCTCGCCGGTTTCGTAGGAAGCCGGCCATTCGGCCTGGTCCCACGAATAACGGTTCACCGACCCTGCGGTAGCGGCGATGCGGATCGGTTCGCACTTCACTTCGTCCAGCGCGTCGCCCGCCGAGACGATTACCACCGTCGAGCAGTCGGTGAAGCGGTCGCAGTCGTAGAGGCAGAACGGCGAGGAGATCATCCGCGCCGACATATACTTCTCCATCGTCAGCGGTTCCTTGACGATGGCGCGCGCCTTGGGATTGATCGCGGCGTTGCGGTGCGCGTTGAGCGCAACCTGCGCAAGCTGTTCGCGGGTCATGCCGTAGCGATGCATATGGCGCATCGCATACTGGCCGGTCCAGCAGGCTGCCGAGAAAGCCCAGAACGGGTTCGTCCATTGCGACTGGCCTTCCACGAACTTGCGCTGCGGCGCGCCGTACTGTTCCGGATTGGCCATCGCCGCCGCCTCATAGACGGTGCGAAAGCAGATGACGTGGCGGGCAAGGCCCAGCCTCACCGCCATCGCCGCGTTGGCGATCGCCGAAAGCTGCGCCGGCAGTTCCATGCCGCCGAGCTGGAACTTTGACTTGATCCCAAGCTGTTCGATCACCTCGTCGGAACTGACCGGCGAGAAGCCGAGATAGCCCTGCGCCTTGCCGGGATACGTGGAGACGCCGTCGATCTGCTCCAGCGTCAGGCCGGCTTCGTCCAGCGCTTCGCGGATTGCGTCGAGCGTCAGGCCCATGGGGGAACGGGTAAGGCGAACGCCGACCTCGGACTGGCCGATGCCGGTAATATAGGCTTCGTTGATGGCCATGGCTCAGCGTACCTTCTCGAACAGAGGGTAGAAGATGCCGTCCTGCTCTTCGAAGGTGACGCGCACCTTGTCGTCGAAGGCGACTTCATCGACCGGGCAATTGACGATGTTGGTTGTCAGGATCACGCCGGGCACGCCGTCCAGGCGGACGCGGGCGATTACCAGCGGCACTTCCAGACCAGGGGCCCACGGCTGGTAGTTGATCGTATAGGTATCGATTTCGCCGGTGCCGGCGACGGCTTCGGGGGCCATGTTCTCCGATTGGCAGTGGCGGCAGATCTGGCGCGGCGGATGCGTGAATTGCCCGCAATCGCCGCATTTCATGATGTTGAGCTTGCCCTCGGCGCCGCCAGTCCAGAAGTGGCGGTTGTCGTCGTCGAGCTTCGGCCTTGGCCGGGGTGGGTTCATCGCTTGGCTACTCCCAGATTCGTTTGGCGCGCTATGAGGGAAAATTCGCGATCAGGACAGCGCCCTTGGCCCGCCGTGGCGATAGTCGTCCGAGCGGATCGCGCCGGTGATCATTCCGCCGGTATAGCCCTGATCGGTATAGAGCATCGTTCCCGTGACCGAGGCATTGAGCGGGCTCGTCAGTAGGATCAGCGACCAGGCCTGCTCTGCCGGCGTCGCCATGCGGCCGAGCAGCGGATAAGGATAGGCATCCAGGAATTCCTTGCCCAGCACGTCCTCGCTGGCTTCCATGAAGGGTGTCGCCGTAGGGCACGGCGAAATGCAGTTCACCCGGATGCCGCGCTCCTGCCCGATCTTCACGGCTAATTGTTGCACCCAGACGAACAGCGCTTCCTTCGAGGTCGAGTAACCGTCGCGCAGCTTGTCGGGATTGGCTTCGCAGAAGGCGTGAAATTCCTCGGCATCGGTGAAGGCCACCATCTCGAGGTTGCGTTCGAGGTTGTGCTGCCAGAAACGGCCGCCGGTCGAGGAAACTAGGCCGACCGCGCCGCCGTCTTTCACGGCGGGCAGCAGTTCCTCGGTCAGCAGCCGTGTGCCGATGTAGTTCACCGCCATGCATTTGAGCGGTCCCAGCGTGTGCGGTGGGATGCCGGCGATCGGCATCAGACAATCGATCGTGCCCAGTTCGCGCAGGTCCGCCGCCGCCTTTCGCACCGCCGCGTAGTCCGACAGGTCGAGTCGGGTGAAGGTCGCTACAGGGACTTTGGGTTCCGTGATGTCGAGCACGTGGACTTGCGCGCCCAGCTCGCCGAGGATGCGCGCGGCGGCTTCGCCCATGCCCGAGGCGCCGCCGGTGAGCACTATCTTGGCGTCCCTATATCCTAGTCCGTCGAGATTGCCTGTCGTCATCGATTCTCTCCCGTTTCGGTCTTAGGAGGATGCTATGCGGAACCGGTCAAGCTTCGGGCCGCTTCCGCTTTCAAGCATCGCGAGCGCGGTGCGCGGGAGGCTTTGCATTGAGACCATTTTTTCTCCATGGCGAATAAAGACAAGGAGAGATGCTTCGAGATGAGCGGTTTCATTGTGACCATGACTGACGTGAACGGCGTTGAGCACGTGTTGGCCGATGCGGAGGAAGGCGTCAGCCTGATGGAGCTGGCGAAGCGCAATGGCGTCGAAGGCATCCTCGGTGATTGCGGTGGCGGCTGTTCCTGCGCGACGTGCCATGTCTATGTGGATGCCGCATGGTGGGACAGGGTTGGTGAGCCGGACGACATCGAAGGTGATCTGCTCGATATGGTCGCCGACGTGAAGGGAGACCATAGCCGGCTCGGTTGCCAGATCAAAATGCGGCCGGAACTTGATGGGCTGGCGGTTACTGTCGCCCCGCCTTCGGATTACTGATCGCTCCAGCGTTGCCGCCGGGCTTGATCCCGGCGTCCTGCTGCCGCCATCCTTGCGCCAGAGGAGAAGCATGATGGCCAAGGATATCTGGTATGGCGGGCTCGACCCAGAGATCGACTACGTCTTGCCCGATGCGCCCGGCGATCCCGAGATGCGGGAGGGCGTTTCGCTCTGGCTGTTCGAGGAGAATGGCGAATTCGCGTTGCCGCGCGTGGGGCTCGATGCCGTAGGCGGGCAGTGGAACAGTCGTCGCTGCGACATGAATGTGGCCTTCAGGGACGGCCGTGTGCTGCGCCAGAGCAAGCACATGTCGGCTGTTTCGCCCAAGGGTGGGGATGGGCGCGATCGTGTCATCGGCGCAGGAAGCCTGCGCTTCGAATGCCTGGAGCCGTTCCGCAAATGGCGAGTAAGCTTCGAGGAAGAGCTGTACGAGGGATCGGTACAAGAGCAGATTCGCGGCGATTTCCGCCTCTTCGCCGATAGCGCGCCCGATGTCTCACACGCTCTGGTGCCGGTGAAGTTCGAAGCCGAGCTTACGATGGCGGCCCCCGCATGGACTCAGGACTATCGCGGCGACGCGCTCGACCGTCTGAGCGAGGGCGATCGCATCGACGCGGGCCTGATGGGCTATGGCTGGCGCATCGAACAGACCTTCAACGCGGTCGGAGAGCTTGTCGTTGGCGGCGAGGCGCGAGCCTTCAAGGCCACGGGCGACCGTGTCCATCGCCAGAGCGTGCGTCCCATGGGCGCTTTCCGTGGGCATTGCTGGCAGGCGGCGAACTTCTCCGATGGCCGCGCCTTCGGTTTATGCATCTACCCGCCGCGCGAGGACGGCAGCACATATAATATCGGCTATATCTGCCAGGATGGCCGCATGTATCCAGCTAAGGCGCGCGGCGATCAGGCGGCATGGCTGCGCAAGATCATGCCTTCGGGCGATGACGTGGCGGTGGAGCTGGAATCGGAGCTTGGCATTACCCGGATCGAAGGCATTACTGCGCTTTCGACCTTTCATATGACCAATCCGGGCATGAAGGGCATGAACAACCAGCAAGGTGGGGTGCGCTATACCTGGGATGGCGTGAGCGCCTACGGCATGATCGAAAGATCTTCACCGGCGGAGCTGTGCGAGGTGCAGGCCTGACTGTTTCCTAAGGCGCGAGGAAATCCTGAAGCGCTCTCGCAACCTCATGCGGGCGTTCCAGATGCAGCATGTGTCCGGCATCCGGATAGTCGATCCGGCTCACATCTGGCGAGGCGCCCTCGATCACATCGGCGATCAGACGCATGTCGGCTACGTCCTTCATGCCGCTCATTAGCAGAGTGGACGGGGTAAGCGTATGCAGCCGATCGATGTCGGGCAGTTCGGCGCGCTGGTTGTCGTGGACCCACTGCTCGCCGGGATATGCCTCTATGGCTTGGCGAAGTTCTTCGCCGGCTTCGCTTTCGCGGGCTTTCGCAAACATCGGATGCATCCACCATCGCTCTCGCGCCAGCATCATCTCGCCAGCGCGTGCTGGGGCGGAGACATCGCGCCAGAGGGTCTTCCATTCGTCCGACCATTCCCAGCCAACAACCGCCGGGCTGATCAGTACCAGCTTTTCGACGCGTTCGGGATACGAGAGGGCGAAGTTCAGCGCGATCGCCCCGCCCATCGACAGTCCGACCGGTATCGCGCGCATTATGCCCAATGCGTCGAGCAGGGCATGCAGATCGTCCGCGTGCGAGAAAGGGCGATCGTCTTGCGCCGCTGATGCGCCGAAGCCCCGCAAATCATAACGCAGAAGCGCCATCTCCGCCGGCAGTTCCGCCCATAGCCGGTTCCAGTCGGCGCGGCAGCCGGCCATGCCATGAATAAAAACGAGCGGCGAGGCACTCTGGCCGCGCCGCACGCCGGAAAGGGTGGCGCCTTCGACCGTGATGGTGAAGGCGCTCGTCATGGCTTCAGTGCGACCCCATGTAACGGCCGCCATTGGTGCTGATCGTCTGACCCGTGATATATCCGGCCTCCTCCGACGCCAGATAAGCGCAGGCGGCGGCAATGTCCTCGGGCTTGCCGACGCGCTTCATCGGCAGCGTCTGGGCGTAGGCATCGATGTCGATGCCAGATGAGCGCAGCATCGGTGTGTCGATGAAGCCCGGGGGGACCATGTTGAAGGTGACGCCGCTGGGGGCGAATTCCAGTGCCAGCGCCTTGGTCATGCCCATCAGGCCGCCCTTCGACGAGACATAGTGCCCTTGCGCGGGTGAGCCGTTCTGCACCGAGGAGGAAGTGATGTTGATCACGCGGCCCCAGCCGGCCGCCAGCATGTCGGGCAGGGTTTCCTTGGTCATCAACCAGGGGCCGCGCAAGTTGACGCGGATGACGGTGTCGAAGAAATCGTCATCGGTTTCGAGGAACGGTGTGAAAGGCGCCATGCCGGCATTGTTGACGAGAATGGCGATCGGGCCGAACTCGGCGCGCACCTTGTCGGCGCCGGCCTTGATCTGGGCCTTGTCGGCGCAATCGACCTTCATGGCCACGGCGGTGCCGCCGGCGTCGCGAATCTGGCGGATGGTTTCCTCGGCGCCTTCAAGGTTGAGATCCCACACGGCGACTTTCGCGGTATCTTCGGCAAGGCGGATGGCGATGGCGCGGCCGATGCCCGAACCCGCGCCAGTGACGATGGCGGTGCGGCCGTTGAGTGATCTGGTCATGATGCTCCTTTCAGCGCGGGATGCTGGCGCCCGCGAAATCTCTCCCGGCCCGGCGGTTCGCCGCCCGGTGCTGAACGGCTGAACAGCATCGCGGCGGGAGCGTCAAGCGTGAAACGAAATGGCTCAGGCAAGTTCCGCGAAGCCGCCATAACGGCCGCGATGGAACAGCATGGGGTCTTCGTCGCGGGTGGTTTCCATGTGCAGGACATTGCCCAGCACGAACCAGTGGTCGCCCGCTTCGGTTACCGAATGGATCGTGCATTCGATCCGCGCGATGGCATTGGCGATTACCGGAAGGCTGTGCTCGGAAACCGCGTACTCGAGGTTCACGAATTTCTCGGTGCCCTTGGCGGCGATCTGTCGGCAGACCTGCTGCTGGTCGCTGCCGAGCACGTTGACGCAAAAACGCCCCGCGGCTTCGATGAGCGGCCAGGTCGAGCTTTTCTTATCGGGCAGGAAGCCGACGAGCGGCGGATCGAGTGAAACAGATGTGAAGGTGCCGACGACCATGCCGGTCGGGTTACCGTCCGGATCGAGCGCGGTGATCGCGCAGACGCCGGTGGGATAAGTGCCGAGCACTTGCCGGAAAGTCGTGGGGTCTATGGCGGTTTGCGTCACACTTTGATCCTCGTTTCTGCTTTGGCGCGTCATGGCGAACGTGAAGGAAGGGGGCAATAGATTCCTCCCGTTTGCTGCAGGGGAATTGATTGCTCGCAGAAGCAGCCTATCTGGCGGGTGAAGGGCTTGTCTGTCCTGCTGCAAAAGTGCACTGGATGGCGAGTTTCTGGAGGCCAAGTCCGCCTCTGCGATATTGAAGGAAGATTTGATGGCTGCCGCCCAACCGATTGCCGACACCCCCGAAGCTCAGGAAATCGCCGGCCTGATCGCCCGTTCGCGCGCGGCGCAGGCGCAGATCGAGAACTACACGCAAGAGCAGGTCGATCGTCTGATCCGCGGCATGGTCTGGGCCGTCGCTCAGGATGGGGTCGCCGAGGAAATCGCGCAGCATACCGTCGATGAGACGCAGCTTGGCAACTACGATGGCAAGTTCCTCAAGATTCATCGCAAGACGCGCGCGGCGCTGATGGACATCATCGATGACAAGTCGGTCGGTGTGATCGAGGAGGACAAGGAGCGCAATCTCATCAAGATCGCGAAGCCTGTCGGTGTGATCGGTGCTTTGTCACCCTCGACCAATCCTGAAGCCACTCCGGTCATCAAGTCGATCTGCGCGGTGAAGGGCCGTAACTCGATCATCATTGCGCCGCATCCACGCGCGAAGATCAGCAACAAGATGATCTGCGATCGTATGCGTGATGCGCTGGTCAAGCTCGGCGCCCCTGCCGATCTCGTGATCGCGATCGAAACTCCCTCGGTGGAGAAAACCAACGAACTGATGAAGCAGTGTGATCGCGTGCTCGCCACCGGTGGCGGCCCCATGGTCCACGCCGCCTACTCGTCGGGCACCCCGGCGCTTGGCGTTGGCGTGGGCAATGCAGTCATCACCGTCGATGATACCGCCGATCTCGAGGACGCGGCCGAGAAGATCCGCATCTCCAAGACGCTGGATCTTGCCGCTTCCTGTTCTTCGGACAACTCGGTCGTACTATTCGATGCCATCTATGATGCCGCGCTGGAAAAATTGCAGGCGCAGGGCGGCTTCGTGATCGAAGGCGAGAACAAGGCAAAGCTCCAGAACACGATCTGGGTCGATGGCCATCTCAACACCGCGATCGTCGCCCAGTCGGCAGAGAAGATCGCGTCGATGGCGGGTATCGACCTGCCGGCGGGCAAGACCTTCTTCATCGTGCCTGAAACCGGCACTGGTCCCGATTATCCGTTTTCGGGCGAAAAGCTTTCGGTGACGATGGCGCTCTACCGCGCCAAGGACATCGACGAGGCGATCGCGCTGACCAACGCCATCCAGTCCTATCAGGGACGCGGTCATAGCTGCGGCATCTATTCCAAGAACGACGCCAACATCATGAAGCTGGCGAACGAGACCTACACCAGCCGCGTTATGGTCAACCAGCCGCAGGCGCCGTCGAACTCGGGGAACCTGTGGAACGGCATGCGCCAGACTTTCTCGCTCGGCTGCGGTAGTTGGGGCGGCAATGCGACGAATAACAACATTTCGTGGCGCGACCTGATCAACGAGACCTGGGTGTCGAAGCCGCTTGCCCAGCCCAAGGTGATTCCGAGCGACGAAGACCTGTTCGGCAAGGATGTGATTGAGGCGCTGGCCTGACTGCCTGCGCCGGAAGCAACGTCCCTCCCGCCAGTCGCGCAAAACCGATGCGCAAGGGCGGCGGGGGCGCTTGCCACGGTGGGCGAAACTCTGCTAGCGGCGATTTAATCGCGCGATTAAACGATCCCGAAACAGGCAGGGTGCAGATGACCGACCAGTTCCAGCTTACCGAGGACCAGCTTGCCATTCAGGAGATGGCGCGGCGTTTCACCGCCGATGCTATCACGCCGTTTGCGGCGCAATGGGACGAGGAAAAGCATTTCCCGCGCGAAGTCGTGCGTCAGGCCGGCGAACTCGGCTTCGGGGCGATCTACATTTCCGAAGAAATGGGCGGTATCAATCTCGGACGCCTCGAATCGGCGCTGATCTTTGAGGCAATGTCCTATGGCTGCCCATCGACCGCCGCGTTCATCTCGGTCCACAACATGGCGACCTGGATAATCGACAAATTCGGCGGTGACGAGATCCGTCAGCGCTATGTGCCGCAACTCGTCGGCATGGAGAAGCTGGGTTCCTATTGCCTGACCGAGCCCGGTTCCGGCTCTGATGCCGCCGCGCTCAAGACCACTGCGCGGTTGGAAGGCGATCACTATATCGTCAATGGCACGAAGCAGTTCATCACCGGCGGCGGCGTCAACGACTTTTACGTCACCATGGTCCGCACCGGTGACAACGGGGCGAAGGGCATCTCGTGCCTTGTCATCGAGAAAGACCAGGAAGGGGTCAGCTTCGGGGCGAGCGAGAAAAAGCTCGGCTGGAATTCCTCGCCTACCGCGCAAGTGAGCTTCGACAATGTGCGCGTCCCGGTCGAGAATCGCGTCGGCGCCGAGGGCGACGGCTTCAAGTTCGCCATGGCGGGACTGGACGGGGGGCGTCTCAATATCGGTGCCTGCTCGCTCGGCGGCGCTCAGCGTTGCCTTGATGAGGCGATCCAGTACGTCAAGGATCGCAGTCAGTTCGGCAAGCCTATCGCCGATTTCCAGAACACCCAGTTCACTCTGGCCGATATGGCGACCGATCTGGAAGCAAGCCGCGCGCTGCTGTACCTCGCTGCTGTCAAAGTCACCGCTGGCGCGCCCGACAAGACCCGTTTCGCCGCGATGGCGAAGCGTCTCGCCAGCGACAACGGTTCGCAGATCGTCGACAAGGCGTTGCAGATGTTCGGCGGCTACGGTTATCTCAGAGACTATCCGATCGAGCGTTTCTGGCGCGACTTGCGGGTCCACCGCATTCTGGAAGGCACGAACGAGATCATGCGCATGATCGTGGGAAGGGATCTGCTGAAGTGAGCGGCGGGGGCACCGGGGACGTTATCGTTCGCCGCCAAGGCGTGGCAGGTTTTCTTTCGCTCAACCGTCCCAAGGCGATCCATGCGCTGACCGCGCCGATGGATGAGGCCATGACCGAGGCCCTTCTGGCCTGGAAGGACGACGATGCGGTCGAGACCGTAATCATCGATCATGCGGAGGGCAGGGGTTTCTGCGCCGGCGGCGACATCGCGGCGCTGCGTCATTCGGCCTTGACCGACAATGGCGTTTCGGGCCGCAAGTTCTTCTTTGATGAGTATCAACTCAACCACTTGCTGTTCACTTACGAGAAGCCTGTCGTGGCTTTCATGGACGGTATTACCATGGGCGGCGGCGTCGGCATTTCGCAGCCGGCGCGCTATCGTGTCGCGACCGAGAATACGCGCTATGCGATGCCAGAAACCGGTATCGGCCTGTTTCCCGATGTTGGCGGCGGCTGGTATCTTGCCCGGCTGAACAACCGTCTGGGTCAGTTCCTGGCGCTTACGGGTGCGCGTCTCGATGGAGCGGAAACTTATTGGGCGGGGCTGGCGACGCATTATCTCGCCGCGGAATCCCTGCCCGAAGCCAAACAGCGCATCGCTGAAGGTCATGACATCGAATCGGTTCTTGCCGAACTCTCTGTCACGCCGCCGCATCCGCGCATCGTCGATAATATTCCCCAGATCGCCAGGCACTTCGCGTCCGATCGCTACGAGGATATTCTCGCTTCGCTCGAGGCCGATGGCGGCGAATGGGCGGTCAAGGAGCTGGAGACGCTGCGCCGCAAGAGTCCGCAGGCCTGCAAGGTCGCTCTGCGCCAACTCGCGGAGAGCCTGAAGCTCGATGATTTCGCCGATAACATGGTGCTCGAATATCGCATCGGCGCGCGCGTGCTGGTGCTGCCGGACTTCGCCGAAGGCGTTCGCGCCGTTATCGTCGACAAGGATAACAACCCTGTCTGGAATCCTGCACGGCCCGAAGATGTGAGCGATGAACTGATCGAGTCTATCTTCGCGCCCCTGCCAACAAACGAGGAGTGGAAGCCGTTATGAGTTATGAGACGATCCTGGTCGAAAAGAAGGGTTCCGTCACCGTCATCACCCTCAACCGGCCGCAGGCGCTCAACGCGCTGAATTCGCAGGTCCTGGAAGAACTGATCGACGCTTTCGCCGCGTTCGAGGCGGACAAGTCGCAAGGCTGCGCGGTTCTGACCGGCTCGGGCGAGAAGGCTTTCGCCGCCGGCGCTGACATCAAGGAAATGGCCGACAAGCCGGCGGCCGAATTCTTCAGCGAAGACTTCTTCGCCAAGTGGACCAGCCATATCGTCAAGGGCACCCGCAAACCCTGGATCGCGGCGGTGAACGGCTTTGCGCTTGGCGGCGGTTGCGAACTGGCGATGATGGCGGACTTCATCATCGCCTCCGAAACGGCGAAGTTCGGCCAGCCCGAGATCAAGCTCGGCGTTGCGCCTGGAATGGGCGGTTCGCAGCGCCTGACCCGCGCCGTGGGCAAGGCCAAGGCGATGGAGATGTGCCTGACCGGCCGGATGATGGACGCCGCCGAGGCAGAACGCTCGGGCCTCGTTACCCGTGTCGTGCCGCAGGCCGATCTTCTCGCCGATGCCATCAAGACCGCCGAGACGATCGCCTCGATGCCGCCGCTCGCTACGCTCATCAACAAGGAACTGGTCAATGCCGCCTTCGAGATGACGCTGGACCAGAGCCTTACTTACGAGCGTCGCGGTTTCCAGATACTCACCGCCACCGAGGACAAGGCCGAAGGTATGAAGGCCTTCGTCGAGAAGCGTCCGGGCGTCTGGAAGGGCAAGTGACATGAAGATCGCCTTCGTCGGCCTCGGCAACATGGGCGGGGGCATGGCTGCGAACCTTGCGAAAGCGGGGCACGCAGTACACGCCTTCGATCTTTCGGCCGAAGCGCTGGCGAAGGCAAAGGTGGCCGGTTGCGAAACCCATGCGAGCGCGCGTGAGGCGGTTCAGGGTGTCGATGCGGTCGTCTCGATGCTGCCCAACGGCGCGATCGTTGGGAAAGTCTATGCCGATGAGGTGATCGGCTACGCGCCGCAGGGGGCCTTGCTGATCGACTGTTCGACGATCGATGTGGCCACCGCGCGCGCGACCACCGAAGCCGCGATCGCCGCCGGATACGACATGGTCGACGCCCCTGTTTCGGGAGGCATCGCCGCTGCCAACGCGGGTACGCTCACCTTCATGGTGGGGGGAGCCGATGCCGCCTTCGCCCGTGCCGAACCTGTGCTTGCGGCGATGGCCAAGGCGGTGATCCATGCCGGAGCATCCGGCAGCGGTCAGGTTGCCAAGATGTGCAACAACATGCTGTTGGCGATCCATATGATCGGCACTTGCGAGGCTCTTGCATTGGCTGAAAAAGCCGGGCTCGACATGCAGAAGTTCTACGAGATCAGCTCGAAGTCGACCGGTTATTGCTGGTCGCTCAACGACTATACGCCCGCCCCCCGCGTCGGTGCGGCCAGTCCGGCGGACAATGGTTATCAGGGCGGCTTCGCCTCGGCGCTGATGCTGAAGGATCTGCGTCTCGCCATGGAGGCGGCTGCGGCCAGCGGGGCGAACGTGCCGCTTGGACAACACGCGACTGCGATTTACGAGGCGTTCGACCAGACCGGCAACGGAGGCAAGGACTTCGGCGCCATTTTCACGACACTGTGAAGGTTTTGCGTTAACCGGCTAGAATCCCCGGCCCGAGCAGCGTCAGCAGCTTGACGTCGATGGCGAAGCCTTCCTTGCGCCAGCGCGCCACGGCCTGAGCCAACTCCTGCAGGGGCACGCGATGCACGGTGATGTTCTCTCCCGGCGTGCCGCCGCCCGGACCGACCTTGGTCAGACCATGGGCGCGCAACAGGGTGAAGCTTTCGCTGACCATGCCGGGGGACGACCAGAACTCGCCGAGCGGTTCCATGCGCTGGGCGTGATATCCCGTCTCCTCTTCAAGCTCACGCGCGGCCGCAGTGATATCCTCTTCATCGAGGCAATCGTCGCTGTCGCCGATCAGGCCGGCTGGAAGTTCGATGCAGGAACGCCCGAGCGGCACGCGAAACTGCTCGACGAGGATGACGTGATCGTCCTCGTCGACGGCGAGGATCACCGCCGCACGAATTCCCCGCGAGCGGCTGACATATTCCCATTTGCCCTTTTTGCGGGCGGTGATGAAGCGTCCCTCCCACATCACTTCATCGGGTTCATCACCAAGGCTCATATCTGCTCCGCCTGAGAGGGACTCTATCTGCATGTCGGATGCGAAGGTCAGCCTAGCCGCTGCAACGCTGCCGCCAGCCGCTCCGCCTCGGCCGCATGGGCGGCATGGTCGGCGCGGGCCTTCTCGACCGCCTCGGGTTTCGCCTTCTCGACGAACGAGGGATTGGACAGGCGACCTTCCAGCGACTTCGCTTCCTTCTGCGAGACGGCGAGCGCCTTTTCGAGGCGAGCCTTCTCGGCGGCGATGTCGATCACGCCTTCGAGGGGAACAATCACCTCCTCTCCAGCAATGACGAGAAGCATCGATGCGCCTTCTGGTGCAGGTTCAAACTTGATCTGATCGAACCGAGCTACTCGCGAGATTGCACTCGCGTTCGCTTTAACAACCTGAGACACGAAAACGCTTGGATTGGCGATGTTCGCAGATAGTCGAGTACCTGGTGCAATACCCAGATCATTTTTGGCGGTGCGGGCCTTTTGAGCCAACTCGATCTGCCAATCTATTACACGCTTCGCTTCGGCATCCACGACCGCTTCGGGCACCGGCCACTCGGCGACGATCAACTCATAGGGCCGTGCGCCCATGTTCGCCCACAGCTCTTCGGTGACGAAGGGCATGAAAGGGTGGAGCATAACCAGGATCTGGTCGAGCACCCAGCCGGCGACGGCTCTGGTCTCGTCGTCGATCTGGCCTTTGATAAGCTCCAGATACCAGTCGCAGAACTGGTCCCAGACGAAGTGGTAGATGGCGTTCGCCGCCGCATCGAAACGCAGGTCGGCCATGGCCTTGTCCAGCTCGGCCAGCGTCTCGACGACTTCACCGATGATCCACTTGTTCACTGCCGAGGTTGCGTCCGGTGCAGCCACGGACTGCGAAGCGCCGATGCCGTTGCTCTGGCAGAACCGCGCCGCGTTCCACAGCTTGGTGGCGAAGTTGCGATATCCCTCGACCCGCTTTTCGTCCATCTTCACGTCGCGGCCCTGGCTTTCCATGGCGCACATGAAGAAGCGCAACGCGTCCGCCCCGTACTTGTCGATCAGCCCTAGCGGATCGACGACGTTGCCCTTGGACTTGGACATCTTCTGCCCGTCGGCCGCGCGCACCAGTCCGTGCAGGTAGAGCCGCTTCCACGGCACCTGCTGGTCGTTGAAGTGCATCCCCTGCATCGCCATGCGCGCATCCCAGAAGAACAGGATGTCGAAGCCCGAGATCAAGAGGTCGTTAGGGTAGTGGCGCTGGTAAAGCGTGGCGTCGTCCGGCCAGCCGAGCGTGGCGAAAGGCCAGAGCGCCGACGAGAACCATGTGTCGAGGACGTCGGGGTCGCGGCGCAATCGGACAGTTTTTCCTTCGCTCCTCGCTTCTGGATCGTCTGTGATTTCGATCACGCAATCCGCTGGGTAATAATGTTTAGCCAGCGCAATAGCTTGTTCGGGAGTGTCAGCAACAAAGGGTATGGTATCCATGCGTGCACGGCTCGTCGATGTTGGCTGGCCCTCGACAATCGCAAGACGAATTAGATCTCCGACCTGCAAGTTTCCATCACCATCGAGCGACGGCCCATACCACGCCGGAATGCGGTGGCCCCACCACAACTGGCGGCTAACGCACCAAGGCTGGATGTTCTCCATCCAGTTGAAGAAGGTCTTTTCCCAGGACTTGGGCACGATCTCGATCCGTCCGTCGCGGACCGCTGCGAGCGGCGGCTGGGCGAGGGTTTCGGCGTCGACGTACCACTGGTCGGTCAGCCAGGGCTCGATCACGACACCGCCACGGTCGCCGAAAGGGGTCTGGATCGTGCGTGGTTCGAAGTCCGCCTCGACTTCCTCGCCGTCCTTGTTCTTCGTCACATGCGGCACGAGGAAGCCCGCAGCCTTCATATCGGCGACGATCATCTCGCGTACGACGAAGCGATCGAGGCCGAGGTACTTTTCGGGCACCTTGCCATCGGCGGTCTGGACCACCTTCGCTTCGGCATCGAACATGTTGAGCATCTCGCCGGGCTTTATCCCGGCGCGCTTGCCCACTTCGAAGTCGTTGAAGTCATGCCCCGGTGTGATCTTCACCGCGCCTGAGCCCAGTTCCGGATCGGCGTGCTCGTCGGAGACGATCTTGAAACGGCGTCCGGTGATCGGCTGGAGGATGTCCTTGCCGATGACGCTCTTGTAGCGCGGGTCGTCTGCGTTCACTGCCACGGCCATATCGGCCAGCATCGTCTCGGGCCGAGTGGTGGCGACGACGATGTGGTCGGCTCCGTTGTCCAGTTTTATACCGTCCGCCAGCGGATAGCGGAAGAGCCAGAAGCCGCCCTTGATTTCCTGCGTCTCCACCTCGAGGTCGGAGATCGCGGTCTTGAGCTTGGGGTCCCAGTTCACCAACCGCTTGTCGCGGTAGATCAGGCCCTGATTGTAGAGATCGACAAAGACCTTCACCACCGCCTTGGTGAAATGCGGGTCCATGGTGAACTGTTCTCTGGACCAGTCCATCGAGCAGCCGAGCCGGCGAAGCTGGCGCGTGATCGCGCCGCCGCTCTCCGCCTTCCACTCCCAGACCTTCTCGATGAATTCCTCGCGCGAGTAGTTCGTGCGCTTGTCCTGTTTCGCCTCAAGCTGGCGCTCGACCACCATCTGCGTGGCGATGCCGGCATGGTCCGTGCCTACTACCCACAAGGCATCCTTGCCCCGCAGGCGCTCGTATCGGATCACAACGTCCTGCAGAGTGTTGTCCAATGCATGGCCGATATGCAGCGAGCCCGTCACATTCGGCGGGGGATTGACGATGGTGAATGGTACGGCGTCCGGGCGTTCGGGCCGGAACAGCCCGTTCGCTTCCCAGTAAGGATACCATTTTGCTTCGATCGCCGCCGGATCGAAGGTCTTGTCGATAGTCGTCTCGCTCATGGCCCGGCGCTTTGCCAGCCGCCTTGCGGGCGCGCAAGTCCGGGGGCGTGGACGGTTCGTCGCCGGGGGCGCACTTGCCGCCGCCAGCGATTTGGCCCATGAAGCCATATCCTATGCGCGAATGGGCCGATTTCACGACCGATGCGGAGGAAGGCGGGGGTAATACCCTGACGCTGACCGGCCCGTTGACGGTATCCTCGATCGGCCCGGTCGATCGGCGCCTGCGTGCGCTCGACGAGCCTGTCAGCAAGGTCGATCTTTCGCAGGTCAGCACTATCGACACTGTCGGCGCGTGGACGGCATGGCGCATCGCGCGGGACAATAATGCCGAGATCGTCGGCGCGAGCGCAGAGGCGGAGCGCCTGATCGCCGCCATTCGCGGGGCAAAGGGTGATGTCTCGATCCATCCGCCGCGTCGGGATCTGATCCGCCGCGTGCTCGAGGCCGTGGGACAGCTTGTCACGAGCTGGGGCGCGGGCAGCAAGGGCATTCTCGGCTTTCTCGGCGCCATGCTGATCTCTGCCTGGCACATCATCCGCGAGCCGCGCCGGATGCGCGGCAAGGCTCTGGTCCGGCAGGCGGAACTGGTGGGTGTTTCCGCCCTCGGCATCGTCGGACTGATGAGCTTCCTCGTCGGCATCGTCATCGCGCAGCAGGGCGCGGTGCAGCTTCGCCAGTTCGGCGCGGAAATCTACACGATCAACCTGACCGGTCGCCTCGCCATGCGCGAACTGGGCGTGCTGATGACCGCGATCATGGTCGCCGGCCGTTCAGGCTCGGCTTTCGCTGCGCAGATCGGCACGATGAAGCTGACCGAGGAAGTCGATGCGATGCGCACGATCGGCGTCTCTCCGGTAGAAGCGCTGATCATTCCGCGCGTGCTGGCGGCGGTGCTGATGATGCCGCTGCTCGGCTTCTACGCGGCCGTCACCGCGATCATCGGCGGCGCGTTCCTGGCGAATTTCGCGCTCGATATCCCGTTCTTCACCTTCCTGGCCCGCATCCAGGAAGT
>DASWWL010000167.1:0-22858 GCA_036400975.1 Novosphingobium sp. | reverse complement strand
CTATCACGATCTCGAACGTCTCGACCGATGCCTGGCGTCGCTGGTAAGGCAGACTTATCCACCCGACGATTTCGAAATTGTCGTGGCTGACAATATGTCGCCCGAAGGCGAAGCGGCGGTCGCGGCGCGCATAGCCGGTCGCGCGAGGCTGGTGTTCGCTTCGGACTAGGGGGCCGGGCCGGCTCGTAATGTCGCGGTTGCCGCTTCTATCGGTGCGATGCTGGCCTTCATCGACGCCGATTGCATCGCCGATCCCGACTGGCTCGCACGAGGCGTCGCCGCGCTTCAGGGGGGCGATCTCGTGGGCGGGCGCATGATCGTGCTGGTCGAAGGGCGGGGAACCAAGAGCGGAGCGGAGGCTTTCGAAGCGGTGTTCGCCTTCGATAATCGCGCCTACGTTCTCGATAAGCACTTCTCGGTGACCGCGAACCTGTTCTGCCCGCGCGAGGTATTCGATCGCACCGGACCCTTCCGCAACGGCATGTCCGAAGATCTCGACTGGTGTCTGCGCGCGCGCGAGGCAGGCTATCGGATCAGGTATGCCGACGATGCCATCGTGTCGCATCCGGCTCGGCCCGACTGGCCTGCGCTGAAGAAGAAATGGGTGCGGATCAATGCCGAACTGCACCAGCTTGAGATGCTGAGGCCGGGTGGGTGGATGCGCTGGGCGCGCCATACCCTGCTGTTGCCGTTGTCCATCCTTGCTCACGCGCCGCGCGTGTTGCGCAGCGCTGCGCTTTCCGGTCCGGAGGAGCGATTGGCGGCCCTGGTCATGCTGGCGCGGTTGCGGTTGTGGCGCTTCGGCGATTCGCTCCTGCGTCTTGGAGGAAAGAGATCATGACCCCGGTCGCCGTATGCATCGTCAGCTTTCGCGATCCGGAAGTCATCCGAAATTGTCTTGGCCGGCTGGCGGAGAGCGAGTTTGGCGATTTCGAGGTCGTCATCTGCGAGAATGGCGGCGAAGCGGCCCATGAAGCGCTGCTTGCCGCCATTCCCGCCAACCTGCCAGGCGGCCAGCCGGTCCAGATCGATCGGGCGCCGGGCAACCTCGGCTATGCGGGTGGCGTCAACTGGTGCATGCGCGCCCGGCCCGACGCGCGGGCATGGTGGGTGCTTAACCCCGATACGAGCCCAGAACCGGGCGCGCTGGCGGCGCTGATGCAGCGCCTGGACCGTGGTGATTGCGCAGCGGTGGGCGGGGTACTCTACCATCCCGATGGTAAGATTCAGGCATATGGCGGCCGCTGGCGGGCAGCCCTTGCACGGCCGGAATCGATCGGTCATGGCGGCCGTCTTGGCGAAACTCCCGATGCTGCTGCGGTCGAGCGGAACACGGACTATCTGCTGGGCGCATCGATGCTGATCGGTCGTGCGATGGTCGATCGTGTGGGACTGATGCGTGAGGACTATTTCCTTTATGCCGAAGAAGTCGAGTGGTGCCTGCGCGCGCGCAAGGCCGGGCTTGTCTTCGGTTTCGCGCCTGAAGCCCTCGTCTGCCACGGACAAGGCACGACCACCGGGTCGGCGGACGTAATCACGCGCCGCCCGCGCATGCCGATCTATCTGGACGAACGGAACAAGCTGAACGTGGTGCGCGATGTCACGCCGGGATGGCTGGTGACTGCCATTCCGGCCAGCTTCATGCTGGGATTGCTGCGTTTTCTGCGGCGCGGCGCCTGGCGGCAGCAGGGCTATGCCCTTGCCGGCTGGTGGGCTGGCGTACGCAACCGGCGCGGCCTGCCCCCATGGATGACCGGATAACCCCGCTTTTCGTTACATGTGCAGCCGGATGCCGATCCCGCCGGTAAAGCCTTCGTAATCATAGATCGTCGCGTCGGCGTCACGCTTGTCGTAGGTGCCGAACAGTTCGAAGCCGAGCCGGCGGGAGCGCTGGAACTTGAGACGCGCCGAGAGACGGGTGAACTTGTCGTCGCTGATCGAACCAAACGTGGGCAGCAACGTCGAATTGTCGAAGTCCCGCTTTTGATAGGACCCGGACAGGTTCAGGCCCAACCGTTGCGTGATCGCATAGTTGATATCGGCCGAATAGATCGATGACCGGACGAAATTCGAACGGAAGCCCGCGGATGTATCGATCTGGCGGGCGGTGCCCAGCGTGATCTGGAGCTGTTCGGTCGCGCGCAGTGAGGCGGAAATATCCCAGTTGATGCCGTCATAGGCAGTGCCGGCCAGCCCATCGATGTCGACCTTGGTATAGGTGACCTGACCGTTGACCTGAAGGCGGGCGCCCAGACGTCGGTCCAGCCGGACGCCGGCATTGAGCACGTTGATGTCGGGGAAAGGAACCAGCACGAGGGGAGCGGAATCGGGATAGTTGAAATCGCTCTTGCTGACGAAGGCGGTGATTTGTCCGACGATCGGGTTCGAATACATCACGCCGCCGCCATAGGTAAGGCTGTTCACGTTGGAACCGCGGCGCCGGATGTTGCTGTTGCGCGACTGCCGGTATTCAACCATGGCCACCGGACGAAGTCCGACGAAGGAACCGCAATAAAGCGTCGCGCCGATGCGGGTAATCGTCTGCACGTTGATCGAAGAAGTTACGGGATCGCCGGGCTCGATCGAAAGGTCGCGCAAATCGCTCTGCCCCCGAGAGAAGCCGCCGGTCACGTTCGCGCCGCAACTGGGAATGCCGCCCTGCGCAGATGCGGTAAGGTTTATCCGTTCGCGATTGAGCTCGCTGTTCCGAGTATAAATGTCATAGCCGACGAGGCCGTTGACCGAAAATTGCACCGGTCCCACCGGAAGCGCAACGGAACCTTCGACGCGCGGACGGAGGATAATGTCTTCCTTGTCGAGACCACGTGCGGCCTCGGTCCCGCTGCGGGAACGCAGCACGTTGCTGTCATATGTGACGTCGGTGGCGACATTGAGGTCGATCTCGCGCGAGAAGGCCCCGAAAGTCTGTCCCGATGCGGATAGTGTTTGCTGCCCGGTCTGGGCCTGTGCCGGCGTACCAGCACAAAGAGCAGTCACGGCCAACGCCGTCATGGACGCTAACGAGCGTCCCGCAGTCTGAATCTGGAGCACAGTCACCCACCCGTTGCTGTATCGCGATGGGCGCATATGCACTTTAGCGCCATGATATGGCAATCGAAATTGCGTCCGATTACAATCCGGCTACGTCCGGCGGCGGCGGTTTACCGCTTTCCGGAACAGTCGGCGCAGCGCCTCGCGATAGATGTCGAGCAGGCCTTGTACCGTCGTCATGCCGCGAACCGCGTCGGCGGCTAGATCATCGCGCTTCTCTATCGCCAAGCGGACCAGCGCCAGCGCGCCATCTTCATCCAGCCCCGACACCGGCAGGACATGGTCATAGTCGAGCAGTCCGAATAGGCCGGTGAACTTGCGGCTGTAGGCCACCGGCAGCACCGCCGTGCCTGACGAGAACGCGCCGATGCAGGCGTGCATCCGTCCGGCGACCAGCAGGTCCAGCCCCGAAATGAACGACTTCGCTTCGGACGGATCGACGAAGTTCGGCACCCGGACGGCGGCGGAGAACTCCGTCGCCAGCCGGTCCGCGAGCGCACCGTCGTCGTCGCTGGGATCGGTGGTGCTGGTGGCATGGGGGACCAGGAACAATTCGACGCCCGGACGGGCCGCCAGCTCCGTCAGCAATGCGCGCGTGAACCGGGCGTAGTCATAGGACAGCCCGAACCGGTTGCGCCCGGTTTCCGCTTCATGAAACAGCAGGCCGGATGCATTGACGCCGATCCTGATCTTCGGCCCTCCCCGCAGGGCGGACTGATCCCGGTAAGGCAGGACGAAGGCGACATCGACGGCCATCTCGACATTGGCGCCGGGGGCCATGGCGCTTGCTATGTCGCGTGAAATCGCGTCGCGCGCCACGACCGTCTCGCTGCGGCGCATGACGAAGGATGCCGGCAGGCGATAACCGCGTTTCGTGAAGGGGCCGATCGTCTGAGGGGAAAGGACCAGCGGCGTGCCCCGCAGGATCGCCATCAGCTTTGTGATCCACAGGAAGAAGAACCGCCGCGCGCCGTATATGTCTGCAAAGCTGTCGCCCGCGCCGATGTCCAGCACGCAGTCGACTTCGCCCACGGCGCGCCAGAACCCGCCGGGGCTGGTAATCGCCTTTCGATCGATCACGAAAGTCTTGGTATCGGGAAGGCTCATGCCAGGCGTGCCGGAATCGCGCATCTGCATGACGACGAATTCGGGCGAAAGGCCCATCTCGCCCGCGACGTCGCGGGCTATCGCCTGATTGGCCACCGTCAGCGCGCCGACGCCGAGATTGCCCGAGTTGATCGAGTGCCACAAAAGACCGATCCGGATGGGACGCGGATTGTCATTCATCTGATATGGGTCTCCGGTCGCGGTCGGCTGGCATGTTACGCGTTGAAACAGCTTGGAAGTATATCGCAAGCGCGATAGGTTCTTCGCAATTGCAAAATGATAGGGCGTCGATAGGAAAATCGTTACGGCCTGTCGACCAAGGCGACCGAAGCAATTCAGGCAGGGTCGACAGGGCGAAAGGAAACCGCGCGGGAACGATGGCCAAGGATCGACCCCATCTTTGCCTTGTCGCATCGGGCGGGGGGCATGTGCGTCAGCTGCTCGATCTAGAGCCGTTCTGGCGCGATCATTCCCATTTTTTCGTGACGGAGGATACCGCGCTCGGCCGTTCCCTGGGTGAACGCCATCCCGTCCATTTCGTGGATCATGTGGCATTGGGCCAGGCGAGGCTCGGCGCGCCGATACGCATGCTGTTCGCCGCGGTGCGCAGCCTGTTTCAGTCGCTGGGCGTGATCCTGCGTGAAAGACCTCATATTATCGTTACGACCGGGGCGGGATCGTGCTTCTTCACCGTGCTTTGGGGGAGGTTGTTCGGCGCCAAGGTCATCCTGATTGACAGCTTCGCGCGTTTCGATGGCCCTTCCGCCTTCGCTCGAATCGGCGGTCCGCTCGCGCATGTGCGCATCGCCCAGTCGGCCGCGTCGGCCGCGAAGTGGCCGGGGTCGAAATGCTTCGATCCTTTCGAACGGATCGAGGGAGCCGTGGCGCCAAAGCAGCCGCTCCTATTCGCGACAGTGGGGGCAACTCTGCCGTTCGACCGTCTGGCCCGCACCGTTGCCGCTGCCAAGGCAAGCGGCGCGATCCGGGAACGGGTTATCCTGCAGACCGGCGAGGGCTGCGAGGTAACGCCATGCGAGGGCATGGAAATATATGAGACTCTGCCGTTCGATCGCGTGCTCGAGCTTCTGCGCGATGCCGATCTGGTGGTTTGCCATGGAGGCACGGGATCGCTGATCACTGCCTTGCGAGAGGGATGCCGCACCATCGTACTTCCCCGCCGCTTCGATCGCGGGGAGCACTATGACGACCATCAGGTCGAAATTGCCCGGGCCTTTGCCGAGCGGGGACTGGTAAGCGTGGTGGAAGACGAGGCGCAGTTCGAGGAGAGGCTTGCTGAAGCGCGGGCAAGGGTTCCGGTGCGGGCCACGACCAATCCGGAGCGATTGATACAATTTCTGCGTGCACAAGTGCGGGAATGGTCGGGCGGTGCGGCTGTCGGGCTTCGGTCGGCCTGATATGGAGGAGGCACCCCTGGCACAAGCGCATCCGGCAAGCTCTTCCGGCCCAGCCGCGCAACGCATCGATATTCTGGACTGGAGCCGGGCTTTCGCTGCTGTGGCGGTTATGATCTTCCATTATTTCTTCAATGGGATCGTGAATGGAAAGCTAACAGGGCTGCCCTTGAACGAGGGTCTCGGTGAGGTGGTCCGATACGGATATCTGGGGGTGGAGTTTTTCTTCATCATCAGCGGCTACGTCATCAGTTACTCGTTCGATGGCAAAACGGCGGGGCAATTCGCTTCCGCACGGGCCCTTCGTCTTCTTCCGGCTTTCTGGGCGGGCGTGCTCATCACCAGCATGGTCTCGTGGCTATGGGGTGAAGGAGTTCTGGTGGTCAGCGGCGCGCGCTTGCTCGCCAACTTTACAATGGTGCCGCAGCTTTTCCGCCAGGCATACGTGGATGGCGTTTACTGGACGCTCGCTTACGAGATGTCGTTCTATGCCCTGATTGGTCTGGGCCTGCTGCTCGCGTCATCATCCGCAATTCGGGCGATGCTCTTTCTTTGGGTCTGGGTGCTTCTGGCCGCGCGAATGACGGGCCTGGACTTCATACCGTTCCTGGGCAGCTATTTCTGCTTTTTCGCTGCCGGCTCGGTCTTCGCCATGCGATCGGTCGGTCCTGTCCTAAGAGTGCCGACATTGTTGGTCGCATTGTATCTTTGCATTGCCTTTTCGATCGATAATGCGAGTGAACTGGGGATCACGCGGCGCACCGTCTATGATCCCGTCGTTATAGCGGCCTTGATCGGCGCCATGTTTGCGTTCTTTTCGCTATTGGACCTGAGCGTAGTGCGGAATCTCCGTCTGCCGGGCGCTCGTCTGGCCGGAGGGCTGACCTATCCGCTCTATCTGGTCCACGCGCATATTGGTTATATGACTTTATCGGCGTTCGGCGATGCGCGTCATCCGGTGGCCAGCACGCTGCTTATGATGGGAATTTCGCTGCTTCTGGCACTGGCCGTGCATCTTGGCGTGGAACGACGTTATGCCCGGCAATGGAAAGAGCTGTTTTCGCGAACGATCGGCTGGAGTGTGGACAAAGTCGCCGGTTGGCTGCAGAGGTGGACCCGTATCCTGTTCGGCTGGCGGAATGTGCGGCGTGTATGACGTGCATGGAATGATGGCGGCAAGCATTTGACTGGCCCGCGTGTTCTCATGCGCCGGTCGCGCCTGATGCGCGACAAGGATACGGCTTCGGCTGCCCGAACACATTCGCAACCGAAGGTCGTTCTGCGCAACGGGCGCCTTGTGCATACGCAGCCGCCGGTGAACGAGCCGCAGCAGGATCAGGAGGTCGAGCTCCGGCACGAGATTGTTCCGGACGTTCCGCTCGGCGGCGGGCGTAAAGCGCTGATCCTGCTGTTCGTGGTCGCTCTGCTGCTGCCCTTCAACGTCAACCTTGGTCCTTTGCGCCTGACGCCAGCAACTTTCTTCCTTCTGCTGGCGTTTTTGCCGCTGCTGGGCATCTGGCTGTTTCGCAAACCCACGCCGATTACCGCGCCGGATTATATGATCCTTGGTTTCGTCGCCTGGGCGGCAACTGCCATCATCATAAATCAGGGTCTCGCTCTGAGCATCGAGCCGATCGGTCTGCACATTCTTCAGACACTTGGCGCTTTCATGACCGGCCGGGTATTGGTACGCGACGACAAATCCATGATGTTCATGGCGAAAACTGCCGTCATTGCGGGTTGCGTTCTGGCCGTGCCGGCGGTTCTGGAATCGCTGACAGGCCGGCCGGTGGCTCTCCAGCTGGCGGGATTGATCGGACCGAGCTGGCCTGGCGTGAACATGTCGCCGCGAATGGGCCTCCATCGCGCCCAGGCTTCTTTCGAGCACCCGATCCTGTTCGGTATCTTTGCCGCCAGTCTGGTCTCGCTCGCCGTCTATTGCCTTCCGAAAGGTGCGTTCTGGAAGAAGATCGGTCCTGTCGGTGTGGTCGTTGCGGCAGTAACTTCGCTCTCGGCAGGCGCATTGCTCTCGCTCAACATGCAGTTCGGGCTGATGCTCTGGAACTATGTGCTGCGCGCTTACGAGAACCGCTGGAAGATCCTGGGGGTGCTGGTTGTCCTGCTCTACATCGCCGTGGATCTCGTGTCGGTAAGGACCCCGTTCCACGTCTTGGTCAACTATGCGACTTTCAGTTCGGGATCGGCCTATACGCGTATCCTGATCTGGGAATACGGTTCTGCCGAAGCACTACGCAATCCCTTCTTCGGCATCGGTTTCGGCGAGTGGGAGCGGCCGTCCTATATGGGGCCGAGCATCGACAATTTCTGGCTGGTCCAGGCGCTGCACTATGGAATGCCCGCCTGCTTCCTGCTCATGGGCATGATGATCCTCATCATGGTGCGGGCGGGAAATTCGAACGGTCCCGGCGAAATGCGTGACAGCCTTCGCCGTGGCGCGATATTCGCCTTGCTGGGTACATGCGTTTCCATCGGCTCGGTCCACTTGTGGAACTCAAGCTATATGTGGTTGATGTTCCTGGCGGGTTCGTCGGTCTGGCTGGGACTGGATTCGGTCCTGCTTTCCAAGGCCGGCAAGCGGAAATCGGCGCGCACGGCGCCATGAAACCTTAATTCTCGGCAGTCACCATTTGAAGGGGGGTTATGACCCGCTGCGGGTATGGCGGATCGTACCTTGCGGACCTGTAAGCAGGTGCTGAATATAGGGGCCGGATTGATCCAGATCCTTGTTTTGAGCCACCCAGGCTGCAAGCATCGTCCTGATCTCGTCGGCCCGGTCGGTGGCCTGGCGCGTCACGTTCCGGGCTTCCTGAATCTGGCTGGCATCGTCGCGATTATACCACGTTGCGCTGTTGCCTTCCAAATGCGCGTCCTGCGCCTTGGTGAAACGGATCCAGGACTTCTGATCGGGATAGCCGGCGACGATGTTGTTGGCGATCGTCACGCCCTTGGCGCCTAGCACGGCGATGGCATTGTAATTGGCGCCGATTACCAGGTTGTCCGAAATGTTCAGTTGCTCGAACGGAAGCTTCGAGAAAGTGTCGCGAATGAAGATACCCTGGATAAAGTTGCCGTTGCCGCGGGCGATCAGATTCCCGCGAACAGTGATCCGTCGGGTAGGTTCGGTCTGATTGTTGGTCCATAGCTGGATGCCGTCGGCATGGTCTTTGGGTGCCGGATGGAAATCCCCGATGACGTTGCCCACGATCAGCAGGTCGTCGGAGCCTTCGCCCCGGATGCCGTCTGTCTGCATGTCGCGGATCTCGTTGCGGGCTACGACGAGGCGATCGGCGTTGTAAAAGCCGATACCATAGCGAAGCCCGCTGAAGCGGGATTGTTCGACGCGTGAATCGTCGCTGTCCCGCAGCATCAGCGCATAGTCCTGGATTTGCGGTGTAGCGCTATCGAGAGCGCCTCGGAAATGAGCGTCAATCACCCGGGCGCCGGGAGATGAGCGAAAGAAGGCGAGGTATCGTCTGCCTTCCTGGCCTTCCTGGCGTTCGAAATCGACACCGCGGACGATCGTGGAAGGTGCGAAAGCGACTGTGAGCTCGCCGATTACGGCGCGCTGGCGCGGGTCGGCGGACTCGATGGTGACGGGTTGGCCGGATGTTCCCGTCTGCCGGATGATCTCGATCTTCGGGTAATAGCCCGGCTGTAGCCTGATGGTGACCGGCTTGCGGGCTGATGCGATCGCCTGGGTGGCGGCATCGACACTGGCCACTGTCACCACATCGGGCTTGACGTTATCGCCCAGCGCCCAGATCACCGTACCCGAGCCTGCCATGATGGCGACGCCGACAATGCCGGCCAGTGCGCCGCGCTTCATAGGGGAAGGCGACCCGGCGGAGTTTTCGTCGATTTTCTGCATTGGCGCGCCATATTGTTCATGGCGCAAGATTTACCAGCGACGCTCCGCCGTGTCGACCATGGTCGATCCGGCGGAGCGGCCATCCGGTCATATTACAGCATGAAGTTGCTCGCATCGACATGATAGATGCCGACGAGCTTGACCGACAGGTCCGCAATCCCGTCGCCCTGCACGTCGCCCTGAACAAGGACGCCGTCGCTTACCACGGTGTAGCGCAGTTCGCCCGCCTTGTGGCTGAAGTTCGCCGTCCCGATGAAGTTGAAGGCCTCGTTCTTGGTCGTCGTCAGGGTATTGGCGTCGATCAGGTTGAACGAGATCGTATCCTCCTTGGGATTGTAGTCGGCGATAGTATCGGTGGAACCGAGGTCGGTTTGGCGGAAGATGAACGTGTCGGCGCCCTTGCCGCCGATCAGCATGTCAGATCCGGCACCGCCTTCGAGCCGGTCATTGCCGTCGCCGCCGTCGAGCCAGTCGTTGCCTTCGCCGCCGACCAGGCTGTCATCGCCTGCCTGGCCGTAAAGGAAGTCGTTGCCGCCGTCCCCGGACAGACGATCATCGCCATCGCCGCCGTAGAGCCGATCGTCGCCGTTGAGGCCCTGGATCGAGTCATTGCCGGCTTCGCCATAGAGGATGTCGGAGCCATCGGAACCCACCAGCTTGTTGTCGAGTTCGTTGCCATGACCGGTCAGCCCGCCAGTTGTCAGGCGCAGATTTTCCACATTCGCGGTGAGCGTGTAGTCCACGCTGGCGTAGACGGTGTCGTTCCCTTCATTCGAGAGCTCGACGACTGTGTCCCGGTGGGTGTCGATGTAGTACGCATCGTCGCCGTTGCCGCCTTCCAGCCGGGAATGGACTGTCGCTTCCACCACCTGGCCATAGAGCTTGTCGTTGCCTTCATGGCCTCTGACGATGCTGTCCTCCGCCTTGGCCGCGTATAGCCGGTCGGCGCCGGCCGTACCCTCGATCACTAGCACGGGGATCGGCGTCGCTTCCGCCGGCGCTGCGGCCGTCATTGCGTCGAGCACCGATCCGCCTGACAGATGCGCCGAAACCCAATCCCTCAACAACGAAGCGCCATTGTCGCGGCTGGGGGGAAGCATCTGGTTCCCGGCTGGGAAATCCACGGTAACGCCGCCGATTTGATACCGTTCCGCGCCATTGCCGGTCAGTACGGTCCCTGCGGGAACCATGATCCACGAAAGCTGATCCGGCATGCCGACGACGATGTTGTCGGTAACGGCCAGGCCGGATGCGTTGGCGACCCGGATGCCGTTGAACATTGTGCCGACGACCAGGTTGTCGCTGATAAGAACGTTCTTGTACGGAAGGTATCCCTTCTCGTCGTTCATGAAGATGCCCTGGATGGCGCCTCCATCGCCCCGGACGATCGCATTGCCGGTGATCGTGATGTTCTCGGCGCTGGCCGTGGTATTGGTTGTCCAGAACTGGATGGCGTCCGGGTGATCGCCTGCCGCCGGATGGAAGTTCGTGAAGAAATTGTCGGCGATGATTACGTTCGAAGTGCCGCCGCTACGGATGCCGTCCGTCCGGATATCGTGGAAAGAGTTGTTCGTGATGGTGACGCCGTTGTTGTTCAGCATCGAGATGCCGTAGCGGACGTCATAGAATTCCGAGTTCGACACCCTCACGTTCGAGCTTTCCCGGATCATGAACGGTTGGGAATCCAGACCGTCCGCCCCCGGCTGCCCATGCACTTTCACCGCGTCGAAAGTGATGTTCTTGCTGCCCTGGATGCGGAAGTCGGAAACGGTGGCCGAACTCTGGTCGAACATCTCGACGTTGCGCACCGTGATGTTGGCGCTGTCGCGCAGGACCAGGCCGGTCAGCACGGCCTGCGCGGAGGGATCGGCCGAGGCGATCGTGACATTGCCGGCCGGCTGGACGCCTCTTACGGAGACGGCGTCGTATGTGCCGGCGTTGAGCAGGATGGTTTCGCCCCCCCGCGCGGACTTGAGCGCGGCGGTAAGTTCCGCGGCGTTCGAAACTGTGATGATGCTCCCTCCAGTCGAGGACGACATGCTACTTTGCAGCATCGGTTCCGAGCCGAGGCTGGTGTCTGTAAATCCCGAATACATGACCATTTACCCCCATGCCGTCGCGACCCAGGTTGACGGCAGTTACATTCGCAAATGAGGGGTTATCGTTTCAGCTATTAAAGCGGCTTGATCTCATTTGGTTAAGTCTGTGGTAAACTTTGTAATCCCCGAATCTCCGGGGTGTATGTAATGCTTCGCCGATAAATGTTCATTAGTGATCGGTCTTGGGGTTTTCGACGATGTGTGCTTTTCGATAGAGCAGTGGAACGTGAAGAATTTAGATGGCTTAAGCAAAAGTAAGTCAAAATATATTTTTGTTAAATATTTTAACTCTCTTCCGTCTGGAGGCGCTTTTTTGGTTGCATCTGCGAACAGGCGTGCTGCACAATGCGAAGCATGATACCCGGATGACAATTTCATCACGGGTTCACACCATTTAAGGAAAGTGCGTCTATGGGAGCTCGCGTTCCCAACGGGGCGAATGGAGTTTCGTTCAGATGATTCACTCGATCTTCCTGCGTTTGGCTGGCGTATTGACGGGTATCGGGCTCGTCTCCCTGCCTGTCGCCGTGAGTGCCCAGGCGCCGGCAAACCAGGCATCTGCCACGCCTCCCTCTCCGCCCGCAGTTGCCGCGTCGCCGCTTGCCGCCCCCAGCTATCGCATCGGCAAGGGCGACGTCATCGAAGTGGCTGTCGTCGGAAGGGACGATTACAAGGCCCGGGTGCAGGTTCAGGAAGATGGCGCGATCCAGCTTCCGCTCATCAACAGCGTCCCGGTCGAAAATCAGACGGCCCTGCAAGTGCGGGATCAGATCAGCTCTCGTCTGCAGGCAGGCGGGTATTTCGTGAATCCGGCGATCAGCGTCACCGTGGTCAACTATGCCAGCCGCTATGTGACGGTCCTGGGACAAGTGGCCACGCCGGGCGTGGTCGCGATCGATCGCGCCTATCGGCTGTCGGAAGTCATCGCCCGCGCCGGCGGCGTTTCGAATCCCGCCATCAACACCATCACGGTGACGAGTCCCAACGGACAGTCACGGGATTATCAGCTCAATGCCATCGCCACCGGCGGGCCGGAAGCCGACCCGCTTATCGGTGAAGGCGACAAGGTCTTCGTGGCTGTCGTGAAGACTTTCTATATCTATGGGCAGGTGAATGCGCCCGGCAGCTACCCGGTAGAGCCGGGTATGACGGTGCGGATGGCGCTGGCGAAGGCGGGTGGGCTCACGCCCCTGGGATCGGACCGCAAGGTCAAGCTCGTGCGCGGCGAGCAGGAAGAGCGCGTCAAGTTAACGGAAACTTTGGTCGCCGGTGATGTACTGGTGATCGGCGAACGGTTTTTCTGATCCGATCGACTTTGGGATTTCAAGGGTATGACCCCCATACAAATTTGGCGCATGATCTGGGCGCGTCGGTTCGTGATCGCGGTCACGGTTGCGATCTGCCTCGTGCTGGGCGGTCTCGTGGGGAAGATGGTCCCCAAGGAGTATGAGGCCAGGACGCGCGTGATGCTCGACACGCTGAGCCCGGATCCGGTCACCGGACAGGCCATGTCGGGTGCGAGCGTCAAGGCCTATGTCCAGGCACAGACCGAAATCATCCGCGATTTCCGTATCGCCGGCGCGGTGGTCGATCATTTCGGCTGGACCAAGAAGCCGGAATTCATCGCCGCCTATCGTGCGCAGGAAGGCCGCGTCGATGAAAACGGCATCCGCCGCTGGTTGGCGCAGATGGTGATCGACGGGACATGGGTCGCCCAGACGAGTCCGACGAGCAACATCGTCGAGATCGGCTATCGCTCCACTTCACCGGATTCGGCGCGCAAGATCGTCGATGCGGTGCGCGATGCCTATATGGAGCAGACGCTGGCCTTCAAGCGCGAGAGCGCGGCGAACAATTCCCGCTGGTTCCGCCAGCAGGCCAACAAGCTGAAGACGCAACTGGCCGCTGCCGAAGCGCGCAAGAGCGATTTCGAGAAGAAGAACGGCATCATCCTGCAGGATGACAATGTCGATGCGGAAAGCGCGAAACTGCGCGCCATGACGGCGGCCGCGTCGGTGCCTCCGCCGGTAATGCCCGGCGTCGCCGTCGCGCCTTCCGCGCTGAGCGGACAAGTGGCGCAGATCGAATCGCAGATCGCCGTCGCCCAGCAGCAGCTTGGCCCCAATCACCCGGAGATCGTCGCCCTGCGACGTCAGCGTGATGCGGTGGCGGCGGCGGCGTCGCGCGAGCAGGCTGCCGCCCGCGCCGCGTCGCGCCAGGTGTCCAGTGGTCCTTCCATCACCAGCATGATCAACAGCCAGACCCGCAAGGTGCTGGATCAGCGCGGTCTGGTCGGCGAGGCGCAGAGACTGGCGGGCGAAGTCAGCGTGCTGCGCGATCAGCTTGCTAAGACTACCGCGAAGGCAGCCGATTTCGAACTGCAGTCCCAGTCCACCGATGTCGGCCTCGCGCCGCTGGGCAACGCCGTCGCTCCCGATGCGCCGATTTCGCCATACTTCTTCCTGTTCCTGCTGGGCGGCATAGTCGTGGGTCTGTTCCTCGGACTGGCGATCGCTCTGGCGCTGGAGTTCGTGTTCCGGCGCATTCGCGGCGTCGAGGACCTCGAGGTATTCGAAGGATTGCCCGTGCTTGGCGTATTGCCTCCGCGTGGCCGAAAGGAACGGGAATTCAGGTTCCCATTTGGATTTGGCAGAACGCAAGGAGCAGCGGCGTCATGAGCGAAGAGCAAGCGACGACCGGCGTCATCGACGAGGAAGAGCGGCCGGCGGCCGATACCGGAACGGCTTCCGAAGTTGCGCCCACCGCCCCGGAAAGCGCAGCTCAGGTCCATTACCGGATTTCGCGCAGTATCGTCGTCCTGTCCGAGCCGGAAGGCGAACGCGCGGAAAGCATCCGCGCCCTTCGCGCGCACCTGCTTGCCGGTCATATGGCGCATGGACGCCGGTCGCTGGCGGTCTGCGGCGCCGGCGCCAATTCCGGATCGAATTTCCTGGCGGTCAATCTGGCGGTGGCCTTCGCCAAGGCGGACATCAGCACCCTGCTGATCGATGCCAACATTTCCGACGCGGGCGTTTATGACTTCCTGCGGCCGGATCGTCCGCTGCCTGGCCTGCGGGATATCCTCACGGGTCCGGACGGCGCCGATCGCCAGATGATCGATAATATCCGCACCGATGTCCTCCCGAACTTGTCGGTGATCTATTCGGGCATCGAACGGCGCAATTCCACCGAAGTTTTCGCCAGTCGCCAGTTCAAGCAGCTGATCGACGATTGCATGCGCGATCACGAGATCACGATCGTCAATACGCCGGCGGGCGGCGGCTCGGCGGATGTGCGGCGGATTGCGAAAAGCGTACGTTATGCGCTGGTGGTGGCACGCCGCAATCACACGCTGATGTCGGAGTTTCGCGGATTGGTCGAGGAACTCGAGTCCGACAGGGTCAATCTGATCGGGACTTACCTGTCGGACTTCTGATCGGTTTATCGTGCGTGTTTCAGGTAACGGGCCTTGCCAGCCTGACCCCACCCGATTTTAGCGGTTCGGAGCGCTTTCCGGCAATCGCATCCGCCGCCCGCTGATCGGCCTCGCGCATCCAGAAATAGAGCGGCGCGCCTTCGTCCGCGAAGATATAGGCGTTGAGCGGATCCTTGGGCAGCGGGGTCAGCAGCTGGAAATCGTTCGCCAGTCTTGCGAGTTCTACGCCGTCGGGATTGCGGGCACCGCTGCTTTCCTCGATCTGATCGGGGATAGCCAGTCCGCCCGCCCGGAGCGCGGATCGCGTCAGAATCCTGAGATCTTCACCATGACCGGCCTTGATCGCCATGTCGATCTGGTGCTGCGTCGCGGGGGAGAGGCGCAGGTTGATCTCCTCGAAAGCATGGCGCACGCCGGTCCACACGTCGATGTCGGAAACGATCGAGTTGTGTCGGTCCAGCGCCGTCAGCCCGGAATGCAGGCAGATCAGCCCGGCAAGATAGGGCAGGCCGTTGGCCAGTTCGCAGACCAGCTTCGCAGCCTCCGGCGAAAAGCGCAGGCCGCTTTCCTTCTCGCCGATGCGTATCAGTTCCGTCAGCTCCTCGGTGTTCATCACCGGTACCGGGATTCCGAGGATGTTGCGCCGAATCGACGGAATCTGCTCGATGATCTCGTTGAGGTTCGATGCCACGCCGGCGATCACCAGTTGCACGCGGCTGGCGCGATCGGAAAGGTTCTTGATCAGCTCCGCGATCTGCTGCCGGAATTCCGGTGCATGCACGCGGTCGAACTCGTCCAGCACGATCAGCAGGCGGGTGCCCGAGATGCGCGCCAGGATCTCGCTGACCTGGCCTACCGTCAGCGGGGCGTCGCCGATCAGGCTGCTGAACGTCAGCCCTTCCTCGATCTCGTCAGCGGTAGGCTCGTAGTCGGCATGATACAGCAGCGGAATATCGTCGAGGACCGCGCGGAACATGTCGTCGAAATGCACTTGTTCGCCGCAGGAGGTGTAGCGCACCACATAGCGGGCGTCCTTGGCGATCTGGCAAAGGATATGCAGGGTCGATGTCTTGCCGATGCCGCGCGCGCCGAACAGCACCACATGAAGCTGCTGATCCTCGATCGAACGGATCACATGGGTCAGCAGCGAGCGGCGCCCGGCGAACATGCCGGGATCGAGCACCGGCCGGGACGGCGTGAACGCATTGCGCAGCCGGAAGCGGATCTGTTCGATCTTGCTGTCCACGCCGGTGCGCGCCTTGTCGCTGGCCGTGCCCTGGAAACGGGGGAGCTGAATGCCGCGCTGCCGGACGACCGGCGGGGTGAAGATGGTTTCTTCTTCCTCGGCGGCGTCGAGCTGTTCGTCTTCCTCCTGCGGGCGTCCAAACAGTCTTCCGAACCAAGACATTGCGTTCCCCTTAAATCTCGCGCCTGGGGCGCCAGCTTCCTTGTCGCATTTTCAACAACGCAACAAGACGCTGTTTGGCCGCCGTCCAAGTTCCGTCATGCCTCAATTTGATGAAGATTGGCTTGCGGAAAAGCGATTTCACTCTGCGGGGGAGTGGGAAATGGCGCGGTACAAGTCCAGATAGAAATCGACCATGGCGTCCATGCTGTAGCGCTCGCGCACGAAGCGCAAGGCGGCTGTCCCCATTTCCCGCCTGCGTTCGGGCGCCCGCGCCAGATCGACCATGCCGTCAGCCATGGCGTGGACGAAGCCATCCTGGGTTTCCACCGGGATGCGCAGACCGAACGATGGATCGACATGGACGGCGGGCCCGCCATAGTCGGCGACGATCATGGGCAGTCCCCATCCCATCGCCTCGAACATCACCACGCCGCTTGGCTCGCGTATCGACGGAAACAGGAAAACGTCGGCGCGATCGTAGAAATCGTCCACCGTATCGCGCGGCACATGCCCGTGGAACACCACGCGTTCGCCAAGGCCGAGCGATTGCGCAAGCGCCTGAAGCTCCGGCCGATAGGATCCCTCGCCCAGGATATCGAGACGCCAGTCGGGAAGACGCCCGGCGGCGCTGGCGGCCGCGCGCAGGGCGAGATGGATGCCCTTGCTGAATATCTGCCGCGACACGATCAGGAAACGTACCTGCCCATCTCTCGCGCCGCGCGTCGCGATCCGCGCGTCGATATCCGTTCGCGGGGCTGGCGCTGTCGTCTCGGTGAAGGTTGTAAAGCGGCGCGGCTCCAGATCGCCGAGCAGATCGCGGACATAGTCGCCTATGCCGACGAGGCAGGCCGCATTGCCGTAGCTGCCGCGCAGCATCGGATCGTGGCGGAAGCGCCAGCCATCCAGCTCGCGCAGTTTGTAGTACCAGGGATCCTTGCGTCCCGGTTCATCGAAGCCCGGTGGCAGGCTGAGGCTGCCGCCCAGCGGCCCCATGACATAAGGGATGCCCGAATTGCGCAGCGGTGTGGGATAGCGCAGCGCGAGAGGGCCGAAATGGTGCGCGCAGTCCACGCTTCCCGGCGGATAATGCTCACGGATCACCCGGCTTGCGAAACGGTAGTAGGGAATATAGCCGGGCTTCAGCAACTGGCGCATGCGCTGGTCCATCCAGCGCAGGCGCCAGCCCGGTGTCTCATGGACCGTAGCGTGCGGGAAGAGTTCGGCGATGCTGGCGGGGCATTTCATCGGCGTCTGGGCGATGATGACGCTGTCGATGCGCTCTGACAGTCCTTTCGCCAGATCGTAGCACCATCGCGGCTCGCCGACCGCTTCCGGATCGACAAAGGGACTGACGATCAGCAACTTCATCGCGGTGTTCCCCGGCGCGGTTCGATCGCGGAAAGGCCCGACCGGTGATTGGCGACCGGACGCACTTTTTCGCAATGCAGCGTCCGTGTCAACGGCATGGCGGACGATCGGTCCCTCGAATGCATGTCCCTCGTCGTTTCCTGATCTTCAATAATCCTTGCCGTTTCAAGTTGATCTTACGGGGCCAAGGCCGCTAGTCAGTGCGTGTTAGCAGGTGCAGCAACGCTCTGCGTCCGGGATATGCGAAACGAATGACGCCGGAAGACAACCAAGGTGCTGGCGCTCGCTGTCGTCCGTCGTCAGGATTTTCGATGGGGCGCAGTTTCCTTCGGAAGCATCCGGCCAGTGTCGCTAACGGCACGATTTCATAACAGGATAGTCGATGCGGCTCTTCTACTACCGGGTCACCACGAACTTTGGCGACCGAATGAACGCCTGGCTTTGGCCGCGCTTGATCGCCGGTCAACTGGAGACGCCATCGGACGATGTGTTGGTCGGCATCGGATCGCTGATCAAGGCCGATCTGGGCAAGGTGCCCGGCCGAAAGGTGATATTCGGCACAGGGTCCGGCTATGGCGCCCTGCCGCTGTCATCGGAAATCGCGGACTGGCGGATCTATTGCGTGCGGGGGCCGCTTACCGCGAAGCTGCTCGGGCTTTCACCGGATAAAGCCGTGGTCGATGCCGCCTGGCTGGTCGATCAGCTCCCCGAATTTCGCTATCAGCCGGACCGGTCGCGCGAGGGCACGGTCTTCGTGCCGCATTGGACTACCGATCTCTATGCGAACTGGCGGCAGCCCTGCGCCGATGCCGGGATTCGCTATGTCAGCCCGTTCGACGAGGGCAAGGCCGTGCTCGATGCGATCGCTGGCGCAAGGCTCGCCATCGTGGAATCGCTTCACGGCGCGATCATGGCCGACTACTATCGCGTTCCATGGATACCAGTGGCGACCGACGACCGCGTGCTGGAATTCAAGTGGCTGGATTTCTGCCTGTCGCTGGATTTGCCGTTTCGGCCAATACGCCTGCCCGTGACCGATGCCATGGAGCGGTTCTTCGTACGCCGTCCGAAACCTTGGTCTGGCAGCATCGAATACTTGCGCGAGCCTTGCGAAGCCGACTTCGCAGCGGTGCCGAAGGCAAGACAGACGCCGGTGACATTTCGCTATCGCGCGGCCATCAAGTTGAAGAAGATCGCGCGCCCGGTGCGTGCCGGATTGCTGTCATGTATCGCTGCGATGCGCGCTTCGAGACCGTATCGAAAGTCCTTCGGCGAGGAATCCGTCAGGCTGGCCGGTCTGCTGGACGCCATTTCGCGGGAGCCGTCGTACCTCAGCAGCGACGCCGTCCGGCAGGAGCGGATCGACCGGTTGGTGGCGACGCTCGACAAGTTTCGCGCCGATTTTCCGCCGCGATGAATCCTGCCCGTTCCAGGCCGGAGGCCAAGAAATAGATGCGCTGGATCCGGTCAGGCATGCTCGTATTCGGCGCGAACATCGCCGATTCCCTCATTGTCCTGTTGCGCAACATCGTGCTGGCGCGGCTCCTGAGCGTTCAGGATTTCGGCATAGCGGCGACTTTCTCGATTCTCCTCACCCTGATGGACGCGGCGCAGACCGCCGGCCTCAATCGCATGATCGTGCAGGCGCCCGATGCCGAGGAAAAGCGGATGCTCGACAGCGTCCATGGCATTCAGGTGGTGCTGGGACTGGTGACGGCGATTGTCCTGCTGGCGGCGGCGTGGCCTTATGCGGCGGCAATGAAAACGGGCTCGCTGGTCTGGGCCTATGCGCTCATGGCGGTGGTGCCCGCGGCGCGCGCCTTCTGTAATCTCGACAGCTTCCGCCAGCAGCGGCAAGGGCGTTTCCTGGCCACGATAGTGCGTCAGCTCGTGCCCCAGTTCGTCAGTCTTGCGGCGATCTGGCCGGCCTATCTCCTGATGGGCGACTACCGTACCATGCTGATCGTCATCATGGCGCAGCAGGTCGCCTTGCTGGTCGTAACGAACTTCTTCGCCACGCAGCGTTTCGCAATTCGCTTCGATCCTGAAATCAGCGGCCGCGCATTTCGTTTCGGCTGGCCTCTGTTCGTCAACGGCCTGCTCATGTTCTTCGTCACCAACGGGGATCGGATGATCGTTTCGAACCGGTTCGGGCTCACTACGCTCGGCTGGTTCAGCCTCGCCTTCATGCTGACGATGATGCCCACCACAATGATCGCGCGCTCGTTGCAGACGCTGATGCTGCCCAGTATGGCGAAGGCGCAGGCCGATCCGGTCAGGCTGCAGCGTCAGAACGACCAGCTGGCAAGTCTCGTGATGTTGATAATGGTTGCTTTTGTAGGGGCAATGGCGCTGCTTGGCGAACCGATCCTGGTCCATATCTTTGGCGAGAAATTCCGCCCGGCGGAACCTTTTCTGGTGCTGCTTGCCATCATGCAGGGCATTCGCCTGGTGCGTGCCGTGCCTGCATTGACGGCAATGGCCGTCGCCGAAACCAAGAATCCGCTCTATACGAACCTGCTGCGTGGCGCGGCGATCCCGGTGGCGTTCGGTGTCGCACTTGCTACCGGTGACATTTACTGGATGCTCGTCACCGGTATCGCGGGTGAAGTCGTTTCCGCGCTTGCCGCAGGCTGGATCGCGCAGCGCATGATCGGCATAGGCACGCGTCATTACGCGATCAGCCTTTGCGCCGCGCTTCAGCTCTCGGGTGTAATCGCCGGCATTTCGCTGTTGCACTGGAACATGGTGTTGCTGGTGCCATCGCTGGCGGTGTTCCTGTTCGTGACGCGCGACTTCTGGCTTCATGCCCGGGATTTGTTGCGGCGCTGAGCAGGCGTACGACCTGTCTGGGTTTTTGGACGAAAGACGAGAGCATATGAACGCGATCCAGCGGGCAATTATCGAATTCTGCTACCGGCGGCGCAGTCTCCATTGGCTGAGCCGTATTCTGATCCGCAAATGGGATGGTGACGACTTCCGCTCGCCTCTGCTCCGTACTCTGCTTGCCCGCCACCAAAAGGTGCAGATCGGCCGTTACAGCTATGGTCCGATTCTGAAATGGGGCCGGCTGCCGCGCGGCACGCGCGTCGGCAACTGGGTGTCGGTCGGTCGCGAGTTGCTTGTCGTGCGCCGCAATCATCCGACCGATCGCGTCACGCAGCATCCGTTCTTCTACAACGCGCAGCTCGGCGTCGTATCGAGCGACACGATCGAGCAGGTGACGGATAACCCGCTCGAGATCGGCCATGACGTATGGATCGGCGATCGCGTGACGATCCTCGGCAGTTGCAGCTCGATCGGCAATGGCGCGATCGTGGCCGCCGGCGCGGTCGTGACGCGCGACGTGCCGCCTTATGCGATCATGGTCGGCATTCCGGCCAAACCCTTGCGTGACCGCTTCCCGCCGGAGGTCCAGCGCCATCTGGAGGAATCGCGCTGGTGGGAGTTCGATCTTGCGACGTTGACGACGCTTCAGCCGTTCCTGATGCAATCCCTGACCCCGGACCTCGCTGCGCAATTCGCGGCGCGGTGCAAGGCCTTGCGCGAAAAGGGCGGATGATCGCGCTCCGCTCAGGGCGTGACGGGTTGTTCCCCGCCCACCATGAAGCCGGCGATCACCGCACGGGTGCCGGTTGAAGCGATTCCGTTCACCGTCGGCGGCGCCGCATTCACGCGGCACGACAGATGGTGGCTCGCATTGGCAAGGCCGGTCAGAAGCTTCGCGTAAAGGAACAGTCCGGTCTCCACCGGTTGCGAATCGAACAGGATCACCTGCTGCGGTGCGCTGCCGTCGATCGTGCAGTCGAGTGCTCCGGTATCCTTGCCCGCGCCATAGACGAAGCCGATGCTGGTGCCGGTGAAGTCCAGCATGAAGTCTTCGCCGCCCGAGCAGGTGAGCGCTTGCTGGAAGCGCCAGTAGGGATTTTCCGCGCGTCGGTCGCCGATCGTGCAGCCGCGGCGAATGGCGCTGGCTGCCGGCAGGATGCGCGCCGTCCGAAGCCCGGACTGGCCGATGTATGCGGTAGTCGCCGGACCTGCCGCCGCCTGGGGCAGGTAGGCGGAAAGATCGTCGCGTACGGCGGCGAAGTAGATGTCCGAAGCCTGGTCGCTTGGATGGATGCCGTCGGGCAGATAGCTGAAGATCGATCCGCCCTGCGATGCGACGTGTCGCCACAGCGCCGCGCCCGCATCGATGAAATGCACCTGGTCGCGCTCGGTGACGCCCTGGATCTGCGCGATATGGGCGGGAACGGTTCCGGCGGTCCGGGCGGCCAGATCCAGAGCGCTGGCCGCCGCGATATAGACGATGACGACGCGCGGGTTGGTCTGCCGCAGCTTGTAGATCAGCGCATCGGTATAACGGATGCGCGCATTGTCATCGAGCAGCAGGTCGTTGACCGCGAATTCCACGAAGACGAGGTCGGGGACATAACCCTGCAAGTCGCCGTCGATGCGATAGGCGGCGAATTGCGATGTCGTGAACGACAGCGAATAGTCGCGCACTTCTACCGAGGGATATTTCGAACGCAGCCACCCGGCCGTCTGCGACGACCACATCCTGCCGGTCCCTGCCGCGCCGGCCGTGATCGATGCGCCCACGAATGCGACCTTGATCGGGGTCGTATAGGGCAGGGCGCTGGCCGAGGCGCTCGCCTGCGTTGCGGCAGGAGCAGCATTCCCTCCTCCGCCACCGCCACAGGCTGCAACGAGCGAAAGCAGTGCTGCTGCAAAGATCAGGCTGGTGCGAGGCCGCAAACGGGCAGGGGCAATCATGAAATCAGCATGGCCGTGTTCGCTCGGCGGGGCCATTCCTTTTCCACCGCGCGTTCGTTTGGGGCAGGTGTTCGGGTGTGTAGACCTCGCGCCGGGGACAGCTCCAGGGGAAATACACACTACCCTCAAGCATGCGCTTGACATGTAGGAATGTTCTTCATACGTTCTGCCCTGTCAGGTTTCCAGACTGACACACCGCGACGGGTGCGGGAGGCGCGAAAGGCCTTCGCTTCTCTTGTCTCCCGTAGTGCGGTCGGCGCCCGCGCGGTCCGGACAGGCCGCCACGGGATGCGGCGGATGGACAGGCCGGTG
>DASWWL010000166.1:0-7559 GCA_036400975.1 Novosphingobium sp. | reverse complement strand
TCTGCAGATTCAAAGTCGAATTCCTCAATCCGATTGCCCTTGAGAACCGCCACCCGGGTTTCTTCCTGGTGGCGCGCATCGATAAGCATGCGCGTTGTCATTATAAATTCTCCAAGCGCGCCTGGCGGCTGAGCGGCGCGATAGCGCGCGGCCAGCCGAAGTGGCGCGTTTATGTATGTAGCCGTGCGGGGCGATCATCCCGGAAAGGATGTCATGACCGCCGACGAAGTCGGTGGAGCCCGGGCGCCTGGGCGTCCGGGCGGATGGATGTGTGTCTGCAAGCGGGAGAATGCGCGGCGAAACCGAACGCGCGTCGCCGACTGTCCACGCCGCCCGCGCCCCGAAGGACTGCGACGGACAGAACAGTAATTGGCTTCTCATTGCTCGCGTCAACCTGTTTTCCGGCAACATGTTGCCGAAGTGCTCCACCGGAGTTGCGGCCTGTGTCCCGCCGAAATTGCTTCGGATTACAGGGAGAATGGCCGGGCATCCCGGTGCGAACGATTTGCTAGCAGCCAATCCAGGCGGCAGCAAGTTTATTGCGCAAGTTCAAAGCATGAAGCCTCGACCATTGCGGTTGTGCGCCGCTCGCCCTAGCAGGATGGCAAATGCCTCGCAGTTTAAAGCTCGCGCTCCTTCTGTTCGCCCCGGTGGCGATTTTCGGCGCCATGATCGCGACGGATCGCGTACTGGGTTCGCCGGGGCGAGGTTATGCTTATGTACAGCGTATCGAACTGGCGCGAGCCGAAACGCTGATCGGCTTGCCTTCCATAAGCGGTCCGCAGGATGCCAGCCGCCCGCTTGTCGTGATCGACCCCGGTCATGGAGGGCATGATCCCGGCGCCAGCGGTGGGGATGTCGTCGAGAAAGCGCTGACGCTGCGCCTTGCCAAGCGGTTGCGCGACGAGCTTCTCGCGAGCGGGGGCATCCGGGTGGCGCTGACCCGCGATGATGACCGCTATCTGCTGCTGACCGAACGTTCCGATATCGCCCGGCGCCTGGGAGCCGATCTTTTCCTCTCGATTCACGCCGATAGCGTCGAGAGCAATGCCGATGCCCGCGGGGCCAGCGTCTATACGCTATCGGAACGCGGCAGCAGCGATACCGCAGCGCGGATCGCTGCGCGCGAGAACCGGTCCGATACGGTAAATGGCGTGTCGCTGGCCTCAACCAGCAATAGCGTGAGCGCAATTCTGGTCGATCTGTCGCAACGCGAGACGCAGGCTCATTCCGATGACTTTGCCCGGCTGATCCTACGCGAGGCGCGGGGGCAGATGCGGATGCATGATGACGAAGTGCAGTCAGCCGCGTTTGTCGTGCTGAAATCTCCTGACATGCCCTCCGCGTTGTTCGAATCCGGCTACATCAGCAATCCCGAAGACGCGGCTCTGCTTTCTTCGGAGAAGGGGCAGGGCGCATTCGCCAGATCCCTGGCTTCCGCGATCCGCGTCTATTTCGCCCGGCAGACGCGTCCGTGAATTCGATCGCCACGCGCTTTCCTAATTCCCTGACAGCGATTAAGGCCCTGCATCATGGCTGAATCCGCAAAGTCCGAGAATGAGGATCTTCGCTACCGCATCCGGCGCGAGGCAACCGGATTGTGGTCGAATGTGCGGCGTCGATGGCGCGAAAGCCGCTGGTTCCGCCGGCTGGGTTATCTTGGCCTTGCCGGGGTTGTGGCGCTTGTCCTGTTATGGATCGCCGTGGCGCGCGATTTGCCGTCCGCGGAAAAGCTGCTCGATTACCAGCCGCCATTGCCCACCATGGTGCGTGGCGGGGATGGCCGGATCGTCTACAGCTATGCGCGGGAGCGGCGGGTTCAGTTGCGCTTCGTTGATTTTCCGAAGCAGCTCACCAATGCGTTTCTCGCCGCGGAGGACAAGACGTTCTGGACGCATGGCGGCGTGGATTATACCGGCCTTGCCGGCGCGGTCGTGGATTATGTCTCCAAGATGGGGTCCGGCGCGCGCGCGAAAGGCGGTTCGACGATCACCCAGCAGGTCGCCAAGAATATCCTGATCGGCGACGAATATTCGGTCACTCGCAAGCTCAAGGAAATGATCCTTGCTCGCCGTATCGAGGATACGCTGACCAAGCAGCAGATTCTCGAACTCTATCTCAACGAGATTCCGCTGGGGCGACAGAGCTTCGGCGTGCAGGCGGCGGCGCGCGCCTATTTTGGCAAGGACGTCGACCAACTGAACCTTCAGGAGTCGGCTTTTCTGGCCATCCTGCCCAAGGCGCCCGAGCGCTATGGCCGGGCGCGCTATGCTGAAATGGCGATCGCCCGGCGCAATTACGTGCTCGACCAGATGGTGGCCAATGGCTGGGCGACGCAACCCGAGGCCAACGCCGCGAAGGCTTCGCCGCTCGGCATCGTGCCGCGCCGTGTCGAGGCCTATGATCCTTCGGTGGGCTATTTCGTCGAGGAAGTACGCCGGCGACTGATCGAGAAGTATGGTGAAAAGGCGGAGGACGGCCCCAACAGCGTCTATGCCGGCGGCCTTTGGGTGCGTACCTCGCTTGATCCCGAAATGCAGAAGGCCACGCAGGATGCGCTGCGTGCCGGTCTGCTGCGCTACCATTCCGGCAAGGGTTGGCGCGGGCCGATCGCCCACATCGATCTCGATCCCGAAAAGTGGCAAACCCAGCTCGTCACGCTCAACAAGACGCTTTCCTATCAGGACTGGCGTGTTGGTGTGTTGATCGAGCGGAGCGGCTCCAGCGGGACGATCGGCTTCGTCGATGGCCAGAAAGGTTCTCTCGTCTCGCTGGCGGACGGCGTGAAGGTCGGTGATGTCGTGGCGGCGGCGCCGATCGGGCGCGGGGTCTATGCCCTGCGCATCATTCCCGAGGTCTCGGGGGGCATGGTCATGGAAAGCCCGTCCAGCGGGCGCGTGCTGGCGGTGCAGGGCGGGTTCGATTCGGGTCTGGCCTCGTTCAACCGCGGGACGCAGGCGCTGCGCCAGCCGGGCTCGACCATCAAGCCCTTCGTCTATGCAACCGGACTTGATGCCGGCATGACACCGGCGAGCATGGTGCTGGACGGCACGTTCTGCGTTTATCAAGGTGGCCGCCTGGGACAGAAATGCTTCCGCAATTTCGGCGGCGGTGGTGGCGGCAGTCACACGATGCGTTGGGGGCTTGAGCAGTCGCGCAACCTGATGACCGTGCGCATCGCCAACGACGCGGGCATGGATCGGGTCACCAAGACGTTCGAGCACGTCGGCATCGGCAAGTATGACCGCTACCTTTCCTTTGCACTGGGCGCGGGCGAGACGACGGTCATCCAGATGGTGAATGCCTATTCGGCGTTGGCCAACAACGGCGTGCAGTATCCCGCCTCGCTGATCGACTATGTGCAGGACCGTAACGGCAAGGTCGTGTTCCGAGCGGACAATCGCCGTTGCCTCGGATGCAACATGGCGCAGTGGGACGGAAAGCCGATGCCCCGGCTCGAACCGCGCGGAAAAGTGGTCATGGACCCGCGCACGGCATATCAGGTGACGCACATGCTGGAAGGCGTGATCACGCGGGGCACGGCCGTCACCCTGCGGGATCTCGATCTGCCGCTGTTCGGCAAGACGGGCACGACGACTGGCCCGACCGATGTCTGGTTCGTCGGCGGATCGCAGAAATATGTCGTGGGCGTATACCTGGGATATGACAAGCCGCGCTCGCTTGGCGGCTATGCACAGGGCGGGCGCATCGCCGCGCCCATGTTCAAACAGGTCGTGCAGGCGACGAGGCCGCGCTGGAGCCATCTGCCGTTCGTGGCGCCCGAGGGCATCCGCATGGTCCGTATCGACAGGGTTTCCGGCAAGCGCGTTTACGGCGTGGAGCCGGGAAGCGATCCGAAGTCTTCGGTAATATGGGAAGCCTTCAAGCCCGATACCGAACCCAGACGCACCGCGCGCGCGGACGATCTCGCCAACCAGCGTGACGCGATCTTCGCGGCTATCCGGCGTGGTCAGCAGGCTTCGCGTCATGCGGCGGAGCAAACCGCACGTAATGGCGAGGCGCGCAATTTTGTAGAGGAACAAGGCGGCGTCTACTGAGCTTGATGTGGACCATGACCACGATGCGGAGAATGCCATGCCGAAGTTCAAGCTGATCGCCCTTACCCGCCCGGTCGCCGGCAAGGAGGCGGAATACCATGAGTGGTATCAGACCAAGCATCTGCCCGAGTTGACGGCCTTGTCCGGCTGCCTTGGCGCCCAGCGCTATGAACTCGTCGCGAAGCTTCAGGGCGAGATGCCCAACGAGTACCTGGCCATCTATGATATCGAGTGCGATGATCCGATGACCTTCCTTGGAGCCGTGGGCAAGGCGTCGGCTTCCGGCGAAATGACTCCGACAGACGCATCGGACATGGCGGCGGGATATACCGCGCTATTCATCGAATACGGCCCCCGCGTCGAAGCGAAGGCTTGAACGCGGCTGCCGATCGAGAGGCTGCGTTATTCGTCGGTAAACTTCGGCGCCCGCTTTTCGCGCAGCGCGGCGATGCCTTCGAGATGATCTGCGCTCCGCACGCTCAGCGATTCGAAGGCGATACCTGCCTCCATTACCGACAGCGCGATGCGCTTCAGTTCCATGTTGGTCAGCACCTTGGTCATGCGGATGGCGCCCGTCGCTCCGTTCAGGAGCTTCTGGCAGAAGGTATCGACAGCGCCATCAAGCTTATCGACCGGCAGCGCATAGTTGATAAGGCCGATTTCGGCCGCCTTGGAGGCGGTCAGCAGATCGCCGGTCAGCAGGTATTCCTTCGCGCGGGCAAGGCCGATACGTTGCGCCCAGATGACCGCGCCGCCATCACCGGCGACGAGCCCGAGGCCGACATGCGGATCGCCGATCTTGGCGCCTTCGGCGGCGAAGATCACGTCGCACATCAGGGCAAGCGTCGCGCCCAGCCCCACGGCATGGCCATTCATCCGGCAGACCACCGGCTTATCGATGTCCAGCAGGGTTGTGACGATGCGCTTGGCGACGCGCGCCTCGTGATCGAAAAGGCGCGGTGTGGCGGCGTTGCGTGCGATATGATCCAGATCGCCGCCCGCCGAGAAAGCGCGCCCCGCGCCGGTGAGTACGATCACGTCCGAGCCCGCATCGCCCTGTGCGAACCATAAAGCTTCGGCAAGATCGTCATGCAGCTCCAGATTGACCGCGTTGAGGGCGTCGGGCCGATTGAGCGTCATGCGCAGCAGGCGGCCTTCGCGGGCGAGCTCGATGGTGCGGAACGTCGGCAGGTCGGTCATCGTCGCGGTATCTCCCTTGTTCGGTCCTCATAGGCATTGAACTTCGACCTGCCAGCAAAAACTGCGAGGTGAAAACGAAGGGGGATCTCAGGTGCGCGGCTTGTCAATAATCGCTACGTCCCTATCATGCTGAACACTTGCGCAGCGCAATAATGCGCGCAGTTCGTGAAAAGAGGATGGAATGGCCGGATTCGACGAAACTTTCGACTGGGTCGTGGTCGGCAGCGGAGCGGGTTCGATGAGTTCGAGCCTGCTGATGCGCAAGGCAGGAAAATCGGTCCTGATTCTCGAGAAATCGCCTTATGTCGGAGGTACGACTTCCAAGTCGGGCGGTGTCGTCTGGATTCCCGATAATCCCTTCATGGATCCGGGCGAAGACAGCGTCGAGAAGGCGATGACTTACCTCGACGCCGTGGTCGGAGATGATAGCGACGCGCCCGGAACCTCGCGCGAGAAACGTCAGGCATATGTGCGGGAAGGCCCGCAGATGATTTCGTTCCTCACCCGTCAGGGCGTGGAACTGGAGCGCGGTTCGGATTTCTGGCCCGATTACTATGATGAGTTGCCCGGCGGCTGCAAGACGAGCCGCACGGTGGTTGCCAAGCCTTTCAATACGAAGGAGCTTGGCGAATGGTCGGGCAGGTTGCGCAAGGGTTTTCTGGAAGTCCCGGTGCGCCTCAACGATGGGATGAAGCTGCCCTACCTGCGCGATAGCTGGGCTATCAAATGGATGTTCGCGAAGATCGCCGTAAAGGTTGTCGCCGGCAAGCTGATGGGAAAACACTGGGTGACTGCCGGGGCCGCGTTGCAGGGACGGATGCTCAAGGCCGTGCTTGCCGCGGGTGTCGATATCAGGCTTGAAGCACCGGTGTCGGAACTGGTGCTCGAAGATGGAAAGGTGACGGGCGTCGTTACTGTCAAGGATGGCAAGCCCTGGCGCGTGGCGGCACGGCTTGGCGTGCTCGTCAATGCTGGTGGCTTCGCGCGGAATCAGGAGATGCGTGACAAGTACATGCCGGGTACGCGCGCCGAATGGTCGATGACGAACGAGAGCGATACTGGTGACATGCATCGCGAGATGGAGCGTCTTGGCGGCGTGCTTGCGCAGATGGACGAGATGGTCGGCTTCCAGTTGACCCGCGCTCCCGGTTGGGACCAATGGTATGTCGCTCCCGGTGCCCAGTCGATCACGGCAAAGCCGCATGCGATCCTCGTCGATCAAGCGGGTACGCGCTACATGAACGAAGGCGGCTCCTATGAGGAGTACTGCGAGCGCATGATAAAGCGCAATCGCGTGACGCCGGCGGTGCCTAGCTGGGCGATCCTCGACCAGCAGTACATGGATCGTTATCCCTTGGCGAATGGGGGGGCGGGCAAGAAAATCCCGTCGGCATGGATCAGCTCCGGCTATCTGAAACAGGCCGACACGATCGAGGAACTGGCGGAAAAGATCGGCGCGGATCCTGCTACGCTGCGCGCCACCGTCGATCGCTGGAACGCGCTGTGCGACAAGGGGCACGATGAAGACTTCCAGCGCGGCGAGCGCGCCTATGACCAGTTCCTTGGCGACTTGATGAAGACCGGGCCCTCCAAATCACTTGGCCGTATCGATCGCGCGCCGTTCTATGCCGTCGATGTCGTACCGGGCGACGTCAGCACGTATGGCGGGGTCGTTACCGACATCCACGCGCGCGTCGTGCGTGGCAATGGCACGCCGATCGAAGGATTGTATGCGACCGGCGTTTCTACCGCGTCACCGATGGGCCGCGTTTATCCCGGCGCGGGCGCCAGCATCGGCCCGTCGATGACCTTCGGCTGGATCGCCGCCAAGCATGCTGCCGGGATCGGTAATCAGGCGGTGTAGTGCGCCAGGCGGGGTTCCTAAAGCAGGTTCAGCCCAACCTTGCCGAAGAAGCGCCCGCTTTCGAGATGCCGATATGCATCCCTGATGCGTTCGAGGTCATAGACTGCATCGACAATCGGCCTGATGCGGTGCGCGACGATGAAGGCTGTCATGGCCTCGTGCTGTGTCCGGTTGCCGACGGCGATCGGCTTTACCGAGACGCCTTCCGCTTCCCGGCCCCAGCTGAAATCTGAACCCAGCATCCCGATGGCCGAAAGCTGTCCACCCTTCGCGAGCAGGGAAACGTTGTCATCGAATTGGGTGGCGCCGACAGTGTCGATGACATTGGCGACTGCACAGTCGCCGATCGCCGAACGGATTTCGGCCGCCCAGTCGGTTGAGGTTCGGTAGTTCACCGTCATGTCCGCGCCGAGCGCTCGTGCCATCGCCAGTTTGGC
>DASWWL010000165.1:0-7859 GCA_036400975.1 Novosphingobium sp. | reverse complement strand
GGGCGGCTTTTCGTTGATCCTGCTGCTGGCTACATCGCGCCGTGCCGGAGTGCGTGCGGAACTCCGCTCGATTGCCAGCGAGGGCGGCAAACGGGCGGTCGATACATTGCGCGGCCATCGCGATGATCAGTGGACCCGGCTTGTTGACCGGATCGAAAAGGCCGGGCTTAATCTTTCCGATACCAAGGCTGACCAGCTTCGGCAGAAAATGGTCGCGGCCGGCTTCGATTCTCCCGCGGCCCCGCGCGTCTATACGTTGGTTCGTCTTTTGCTGGTGATTGTTCTGCCTGTGGGGTTCGTTGGCCTCAGTCTGCTGTCCGGCTCGGAAATCTCCTACTTGAAGCTCTATGTCATTGGTTCGATCACGGCGCTCTTCGGTCTTTATGTGCCTGCGCTGTTCGTTCAGGCCAAGATCGACCGCCGGCGCGAGGCGATCGTTAACGGGTTTCCCGACAGCCTCGATCTGATGCTGGTCTGTGTCGAGGCGGGGTTGGGCCTCGAGGCGGCGCTCGATCGCGTGGGGCGTGAAATGGCCATCTCGCACCCGCTGGTTGCCAAGATGCTGACGACCGCCACGCTGCAATTGCGGGCAGGCGCTTCTCGGGAGACGGCGTTGCGCAAGATGGCCGATTCCGTGCGAGTCGATGAGATCGGATCATTCGCGACCTTGCTGATCCAGTCGGACAAGCTGGGCAGCAGCATCGCCACCACCTTGCGGATATATGCCGCCGAGATGCGCGAGAAGCGGCGCATGCGGGCCGAAGAAAAGGCGCACCGCATTCCGGTGCTAATATCGATCCCGTTGGTCACGTGCATGTTGCCCGTGATGATCGGCGTCTTGATGCTGCCGGCTGCCATTCGGGTCATCCGGCAGGTTATTCCGGCCATGGCAGGAGGGTAATATGCGGTATTTCCCGGTTCGTGCGCTTGTTGCGGTCATGTTGGTGTCGCCATTGAGCGCTTGCGGTTCTTTCCTCGGGATCCATTTCACCCGGCACAATCCCCCGGCGGAACGGATCCAAGCCGTCGCCATGTCATCGACCGAGCTGGGGCGTCGGCAACTGGCCGAAGGCCGGACGGGTTTGGCCGTGGAGGCCTTCCAACGCGCCCTTGCCGCCGGAGAGCCGGTGGCGCCAGCGGTCAATGGCCTGGGCGTTGCATTCGCCAAGCTCGGACGTGACGACCTGGCCAAGCGCTTTTTCGAGGAAGCCCTTGCCGCCGATCCAGGAAATCCGCGCTACGCGGATAACCTCGCCAGGCTGATGCGATCTCCGGCCTATGCCAGCCGCGCCGCCGCCGAGATGACCGCACAGGCCATGAAGGATGCGGATCGGATGGTAGGAAGCGGGCAGCAGGCGCGCGCGGCCGATCAGCAACTGGTTGCCGGCCGGCTTCAACGCGTTTCGCGTGGCGAAGTTCGGATCACGACGGCCGCGCCTCAGGCCGCCCCGCTGCGATCAGCTTCGGCGGGGAACGACAATCGCTTCAAGCCCATCATTCGCATTTCGCTGGCTCCGAAGGAACCGGAAGCGTTCAAGCCGCTGGTGCGGATCGCGCTGCCGGCGGCCGAGGCGGATGATACCCCCTCCAAGCCCGCCGATTGATGCTCGAGGTCTCCTGGTCGCTTGCTGCGCTATCCCTGGCGGGGGTCGCTGCGGCATGGCTGGATTTGCGCCGACGACTCATACCGAACTGGCTTTGCGCGATGACGTTGCTGGCAGGTCTCGCGACGGCGATGGTCGCGGGCGGCTTTCCTGCCCTGGGCAACCACTCTCTCCACATGGCGATCGCGCTCGTTGCGGGAATGGCCTTGTTCCACTTCGGCGTATTCGGTGGCGGAGATGCAAAGTTTTATGCTGCGGCTGCGGCCTGGTTTCCATTGGCTCAGGCGGTCATGCTGCTGATTGCCGTCGTGCTTTGCGGTCTTGTGCTGTTGGTTGTCTGGTTCGGCTATCGTCGCATCAGGGCGCTGCCGGTTCGCAGAGGCGGGCAACATTTCGAAGCTTTGCCTTATGGCGTCGCGATAGGGGCCGGAGCCGTGCTTGCGGCGTTATTCTGATTTCTTCAGGACGGGAAAGGATCAACGCGATTTCAGAAAGGGGACGGGGTTCACCGCCTGCCCGTTCATTCGCACTTCGTAATGAAGATGCGCGCCGGTGGACATTCCAGTCGATCCGACAAAGCCCAGGATATCGCCTTTCCGCACTTGTTGGCCCGATGTCACGTTGAGTCGCGACATGTGCCCATATCGGGTCTGTATCCCGCCTCCGTGATCAAGCGCAACGAACAGGCCGTAACCGCCGTTCCAATTGGCTGCGTTGACGATGCCGTCGGAGGTGGCGAACACCGGTGAACCCATAGGGGCGGAAAGGTCGATGCCCGAATGGGCCCGCAATGTGCCGAGAATCGGATGTTGCCGCAGGCCGAAGGAACTGGTCATGCTGCGCGCCGCGACCGGCATCCGCGAAGGTGTCTGCCCTGTCGTGAGCGGTGCCGATTTGGATCTGCCCCAGCCAGTAACCTGGATTGGCCGTGAATAGTCGATGGGGCGTCCGACCAGATCGACCGCGCGGCCGAAGGTCACGTGGGGGAGATCAAGGGATGGCGCCTCCATTTCGAGGGGCGCCACGACATGAACGATATCGTGCGAAGGGGTGATGGTGCGGGGCGGCAGTGTACGTATCGCGGCTGCCGGAAGCTGACCGTTGGCATAGGCCGGAAGAGTGACGAGGAAGTTGGAGGCGGCAGTACACGAGAGGGCGATCGCGCAACGACATGCAACATGTCGTGACATGGCGAATCGCGATGTGGGCATGGGCTGTCCCCTTGTTATTGCATAATAACTTGGGTCGATTTCGCTATCAAGAATTAACGTTGTCGCGTGCCAAAGTGGTGCGATGCGTTAAAGTCTATCAATGGCCTCCGGGCTTCCGAAATGGTGCGGACGGCGGGACTCGAACCCGCACGAGCAAGCTCAAGGGATTTTAAGTCCCCTGCGTCTACCATTCCGCCACGTCCGCGCGGGTGAGCCGTGTGGCAGATGGCTGCGCGCGCGGCAACCGTTGCCGCTCAGTTCATATTGAGGCGCGCGCGCATTTCCTTGCCGGGCTTGAAATAGGGAACGCGCTTTTCCGGCACCGCCACGGTTTCGCCGGTGCGGGGATTGCGGCCTTTGCGGGCATCGCGCCCCCGGGTGGAGAAGGCGCCGAACCCGCGCAATTCAACGCGTCCGCCATCGGCCAGCTTTGTCGCGATTTCCTCGAAGAAGGTATCGACGGCCCGCTCGATATCCTCGGCGCGAAGCTCCGGGTTCTCCTTGGCCATGATCTGCAAAAGTTCGGATCTAATCATGCGGCCTTCCCCCGTTCTCTCGGCTTATGTGCTGCGTTCACACAGAAGCTTACAAGGTGCTAAGATTGGCACGAAGTGTGTTAATTCGCAATGTCGAAAGCTGTCCCGCAGGGGGATTCTTGCGGAGCGAGCCACAGGCCCCTTCACACGCGATCATTGCCCGCTAGTCTCTTTGTTCGGACAGTCCGCGACGAGGTATGTGCATGAAAGACATGGCCAGCTGGAACGAGGGCGACTGGATCGCGGTGATCGCGGCAGTCGCGCTGTTCGTTTTCCTGGCCATAGGCGCCATGATCGCAGGGCGCCGGAGCGAAGAGTTCGTCGGGCATCCCCGCGGGCTTTTCGTCCTGTTCTATGCCGAGATGTGGGAACGGTTCTCCTATTACGGCATGCGGGCGTTGCTCATCCTGTATCTGACGAAATTCTGGCTGTTCTCAGACGGTAAGTCGAACCTGATCTACGGAGCCTATACCAGCCTGTGCTACATCACGCCGGTGCTTGGTGGTTATCTGGCCGATCGTTGGCTGGGTCAGCGCAAGGCCGTTTTCTTCGGCGGAGTGCTGCTCGCGCTCGGACACTTGTTCATGGCCGTGGAGGGCATGCATGGACTCACCGATGCGGCGGTCAAGCAGGCAGATCCCGCGATCAACGTGTTCTGGCTGGCGCTGGCGCTGATTATCGTCGGCTCCGGCTTCCTCAAAGGCAACATTTCGGTGATCGTCGGCCAGCTCTATCGTCTTACCGACGGACGACGGGATGCAGCCTATACGATATTTTACATGGGTGTTAACATGGGGGCGTTCCTGGGAACGATCCTCGTCGGCTATCTTGGCGAGACGATCGGCTGGGCCTGGGGCTTCGGCCTTGCGGGTATCGGCATGGTGCTGGGGCTCATCATCTTCGTCATCGGCAAATCCGCGCTGCGAGGCAGGGGGGAACCGCCCCGGCCATTGGCGCGCCCGCGCGAATTCACGCTTTATGGAACCGGGTTTGCGGCGGTCGCTCTTATCTGGTTCCTGATCCAGTACCAGGACGTAATCCAGGGTCTGTTGATCGCCAGCGGCGTGCTGATGCTCGGCTACATCCTCTACGTCGCCGCGCGTCTGCCCAAGGAGCCCCGGGAACGGATTTTCGCGATCCTGTTCCTGATAGCGCTCAACCCGGTCTTCTGGGGCCTGTTTGAACAGGCGGGCGGATCCTTGTCGCTCTATACCGACCGGTTCGTCGATCGGCAGGGCGTGCCCACCAGTCTGTTTCAGTCGATCAATCCGATCTACATTCTGACTCTTGCGCCTTTGTTCGCGGGACTGTGGCAATGGCTGGCGAAGCGCGGGCTGGAGCCTTCGGCGCCTGCGAAATTCGGCCTGGCGCTGCTGCAGGTCGGGCTGGGTTTCCTCGTCTTCGTCTGGGGCACCCGGGCGATCGGCGTGGAAACGATGACGCCGGTGTTCCTCGTATTCCTGATCTATCTGTTGCACACCACCGGCGAGCTTTGCCTGTCGCCAGTGGGGCTTTCGGCAATGACGCGGCTTTCCCCCGTGCAACTCGGCGGCTTCATCATGGGGGCCTGGTTCTATATGACGGCGGTCGGCAATTTCGTGGCCGGTAAGATTGGCGAAGCGACTGGTGGCGAGAGCGGGGAGATGTCGAAGGAGCTGACGCTGGCGGTTTACGACAAGATCGGCTGGGTGACGATCGGCATCGCCGTGATGGTGATGTTGCTGGCGCGTGTCGTTAAGCGCTGGATGCATCTCGATACGCTGGCCGACCGCGTTTCACCGGGAGATCAGGAAACCGTTCCCGGTGGCGGTGAGGGCGAGAACACGATGGGTTCGCTGCCGCCGCGGCAGGTTCGCTAAAGTCCGCGCCAGATCTTCAGCGGTGTGCCGTTCGATGGGCCGCTTGCGCCCCGTGGGCAGCGCTCCGGCATGAAGTCGCGGCCATAGCAGAGTCGTATTTCGCGCAGCCATCCGTTGCGACTGAGCGTGACGGCGATCTGGTCCGGGCGCCAGTCGGGATTGATGGACGTGAAAGCGCGGCGCAAGTCGCCCACCGTGAGATCGTCCTGCCGGGATAAGCTGTCGGCATCTGGCCAGCGCAGAGAGCGCCAGAGGATGCCGCTCACCCGAAAATACGCTTCGGGCGTCTTCACCATACAGCTTCCGTGCTTGGCCCATTCGTGCTGGAGCAGCCAGGGCACGGGGGTCATGCACAAGTTGCGGCGGATGAGTTGTGGCGAGGGCAGCGGAGTTACGCTGCACCATTGCGGTGGCGGCCCGTTGCGCGCTTCGGGCCAGAGACCGTGCAGCACGAAGCCGAAGCGGCCGTTCGCGCCGGAGCATTGCATCGAACGCTTGTCGCCCCTGCAGAACTCGGGCGACCAGCTTGCCGCCAGCGTATAGCGTGCGATCGGCGATCGGCGTGGTGGTCCGTCGGGTCTGATAGGCCGAAGCGCTTCGACGCGCACGGGTGGGCTGCACTGATAGGCTTGCGCCAGCGCTGGCAAGGGCACGGCCAGCAGCAGCAGCGTCAGCAACCGTTTCATAGCGGCGTGAAATCGAGTCCGATGTCGGCGGCGGGCGCGCTTTGCGTGAGACGGCCGACCGAGACGTAGTCTACCCCCGATGCTGCGATCGCGCCGATCGTGTCGAGGCGAACCCCGCCCGAAGCTTCGCAAGGGGCGCGTCCCGCGACCAGTGTTACCGCTTCGCGCAAGGTGCCCGGTCCCATGTTGTCGAGCAGCAGGTGGGTCGCGCCGGCGGCCAGCGCGGGTTCGATCTGGTCTATACGATCGACCTCGCAGATAATGCTGGCGACGCCCGCGGCTTTCGCCCTCGCCACCGCCGGCCCGACCCCGCCCGCCACGGCGACATGGTTGTCCTTGATCATCGCGGCGTCCCACAGGCCGAGCCGGTGATTCTGCGCGCCTCCGGTGCGGGTCGCATATTTTTCCAGATGGCGCAGGCCGGGGATCGTCTTGCGCGTGTCGAGCAGAACGGCCTTCGCTGCACCGATCGCATCGACATATTCGTGCGTCATCGTGGCTATGCCGGAAAGGTGCTGTACGGTGTTGAGCGCGCTGCGCTCCGCCGTCAGCATCGCGCGGGCATTGCCGGAAAGACGCATGAGGTCCGAACCGGGAGAAACGCGCGCGCCTTCCGCGACGAGGATCTCGATCTCCATCGCCGGGTCGAGCTGGCGGAAGAAGGCGGCGGCGATCGGCAATCCGCAGACCACGATCGCGTCGCGGCTGTCCATCACGCCGGAAAAGCGGGCTTCGGACGGAATCACGCTTTCCGACGTCACGTCATGCCCGCCGCCCGGCCAGCCTTCGCCAAGGTCTTCGGCAAGCGTGGCGGTGACGAAAGCGTCGAGATCGAAGCCGGGGATGGAGAAGGCGGTCATGCGGACGACCTAGCGACCGGCGGCGAAGCAGGTCAAGCGTGGCGCATGGTCGATGCGATCAATGTACGAAGCGCGCCACCACGTCGCGGTAGGATCGGCTGACCTTCACCTGCGCGCCCGAATCCAGCACGAGGAAGCATTCGCCGTTGGTGTGGGGTTTCACCTGGCGGACCTGGTTGAGATTGACGATCGTCGAACGATGGACGCGCTGGAACACGCGGGGGTCCAGCCGGCGCTCCAGATCCTTCATGGTTTCACGCAGGATCAGGGAATTATCGGCGGTGCGGATACACATGTAGTCGCCGGCGGCTTCGATATGCTCGATCGAATCGACGTCGATGCGGAAGATCTGGCCGCGATCCTTGATGTTGATGAGCTTTTCGTAGCGTGAGCCACCATCGGCTTCCTCGGGCAGCGTGTCGATCGCGTCCGGGGCGACTTCGGCCAGCACGTTCTTGAGCTTTTCCGCTTCCTCGGCCGAGCGCTTCTCGACCAGGCGGGTGCGTACGCGATCGAGCGTGTCGGCCAGGCGATCCTCGTCCACCGGCTTCATCAGATAGTTCACCGCATTCGCCTCGAACGCGCGGACCGCATGTTCCTGATAGGCAGTGACGAAGACGAACAACGGCGGATCGATCTCCATCACGCCTTTGACCACGCTGAAGCCATCGAAACCGGGCATCTGGATGTCCAGAAAGACCAGATCCGGTTTCTCGGTCTTGATCTTGCGGATCGCCTCGCGGCCGTTCGCGCAAGTATCGATGATCTCTACGTCGGGGAATTTTTCGAGCCGCAATTGCAGCCCCTGGATGGCCAGTTTTTCATCATCGACCAGGATTGTGCGAATGCTCATGTAATAAACCTCGGCTTGGCGGTCTGAACGCAACCTTTACGACGGCGCAGGGCTTGCGACGCCGCGGGAACCTCAGTGCGTGGCCGCAGCGACCCTTGCCGCCTCGGGAGCGGGATCGGTTTCGGGACGTTCTATGGGGATTTCGATCACGACGGCGAAGCCGCCGTCCGGAGGATCGACGATCTCGAAACGATGATGTTCGCCATAAGCCTGGAACAACCGGTCCCGGATGTTCGCAAGCCCCACGCCC
>DASWWL010000164.1:0-37802 GCA_036400975.1 Novosphingobium sp. | reverse complement strand
TATATCCAGACCCCGCACGATTATCATGCCTGGCAGGGCAGTTCGTACCTGACGGCTTGCTATTGGGAATACATGCCGGCCAACAAGGTCGATTGGGCGGGAATCAGCGAATATGGCGGCGCCTTCACCATCGGCACGATGTGCCTGCTGCGCACCGAGGCGCTGCGCATGGCCGGTGGCTGGGCCGAATGGTGCCTGACCGAGGATTCTGAGGTTTCCGTGCGGATGCGGGCGGCCGGATATCGTGGGCTCTATTTCGTCGAGACATTCGGCAAGGGGCTGATCCCTGAAACGTTCGACGACTACAAGAAGCAGCGCTTCCGCTGGACGGCAGGACCCGTCCAGCAGCTTCGCCGTCATTGGCGCCTGTTCCTGCCCACGCCTTTCGCGCCGGCGATGCCGGGCTGGACCAAGCTGCTGGAGATCACGCGCTGCTCTGCCCCGTTGCTGCGACTTGCCGGTGTCGTAACCGCACTTGCCGGAGCCATCGGCATGGGTGCGGCGCTGGCCTTCGGCGCGATGGAACCGATAGCGATGCCTGCCGTCACTTGGTGGCTGGCTCTGGTGGGGATCGCCACTTTCATGGTGCGTACCGCGCATCGCTACCGCTTGTCGGGCTGCGACAATCCGCGTGACATGGTGCGTGGAGAGATTGCCCGCGCTTCCCTGAACTGGGTGGTACTGGTCGCCGGTGTCGCCGGTCTGTCCAGCCGTCCACTGGCATGGCGGCGGACGCCCAAGTTCGCGCTCGACGAAGGTGAGCCTTCGCCGTTTGCCGCTACCCGGGCCGAAACGACTGCAGGTGCGGTCTGTCTCATGCTCGCCTTGCTGGTGCTCGCCAGCATGGAGTTGTGGGGCGGTGGCATGGCGTTGTTCATCGCGGGTGGGTTCGCAGTGCAGGCGGCGGGATTCTTCTGTGCGCCGCTGATGTCGGCGATGGCGATGGCTCATGCCGCGGCGTTGCGTCCGGCCAGCCGATCAGTGCCGACCCTGCGTGAAGCGGTGCCCGCGCTAGCGGAGTGATTCGTTTGGCGAAGGCCGGGTTTTCAGCCCCAGCCGACCATCCGCCCGACGAAGATCAGAACGATCGCGCCGACGATCGAGGCCAGGCAGCCTGCCCGGCTGAATTCGGCGCTGCCCCGGCTGGTCACGAGACCCGCCAGCAGCGAGCCGCCGATGCCGAGCAGGATCGTCGCGATCCAGCCCATCTCGACTGCCCCCGGATAGAAGAACCGGGCCAGTACGCCGATTATGAGGCCGCTGACGATCGCACCGATGATGTTGAGCATTGCTGTGTCTCCTCCCATGGGATTTCTAAGCATCGCGCGGAAAAACGGGTACCGGTTTTTCGCCATTATCGATGCGGTGGCAAAAGCCTGGAGCAGGCTGCGTCATTCGGATATCGTGCAGCCTGCTCTAGCGGTTCAACGCACGATGGTCGATGGCGCTGCCGTGCCCGGAAATTTTTGCACAATTTCACTTTGACACTTGCGCGACACGCCGGCTCTGGATTTTCCGCGCGTCGCGGCGGCGCAGCATCGCGCTCTATCCGCGTCATATCCTTCCATCCATTCTCTTTGCCGATTTAGCTCTTGCACCTGAGTCGGATTTTGCCACTATCCATTGTGGTCCCAGTGGCCGGGGGTAGCTAGACCTTGAATCCGTCTGCGATGGCGCTCGGCGCGCGAAATTGCGGGATTCGGGCTGGGGGCAAGTCCTCGCGAGCGGGGATCGCGGAACAAATCGGGGATAAATTTTTCCCCATCCGCATCTGGTTCTGCTAGTCTGGGCACTTGCCCGGCAGATTTGAACGAATGCGGAGCATAATGCGTGGCATGGTTCGCAAACCGGGGGCAGCACAGTGGATTTCAGAGGCGGAAACGAAGCGGGAATGGAGCAGGCCGAAGCGGGACTCTTCGCGAATGAGACGCTGCCGGCCGCTGTGCCCGCAACACCGAAGGAGGCGGGCGGAAGCCCGGCGATTGCGATGACCGACAGAACGGATACCGGATCGGCGGATCTCGTGACGCAGCTTGGGGCGGAAGCGCTTGCCGGCGCGGTGAAGGCGGTGACGGCGAAGGACGATTCCAAGACGATCATGGAGCGCCGCTTCGCGATCCGGACCGATGAATCGCGCGATGCCCTGCTGACCGAGTTCGGCAAGGAAACGCTCGATGATCGCTACCTGCTGCCCGGCGAGAAGTATCAGGACCTCTTCGCCCGCGTCGCGGACTACTACGCCGACGACGCCGATCACGCGCAGCGGCTCTACGATTACATCTCTAAGCTTTGGTTCATGCCGGCCACGCCCGTGCTTTCGAACGGGGGCACCGGGCGCGGGTTGCCGATCTCGTGCTACCTCAATTCGGTGGACGACAGCCTCGAAGGCATCGTCGGCACCTGGAACGAGAATGTCTGGCTTGCTTCGCGTGGAGGGGGCATCGGCACGTACTGGGGGCATGTGCGTGGCATCGGCGAGCCGGTGGGCCTCAACGGCAAGACCAGTGGGATCATCCCCTTCGTGCGCGTGATGGACAGCCTGACGCTGGCGATCAGCCAGGGTTCGCTACGGCGCGGCTCGGCTGCCTGCTACCTTGATGTTTCGCATCCGGAGATCGAGGAATTTCTCGAGATCCGCAAGCCGTCGGGCGACTTCAACCGCAAGGCGCTGAACTTGCACCATGGCGTGCTGCTGACCGACGAGTTCATGGAAGCGGTGCGCGACGGTGCAGAATTCAACCTGCGCAGCCCTAAGGACGGCTCGGTGCGCGGTACGGTCGATGCGCGCAGCCTGTTCCAGAAGCTGGTCGAAACGCGCCTCGCCACCGGCGAGCCCTATATCGTCTTCTCCGATACCGTGAACCGGATGATGCCCAAGCATCACCGCGACCTCGGGCTCAAGGTCTCGACTTCGAACCTCTGCTCGGAGATCACGCTGCCTACCGGCCGGGATCACCTTGGCAATGATCGTACTGCGGTGTGCTGCCTGTCGTCGCTCAACCTGGAGACCTGGGACGAGTGGCACGCGAACGAGCATTTCGTTGAGGATGTCATGCGTTTCCTCGATAACGTGCTGCAGGATTACATCGACCGCGCGCCCGACGAGATGGCCCGCGCCAAGTATTCGGCGGCACGTGAGCGTTCGGTTGGCATGGGCGTGATGGGCTTCCATTCGTTCCTGCAGCAAAAGGGCATCGGCTTCGAAAGCGCGATGGCCAAGGCCTGGAACCTCAAGATGTTCCGCCACATTTCGGCCAAGGCCGACGAGGCGTCGCTATTGCTCGCGCAAGAGCGCGGCGCGTGCCCGGATGCGGCCGAAATGGGTATGATGCAGCGTTTCTCGTGCAAGATGGCGATCGCGCCGACCGCGTCGATCTCGATCATCTGCGGCGGCACCTCGGCCTGCATCGAGCCGATTCCGGCGAACATCTATACGCACAAGACGCTCTCCGGCAGCTTCGTGGTCGAGAATCCCTATCTGAAGAAGCTGCTCGCTTCGAAGAGCAAGGATTCCACGAATGTCTGGAATTCGATCCTCGAGCAGGGCGGCTCCGTCCAGCATCTCGACTTCCTCAGTCCCGAGGAAAAGGCAGTCTATAAGACCAGCTTCGAGATCGACCAGCGCTGGCTGCTGGAATTTGCGGCGGACCGTACACCCTACATCGATCAGGCGCAGTCGCTGAACCTTTACATCCCCGCCGACGTCGACAAGTGGGACCTGATGATGCTCCATTTCCAGGCATGGGAGCGCGGGATCAAATCGCTGTACTATCTGCGGTCGAAGTCGGTGCAGCGCGCGGGATTCGCCGGCGGGGTCGAGGCGGACAACACTGCCGAGGCGCCGAAGTTCGAATTGGCGGCGCAGCAGACGGATTACGAGGAATGTCTGGCCTGCCAGTAATGGCAGGCAGGGATGGCCCGATGGCCCTTGCTGCATATGGCAAAACGCCCCTCGCCGGATCGGGAGGGGCGTTCCACCGCGACGGCTGTTCAGCGTCGCTGATGTCCGTTGCTCATATGGGAACGTCAGTTCCCGGTTTCCAGACCGAAGTCGTTGTCGCCGCGTTCGCGCAGGCGAACCTTGTCGCCTTCGATACCGGCGATCTGGCTGAGTTGGACGTAGTGGTGCTGGTTGTCGCTCGCATCCGACCTGGTCAGCTTGACGCGGTCGCCGTCGAGATGATCGACGGTGCCGACATGGTTGCCTTGGTCGTCGACAATCTGTTGGTGCGGCCGAATCTGATCGGCGAAGCGGCCCTCACCCATGGCACCACCTTGTTGACCGGATTGGCGATCGAACTGCTGCTGCTGACGCGGGCCACCCATGCCGGCCTCCTGCTGGCGATTGGCGTCCTGTTGGCCCTGCTGCGGCTGACGATTCTGACCGGCCTGGCCTTGCTGGCCCTGGCTTCGGCCGCCCTGATCCTGACGTTGGGTCATCGATTTTCTCCTCGTTTCTGCGCCGGGCGCGGCGGGGGGATGGGAAGCGGCCCGGACATCAGTGCAACCCCGCAGCGACGCCAAGGGTTCCGTGTGCTTGTGGCCACGTCGGCTGGGCCCACAGCCCATGACGGCGGTCTGCGCCTGGGCTGCGACGAATCACCGCAGGCCTCCGAAGCTTGGGGGGAAACACGATGAGTGGGGAGACCTATCGCCGGGTGGTGACCGGTCTCGATGCCGAGGGGCGCAGCACCGTCGTGCTCGATGGCCCGGTGCCGCGCACTAGCGCGGCGGGGGTGGTGTGGCATTCGGCCGGTGTACCCGCTGACAATGCCGCCGCGCCCGATACCGTGCCGACTACGCACAGCTTCGCGGCGATGCATGGTGGTGGCACCAATTTCCTCATTACCGAGATGCCGCCGGGTATTCAGCCGTTCTGGCACGCGACCGACACGATCGATTACATTGTCGTCATCAAGGGCGAAATCGTGCTGGAGCTGGAGGCGGGGGAGACGCGTGTCGGGCCAGGCGAGTTCATCGTCGATCGCGGCGTGATTCACGCCTGGCGCAACGACGGGCCGGAAACCGTCGTCATGGCCAGCATCACGATCCCCGCGCACCCGATCGGTAAAGGCAGGACCGTAGGATGACGTCGTCAGTCCTTCAGTTCCTCCGTGCGGATTTATTGGGTGCCCTTGGGCGGTTCGTGATCGCTGTCCCCGCCCATGGACCCTCTCTTGTGCTACAATGGGAGAACCGCCCCCGCTGCGCAAAGGTTCCGGCATGAACGCCTCGCTGATCCTGCATGGCATGAGCAGCCCGAACGTCACCAAAGTGATGATCATGCTGGAAGAGTGCGGCCTCGATTACGAGACGCGCCATGTCGGCGTGTTCACGCAGGAACAGTTCACGCCCGAATTCCTTGCGCTGAATCCCCTGGCCAAGGTGCCGGTGCTGGAGGACGTGAAGCTGGGTCGGGATGGACAGGGGGGCGCCATTGCCGAATCGGGGGCGATCCTGCTGTGGCTGGCGGAGCGCGAGGGAAGGTTCCTTCCCGCGATACAGCCTGCGCGCGCCGAGGTCATGCAATGGCTGATGGTGCAAATGGCCAATATCGGGCCCATGTTCGGTCAGCTCAATCACTTCGCCTTCCTCCCTGCCGAGACCGAGGCTTATGCGCGCGGCCGCTTTCGCGCCGCCGCGCGTAACCTCTATCGTGTGCTCGACGACCGCCTGCAGGCGCGCGAATGGATCGCGGGTGGGGATTACTCGGTGGCGGACATGGCGACTCAGCCATGGGCGCACTATCTCGAAAGACACGGTTTCGATCCCGCAGGCTATCCGGCGCTCGTCGCCTGGCGCCAGCGGGTCGATGCCCGGCCGGCGGTGCGGCGCGCCCGCGCCCGCCAGATGGAGGCTTTCTCCGCGGCGGTCACGCGTTCGCGCAAGTCCGCTACGGCAGAAGACCTCGACAGATTTTTCGGCCGCGCGTCCGACGTGCCGGCCGCCGATTATTCCGCCGTTGTGAAGATGTGATCGAAAGGCCCGCCCGATGTCTCTCCTCGAAGCCCGCAAGACCTACAAGCCCTTCGAATATCCCTGGGCCTATGATTTCTGGAAGCGTCAGCAGCAGATTCACTGGATGCCGGAAGAAGTGCCGCTGGGCGAGGATTGCCGCGACTGGGCGCAGAAGATCAGCGACCACGAACGCAACCTGCTGACTCAGATCTTCCGCTTCTTCACCCAGGCCGATGTCGAGGTGCAGGACTGCTATCACGACAAGTACGGCCGCGTGTTCAAGCCGACCGAGATCAAGATGATGCTGGCCGCCTTCTCCAACATGGAGACGGTGCACATCGCTGCCTATTCGCACTTGCTCGACACCATCGGCATGCCTGAAAGCGAATATGGCATGTTCCTGGAATACCAGGAACTGAAGGACAAGCACGACTACCTGCACACCTTCAGTGTCGATTCGGACGAGGACATCGCCCGCACCCTCGCCATGTTCGGCGGTTTCACCGAAGGGCTGCAGCTCTTCGCCAGCTTCGCCATGCTGATGAACTTCCCGCGCTTCAACAAGATGAAGGGCATGGGCCAGATCGTCTCATGGTCGGTGCGCGACGAGAGCCTGCACTGCGAAGGCATCGTCAAGTTGTTCCACACTTTCGTGAAGGAGCGTGGTTGCCTGACCAAGGCGGTGAAGGAAGACATCATCGACTGCTGCCAGAAGACGGTGCGCCTGGAAGACGCCTTCATCGACCTCGCTTTCGAACAGGGGCCGGTGCCGGGGATGAGCGCCAAGGAGATCAAGCGGTACATTCGCTACATCGCCGATTGGCGGCTCGGCCAGCTTGGCCTGCCCGAGATTTACATGATCGAGGAACACCCGCTGCCCTGGCTCACCCCGCTGCTCAACGGTGTCGAGCATGCCAACTTCTTCGAAACCCGCGCCACCGAATATTCGAAGGGCGCTACCAAGGGCGACTGGCAGACCGTCTGGTCCAGCTTCGACGCGCGCCGCAAGGCGAAAGCCAACGATGGCGCTGAAGATGCGGTCGCGGCGGAAGGGGACGGTCCGGATATGTTCGCGGCGAAAGGCATCGCAGCGGAGTAAGTCGTTTACAGGATTGTCGTTCGCTGCGACCCGATGATCGGAGCGTAATGCTTTCGGCGTGCCCAGCTGCGCGCTTGCCTATTCTCTTGTCGTTCTCGCTCGTTCGGTGGGTGGCGTAAGTGAGATTTATCAAATCTCAAAATATATCCGCTATCGCGCAGGCATGACCAATTTCGGCGTTGATCTTATAAGTCATGCAAATCTTGCGATTGCGCTGATCGCGATGAATTTCGCTGCCTTCACCGCGTTCGGGCTCGACAAGATGAAGGCCGAAGCCGGGCACTGGCGAGTGCAGGAATCGACGCTGCTTATGCTGGCACTGCTGGGCGGTTCGCCGGGAGCTTATGCTGGGCGTGCAATGTTTCGCCATAAAACGCGCAAGCAGCCTTTTTCCAAGCAGCTGCACACTATTGCCGTACTGCAGGTACTGATGTTTGGAGGCATCACGGGCTGGGCCTTGGCGGCATGACAAACACCAGCTTGCGTGGGGTGACGAGATTGATCGTCTCGCAGGATCAAGGCATTGTTCCCGCCGCTGCGCCGCGCAAGGTGTAACAGGGGAGCTCGCATCATGCCCATCCAGAACCAGACATACATCTTCCTGCCCATGCTCGTCGTCGTCGCGCTGACCTTCGTGGCTTTCGTGCGTATGGCAGTCGGGCGGACGGCGGCGGTCAAGGGGGGGCAGGATCCGGCGTTCTACCGCGCGCATCTTGGTGCGCCGGAGCCGGAGGCGACAGTCGTGAGCGTGCGGCACTATGGCAACCTGTTCGAGTTGCCGACGTTGTTCTACGCCGCCTGCCTCACGGCTTACCTGCTCGGCGGGGTGACGGCATGGGTGCTGGGCTGGGCGAGCGCTTATGCCGCCGCACGCGTCGTGCAGAGCGCGGTGCACCTGAGCTACAACAACCCCGCGCATCGCGGCCTCGCCTTTATCCTCGGCATGGTTTGCATGATCGCGCTGTGGATTGCCATTGCGCTGGAGATTTTCACCCGGTTCTGAGCTTTTGTCTGATCCCGGTGCGTGGTGGCGATCTGCGTGGAAATGCTGTCCTACACGTCGGCATCATGGCATGATGATGGGTAAGTGAACCACATCAGGATATTGGAAATGCAAGATAATATCTTGGCTTCGAGTGTCCGGCCCAGAGCATGTCTACGGTATGCGCGAAGTTGACACGCCGCAGTGGTCCCCGAGGGAAAAGTCACACAGAATGTTTGGAAAATATTGAAAAGGAAAGATATATTGGGGAGTTTCGTACTCCATCCGGGATCAACCTGCGGCGCAAGCGGGGGGCAGAGCTTCGGCGGCGCGGCAGTGGCGGATCAGGCGGTCGAGCGCGTCGGTGTGGAGGGGAGCGGCGAAGCGTAGGCCGACTACGCCCGCGCCGGTCCAGCGGACGCGACAGGGCAGCGGTTCCCATCCGTCGATGCGCAGCGTGGCGTCGTCGCCGATTTCATAATTGGCAGAGATCAGGCCGCCGATGCGGCAGCCGTCGAGCGAGAGTTCGATTACAAGGCCTTCGGCCGCGCGGCGCCCCTGCTTGCCCAGCTTCGCGCGGCCACGGACCGCGAAGCGCTTATGCGCACGAATGACCAGTACCGACACCGCTCTCGCAACCCCCTGTCGCTTTAGGCTGATGGGCAGACGAAAAGGTCTAGCGTGCAGTGGTTAACGATTACTTGCCGACGAAGAGGAAGGCCACCGCCGCCATGATGCAGAGGAACGCCGCAAGGTGCCGCCAGCTCAGCGTTTCGCCCAGGACGAGGACCATGAAGGCGCCGAACACGATCAGCGCGATCGCTTCCTGCGCGATCTTGAGCTGGCCGGCGCTCCACCCGGAGGCATAGCCGATGCGGTTGGCGGGAACGGCGAGACAATATTCGATCAGCGCCAGGCCCCAGCTCACCGCGATGACCATGGCTATCGGGCGCGCGTTGGCCACTTCTGGTCCGCCCTTAAGGTGCCAGTACCAGGCGATGGTCATGAACACGTTGGACAGCAGGAGCAGGATCAGCGTTGGCATGGGCGCTTAAAGTCCCAGGAACAGGCCGGCGAATGCGGCGCTCATCAGGTTGGAAAGGCTCGCGGCGGCGAGCGCGCGCAGGCCGAGCCTCGCAATCACCGGGCGCTGGCCGGGCGCAAGGCCGCCGGTCACTGCCATCTGGATTGCGATCGAACTGAAGTTGGCGAAGCCGCAGAGCGCGAAAGTCACCACCGCCAGCGTGCGCGGCGCAAGGTTGTGCATCTGGCCTAGGTCGATGAAGGCGACGAATTCGTTGAGTACGAGCTTGGTGCCGAACAGTCCGCCGGCCTGCCATGCCTGCTGCCAGTCGGGCGCGGCGAGGAGGTAGAACACCGGGGCGAAAAGGTAGCCCAGCAGAGCTTGGAAGGTAAGGCCCGGAAAGCCCAGGAGGCCGCCCAGCCAGCCGAGCATGCCATTGGCGAGGGCCACCAGTGCGACGAAGGCAAGCACCATCGCGCCGACATGGACGGCAAGCTTCACACCGGTCTGCGCGCCTTGCGCGGCCGCCATGATGATGTTGGCGGGACGCTCTTCGTCGCCGTGGACATCGGGCGGAGCGTCGTCGGGATTGACGATCACCACGTCGCGCGGATCGGGCATGACCATCTTGGCCATGGCGATGCCGCCCGGCGCCGACATGAACGCAGCGGCGACCAGATAGTCGATACGGATGCCCATGCTGGCATAGGCGGCCAGGATCGTGCCAGCGACGCCTGCCATGCCCACGGTCATCACGCAGAAGAGTTGGGCGGGGGTAAGTGCAGCGATGTAAGGGCGGATAACGAGCGGGGATTCGCTTTGCCCGACGAAGATGTTGGAGGCGGCGCACAGGCTCTCGATCCGGCTGATCCCGGTCACCTTCTCAAGTCCTCCGCCGATCCAGCGGATCACCAGCCGCATCACGCCGAGGTAGTAGAGGATCGAGATCAGCGCCGCGAAGAACACGATTGCCGGCAGTGCCGCGATGGCGAAGCTGGCGCCGCCGATCTCGGGCCGGGCCAGCGGACCGAAGACGAACTCGGTGCCTGTCTGGGCATAGGACAGGAGGTCCGCTACTCCCGCCGATACTGCCAGCAGCAGGCGGTTGCCCGGCGGGAAATAGAGCACCAGCGCCGCGAGCGCCGCTTGCAGCCCAAGCGCGGCGAGGACGACGCGTGGGCGGATCGCCTTGCGGTCAGCGGAAAGCAGCAGCGCCAGGCAAAGGATCAGGAGGATGCCCAGCAGGCTGTAGGCGACATGCATCGGCGCTTCTTCCCCTCGCGCTGCCTGGAAAGGTAGCGTAACCGCGACCCGGCATTGCGCCTAGTGCAATTTGACGCCGTCGCCGCTAGCCTTGCGGCCATGGCCACCGCCGCGCACCGCAACGCCCCTTCGCTCCTGCTCTTCTCGTTGTTCTATGGCGGTATGGTGACGCTTGCCGGGGTCCTTGGCGCAAAGCAGGTGGCACTGGGGCCGCTGGCGGTCGAGGCCGGCATCTTTCCGTTCCTGATCCTGGTGGGAATCGCCAGCGGCGTTGCGGAGTTGCATGGCAAGGCCACGGCTGACGACATGGCGCGTATGGGCTTTGTCCCGCTGATCGGCGCGATCCTGCTGACGCTGCTCGTGCTGAAGCTGCCGGAAGATCCCGGCATGTATCCGCCCGCGAAGGCGGCGTTCCCGATCATCCTGGGGCAGAGCTGGCGGATGATGGCGGCGGGAATCGCCGCCTATGGCGTGTCGCTGACGCTCAACATCTGGCTTTTTGACCGGCTGCGCGGCAGGAGCGGGCGCTTTACGGGCCTGCGCGGATTCGCTGCGGCGGCGTGTTCGCAAGTGGTCGATACGCTGATCTTCATCACCGTCTCGTTCTATGGTGTCCGTCCCATCGGCGCGTTGATGGCGGGCCAGATGCTCGGCAAGGTCATGCTTTCGGCGATCATGGTGCCGGCGATCATCTGGCTGGTGGTGTGGTTCGGGCGGCGGCTCGATACGAAAGGGCTTTGATTCCGCGGCCATCGGGCTAAATGCGGCGCATGGCCGACTCCCATGATCCCGCGATGCTCGCCAAGGCAGAAACCCTCATAGAGGCGCTGCCCTATCTGCAGCGTTATGCCGGGCGCACGTTCGTCGTGAAATACGGCGGCCACGCGATGGGCGACCCCGAACTGGCGCGCGACTTCGCCGAGGACGTGGTGCTGCTGAAGGCAGTGGGCATCAACCCGGTGGTCGTCCATGGCGGTGGGCCGCAGATCGGCGCCATGCTGAAGAAGCTCGGCGTCGAATCGCGCTTCGTCGATGGCCTGCGTGTCACCGACAAGGCGACCGCCGAAGTTGCCGAGATGGTCCTGTCCGGTGCGATCAACAAGGAACTGGTCGGCTGGATCACCGGCGCCGGCGGCACCGCGATCGGCATTTCGGGCAAGGACGGCGGGCTCGTCACCGCGCGCAAGCTGTCGCGTACCACTCGCGATCCGGACAGCAACATCGAACAGGTTCTGGATCTCGGGTTCGTAGGCGATCCCGACAAGGTCGATATCACGGTGATCGAGACGATCTGCGCCGCCGGCATGATCCCGGTGATCGCGCCGATCGCCCCTGGCGCGGATGGCGAGACCTACAACATCAACGCTGACACCATGGCCGGCGCTATCGCCGCCGCGCTGGGCGCTGCGCGACTGTTCCTTCTGACCGATGTCACGGGAGTGCTGGACAAGGACAAGAACCTCCTGACCGACCTGACGCCCGTCGATATTGCGCGGCTGCAGCAGGACGGGACGATCTCGGGCGGTATGATCCCCAAGCTGGAAACCTGCGTTCATGCGGTTGAGGCGGGGTGCGAGGCGGCGGTGGTGCTCGACGGGCGCGTGCCCCATGCGATGCTGCTGGAGTTCTTCACCTCGCGTGGTGCGGGCACCTTGATCCGCGCCGCTTGATCTGGCCTAGGGAACAAGCGGCGATGCGGCGCGCTTTTTCGCCCATGTTGACTCGTACCGTGACGCTGGCAGCGCTTTCCGCGCTGGCCATCCATCTCGCCGCTTGCGATCGTAAACCGGCCGAGCCCGACGCGCGGCCGAGTGAGCCTGCTCCTGCGGTGTCGATCGCACCAGGCCCGACCGCGAGCGCCGCCGCCTCCAGATCCGCTCCAGTCGCTCCGCTCGATACCGCTGCCCTCTCCGACCATCGGAACCCCGAGCGCTTGCTTCGCTTCTATGCCAGCGCGCTCCACCAACGCGACTGGGCGAATGCCGCGCGGGCCTGGGGCAAGGGCAGCGGCGTTACGGCAAAGACGCTGGAGGCGGCTTACAACCGTCCGGAGCGGCCGACCCTTGAAGTCGATAAGGGCAGCGGCGATGCCGGTGCGGGTTCGCAGTTCTACGAAGCGCCGGTGACGCTGCGTTTCGGTGGAGAAGCGCCCGAGCGCGGCACGCTGTACCTGCGCCGGGTCAACGACGTCGATGGCGCGACGCCCGAGCAACTGAACTGGCATATCGAACGCAGCACCATCGGCGCGGGACAATAGAGGCCGCACCTTTCGCGCCGCTTGCCCCCACTGCCCTCGCTCGGCTATCAGCGCCGGAATTTCCCGCCGCAAGAAGGGGTGAACGGTGCTGTTCCTGACGCTGTATGACATTATCAGTTATCTGATTTCGATCATCGTCGTGCTGGTGATCGTGCAATTCGTGCTCAGCCTGCTCATCTCGTTCAACGTCGTGAACATGCACAACGATTTCGTCGCCGCTATCTGGCGCGCGGTGAATGCGATCCTCGAACCTGTGCTCAAGCCGGTTCGGCGGATCATGCCGGATACCGGCGCGATCGACCTTTCGCCGATGGTGCTGATCATCGGCCTGACCATCCTGCAGATCATCCTCAAGAACCTGGCTTACGCGACACTATGACCCAAGCATTGATCATCGACGGCAAGGCTTTTGCGGAAGGCCTGCGCTCACGCGTGGCCGAAGTGGCGGCCGGCTTCGAGAAAGCCGCCGGTCGCAAGGCAGGGCTCGCCGTCGTGCTGGTGGGCGAGGATCCGGCAAGCCAGGTCTATGTCCGCAACAAGGGCAAGCAGACGCTGGCCTGCGGCATGAACAGCTTCGAGCACAAGCTGCCTGCCGATACGCCAGAGGCCGATCTGTTGGCCGTGGTCGAGCAGCTTAATGCCGATCCGGCAGTCGATGGTATTCTCGTCCAGTTACCGCTGCCCGGGCACATGGACGAAGCGAAGGTCATCGCCACGATTAATCCCGACAAGGACGTGGATGGTTTCCATGTCATCAGCGCTGGTCGCCTTGCGGTGGGACAGCCGGGTTTCGTGCCTTGCACGCCGCTCGGCTGCCTGATGCTTCTGAAGGATCGTCTTGGTAGCCTGTCCGGGCTCGACGCCGTGGTGATCGGGCGCTCGAACATCGTCGGCAAGCCGATGGCGCAGCTCCTGCTCCAGGAAAGCTGTACAGTGACGATCGCGCACAGCCGCACTCGGGACTTGCCCGAAGTGGTCCGCCGCGCGGACATCGTCATCGCTGCCGTCGGCCGGCCCGAAATGGTCAAGGGGGACTGGATCAAGCCCGGCGCGACCGTGGTCGATGTCGGCATCAACCGTGTCCCGGCGGCCGAGGAAGGCAAGACCAGGCTGGTCGGCGATGTCGATTTCGCCAGCGCCAGCCCGGTTGCGGGTGCGATCACGCCGGTGCCGGGCGGAGTTGGGCCAATGACGATCGCCGTGCTTCTGCGCAACACTGTCGTCGCCGCGCATCGCAATGCGGGCATTGCGCTCGATGAGGATGCGATTTGAGGCGGTTCGCCGCCGCTATCCTCCTTCTCGCCCTGACGGCGACGCCGGGGGCACAGGCGCAGTCCGTGCGGCTTGGTGAAAGTTCGATCCGTCGCGCCTATCCCAACCCCAGCGCTGTCATAGCCGCCGAAATGGCGCTTACCCGCAATGCTCGCGAAAAGGGGCAATGGGTGGCCCTGCGTGAAAGTGCAGCGCCGGATGCGGTGATGCTGGTTCCAGGCTTGCCTCTCGCGCAAGCTTGGCTGAAGCGCCAGACCGAGCCTGCGACGTCGGCGCGCTGGCAACCCTATGCCGTCGCTTCGAGCTGTGACGGGACAGTGATGGTCGTCACCGGCACGTGGAGCGCGGTAGACGGGCGGGGCGAATATGCTTCGGTCTGGCAGCGGCAGGAGAAAGGTGACTACAAGTGGTTGATCCGCGCCTCGACCAGCGAGGCTGATCCGCCGGCCGAACCGGATATGCTCGCGGCCCGGGTCGCCGACTGCGCGCTGGCCGTTCGACCGCCGCGTCCCCCTGCTATCGAGAAGCGCAAGGGCCAGTCGCCTGCAGTTTCCCTCGATCCCAACGGGCGCGATGGGCGTTCACGCGATGGTACGCTGTTCTGGCGGGTCAGGCTTACTCCTGAAGGCAGGCGTGAGTTCAGCTTCGACATGGCGCAGGATGGGCAGATGAAAGCTGTCGTGACTGTGCGTGACGCCTCCAGCTTGAGATAACGGACTGTTCGTTGTTGCGATACGCTGGTTTCGCGCCGCGTTCCGAGTGCAGATTCAGTTCCAGTTCCAGTCCGGCCCAGGCAAGGATCACTGTCCATCTGGCGTTCGGAAATTCCGACACATGAGGTCATGCCATTCTTATTGCAGCGTTACCGCATCGTCGTCGCTGTCTCGTCTGCCGAAGAATTGCATGAGTTGGACCAGTAGCTCGCAACGCGTTGCGAGATCGGGCGCTTCGAGAAGCGCTTGCTTGGAGGCGGAGTCGAATGGTGCGATCTGGGCGACTCCGTTGATAAGCGAAACATCGTCTAGTCGGGCTACGGCTTCCCATTCGATGCGATAGCCTTGCGCTTCCGCAAAGCGCTTCGCCTCGCGTTCGAAGCTTGCACGTTCGACGGCGGCGAGATGTTCGTCGGTAGGATTATCCAGCAATTCCGCCTCGATCTGGCGAAATGGCGTCGATACCTCCAGCTCACGCAGCAGGCGGAAACGCGCTTCTCCTTCCAGCACTATGTTGAAGCGGCCGTCATCCATTGCCTCGACTTCGTCGATGCGGCCAAGGCAGCCGACCGTATAGAGCGGGGCCCCTTCATGCTGGTGCTGTGGCTGAATCATGCCGATGCGGCGATCGCGCGCTAGCGCGTCGCTCACCATTGCGCGGTAGCGTGGTTCGAAGATGTGCAGCGGCAAGTGCAGTCCCGGATAGAGCATCGCGCCGGAAAGCGGAAAGATCGATATGCGCGTCGGCTCGTCCGGCATCGGATTAGCCGAACAGGATCGTGGAGAGCCGCCGTCGCGTGGCCGAAACCCAGGCATCTTCCAGGCCTACCGCTTCGAATATTTGCAGCAGCTTGGCCTTGGCGGCGCCTTCGTTCCATTCGCGTTCGGCAGCGATCATGCGCAGCAAGGTATCGGCGGCGGCGTCGCGTTCCCCCGCCGCGAATGCGGCGTTGGCGAAAGCGAGCTGTGCATCCATGTCTGTGGGCCGTTCGGCGGCGGCGGCGCGCAGCGTGGCCAGCTCGCTGTCGTCGGGCTTGTCTTTGGCCAGATCGAGCGCTGTGCGTGCGCGCTCGATCGAGGCATCTTGTGCGATCTCCGCCGGCAAGGATGCGAGCGCGCTTTCGGCTTCGCCGATTTGCCCCGCCAGCGTCAGTGCGCGGATCAGCCCAGCATGCGCGGCGGCATTGTCGGGCGCCATCTCGATAATCTGCGAGAAAATGCCTGCCGCCCGCTCACCATCGCCAGCCGCGAGCACGTCCTCGCCCATGGCGAGCAGCGGCGCCAGATCCTGCTGCGGCGCGGCCCCGCTTGGCTGGATCGGCAGCTTGGCGAGCAACTGGTCCAGGACGTTGCGCAATTGTGATTCGCTGCGTGCGTTGGTGAGGTCCGCAACCGGCTGCCCCTGGAACAGGGCGTAGACGGTCGGGATCGAACGCACTTGGAACTGCTCGGCAATGAAGCGCTCCTCGTCCACGTTGACTTTGGCCAGGATAACGCCCTTGTCAGCATACTCTGCCGCCACCTTTTCCAGCAGCGGAGTCAAAGCCTTACATGGCCCGCACCATTCGGCCCAGAAGTCCAGTATGACGAGATTCGTCATCGAGGGTTCGACCACCTGCTTGCGGAAGCGATCGACGGCTTTCTGTTCCTCGATATTGAGGCCTAGGCTTGCCAAGGCGGATACTCCGTTCAATGTTGCGATTTGCCGAACAATGTGGGCCTTGGCGTGGATTTGTGAAGTCCGAAAGCGCTCTGGGCTGCAGCCGGGAAGATTCTTGCTTTTACCCCTTGCGGCCCATCCGGACCCTTGCTAGTTGCGCGCCTCACCCCGGCCCGCCCGTCACTTTGACGCGGGCCGCGAACGTCAGAGCGGGCGTAGCTCAGGGGTAGAGCACAACCTTGCCAAGGTTGGGGTCGAGGGTTCGAATCCCTTCGCCCGCTCCAGTTTTCATAGAAAAATCAGTGAGATAATCGCCTTCTGGGCGAGGCGGATTTGCGCCCTCATTCTGTGTCGCCACCATGTCGCCACGAGAAAGAGAGTCATAGGCGGTGATTTGAGAGTAAGCGTCTGGCCACGACCGTTGAAGAGGGCTATCGATCGATTTCAGCCATTACCCTCTCTTCACCTCTGCGTCGGTCCACCACCGCAAATCGTGAACTTTCGGGTTTTTACTCAGAATATCTTCAAGGGCGTTTGCCAGGCGCGCGACCGGTTCCTCAGTTGATATCCTCCTCAACCATTTGCGCACATGCGGTTTCGAAGGATGGATGAAACACAATAGCCCATCTTCGAATTCGGGGTAGAAACCGCATCCGATCCAGAGCGGAAAAGCGTCATGGGCTATCTTGACGCACCACCCCCAATCTTCGGGAACTATCCCTTCGATTTGGAATCCGTGGCCAGGCAATTTTTCAGCCAAGAATTTCGCTACTGCCTCTCCATGTGGGATATCCCCATCGTCATGAGCATCAAGCAGGTCGACTGAGCGAAATTCGAGGTGTGTGCGCATTATGGCAGATTAATTCAGATGGCGGCCGCTCACCATCCAAATAGGAGTCAAGCCCGTGACGCGGACCAACTCCAAGGCAACAGTTCATCGATGCGGTTGATGGGATGGCCCTTGCCGATCTGGTCGAGCACATCGGCAAGCCAAGCCTGCGGGTTCACATCGTTGAGCTTGGCAGCGAAGGGTAGCCAGCCGGTAAAGCCCTCTTTCTCAAGGCGCTGGCGCGTGAATTCCATGCCGATGAAGCCTAGTTGATGCCAAGCTGCTTGAAGAATGCCTCATGGCGGAGCCGTGCATCCTTCACGAGCTGGCTATACTGGAGAACTTCGACATATGCGCGACGAGGCTCGTTAAACCCGAAATATCCGCGACCTCCGGGTAGCATTTGCGTCACGCCATAATCTTCAAGTGTGGCCTTGAGCTTTGGGGTGATGTCGCAGACCAGATAGCAAAAGAACGGCGTATCTTCGCCAATTTCTGTTATGAGCTGACCGGCATTATCAGTGATGCGATTGTTCCGTAGTTCACGAATGTAGTCGTAAATCTGCTTCACTGGGTTCTCATCATCGTCATACTCTCCCCTCGCAGGGCGTTTGAATTCGACGATAACGACTGGCTGGTTCGTTCCAGCCCTGTGTAGCAGGTTGCTGCCTTGGAATAGAATCAGGTCAGGTCTGGAGATGCAATCGGCGGATTTGGCATATTTCCGAATCTGTTGGTCCGACGCCCAAAAGTCATAATATGCGAGCCGGTCATCGATCAGCCAAAGATTGTGCTGCCCGTACTCAATATCGCCGGAATTTATCCGAAGAGGGCAGATGACCTTGTGGACGGCCTCTTCGGTATAGAGGCGCTGCTTTTCCTTATCCTCAAAGCCAAGCCGATTTTCGAGAAGATCAATTATGAGCTTCCGCTTGCTGACATATTCACTGAGAGAGGCCCGCTCTTGTTCCCCGACCCTCAGCATCAGGTCGTCGAGCTTGGCCTGAAACGCTTCGGATTCAACGGGGTTATCATCCGAGGATGCAAGCGCGCCTAAGTCACGTTTTAGGTCACGGGTTTCCCGATAGTCGTAAACCGACATAGCTTGGAAGATGGTCTCTTCCGTTTTGCTGTTCAGGGGTAGTTTCTGGGCGAATTCGCGCTTGTCTCGGATAAGATAAGCGTACCGTGGGAAGTTGGTGACTACCCGCTCAATCGTTTGCGCTTTAGCGTCAATGAGACTGTTTATGGGGTCGGCCAGATAAATCTTAGCCGCCTCTTCGGCTGCTTTGGTGATTGCCCGGAGTGTTGGCTTAGGAATGTCGAAGTTATTGCGTTCCTGTGTGACATTTTCGTCTAGGAATGTCCCTGAAACGATGCCGACGTAAAATACCTGCTCCCCCTCGAAATCGAACGATGTGTCGAGGCCAGTCTGATTGTTAATTCCGTGGTCAGTCACAATCCGATTATGGGCAGCAAGATATACTGTATGCTCGGTGCCGCTTTCGACCAATGCTTTGTTGAGAAGTAGGTGACTGACCGTAAACGTATCCGCATCCGGCACCTCGAAAGATGCGCTTTGCGGGTTATGAGTATGCGATTCTATGATTTCTTTAAGGCTGATTTTCTCCGACCCGCACGACACGATGATGTCGGGACATTGGCCACCAATCAGGAACGGCAGGAAGTGCGCCGCGATGCGATGGGTTATGGTGTCCAACTTCTTGGGGCAGTGCGACCGATAGCCGTCTTTCAGCGTCTGGAGGTGGACGCGCGTTTGCACCTGAGCATCGGATGTGGCCGGTCTTAACAGGTAGTTTTGAAATGCCTTTTCGTTGTCGAGTAGGAAATCAAAAGACCTTTGCTGAATCGCGGCACCATCCTGAAAGCGGCTGAGGATGTTGATGGATTCAAAAACCTTAAGCCACGTTAGGCGGCCTACACCCTTTCCCCCCTTCTTTGATTTCAGGCGAGAATCGTACGTCCGAAAGGAATCGAAGTTGGCATCATTCAGTCCGACGCCATTGTCAGTGATTGCAAACGAATGCGGATTCTCGTCGCTGTCATTCTCAATTTCCAGCCTGATCTTGGCTTTCTCAATCCACTCGTCTCCGAACCGCTCTTGCACCGAATGAATTGAATTCATCAGGGCTTCAAATACCGGGATGAGCGTGTTCGCGTAGCTCGGTGACATTGCGAGGTTGTCGATCCGACCCCGTAGATTTTCCTTCAAATGAAGGGCTGAGGGCGTCAAATGCTCAGTCATTCAGTCAAGCCCCCTCTGACCGCCGCAGTTTTCGGCGGCATTCAAATCGTCACCCATTCCCCATTGGCTACAATCTCCGTGTTGGCGGAAAGTGAATCATACCTCTCTGGGTAGACCGTATGTATCGGCAAGAGGCGCTGCGGCGCAACGGCCTGCGCCATGCGGTATAGGTCTGCGCTGGAGGCGTGGCCGGAACTGTGGACGATATGGAAATCTATGCCTTTCTGCTCCGCCCATTCGCGCAGGTCGGTGCGGTCGCGGTCAAGGTAGCCGGGCCATAGCGAGTAGATAAGGCAACCGCTTTGCAGGTCCATGCCGTCCAGATCGCCAGCCATCGAAGTGCGAAACATCATCGCGTAGCGTTGTGGGTTGGCCTGCAATTCCTCGGCGTAAATCCGCTGCGCCTTATATTCGTCGATCAAGTCAAACCGCTTGTCGGTGATGATGCGTCGCCGCTGGGCGCGGGGGAGATAGACGCGCAATCTGTCGCTAGTCCGTGGGTCGGGCAGTGAATCGAGCGCAATGGCGACGATCAAGTTGGCCATGTAGGCATCAATGACGAACGTGCGGCCTGACCGCACCGAGGCCCGGAAGAATGTCACGAAGCGGTCGATGTTCTGGCCGGAGAAGCAAGCCAGCGTCATGCTTGGGCAATCGCACATGAGGCTGACGGTCTGCTCCTCTACGTCCTGCTCGGTCGATGGGGGGTCATCGCGTCCGATGGTTGTGCCCTCCATCAACATGACGTCGATGTCAGAGGGAGGATTGGCGATGAAACGCTCAAACGTCTTTGCCTTCCGGCCATGCCCGCGAAAGTCGCCCGTATAGAATAGCCGCTTGCCGTCTGCCTCCACAAGCAAGGCGTAGGCGTCGTAGGCCGAATGGTCCATCAGATAGGGCGTGATTGTGAACGGCCCGACCGTGAATGGCTTTCGATCTTCGTATGGGGTGATTGCCTGCGGCAAAGCCGAATTGGGTGCAAAGGGCGCTGCCGCGTCCAGCAACCTTTGCGCCCCTCGCCCCAGCCAGACCGGAATATCGGCGCGCAGTTCGGGCAACAGGCCATAATGGTCAAGGTGAGGATGGCTGAGAACCACGCCCAGAAGCGTCCCGTCATCCTCGGCTAGCCCTGCTACGGGCGGGAGCTTCGGGGCGCTGTCCAATGGCAAGCCCAGGTCGAGTAGGATTGTCTTCCCGCTGCTTGCTAGTTCAATACAGTTGCCGCCGATTTGGGCTGCGCCATGATGGATGCGGAGACGCATGGTTAGATCGCGCTCCGGGAATCGAGAAGATGCGCCAATTGCTCATCCGTCCACGGTGGATTTGCCAAGTGGTCGGGGAAAGCCTCAAACCGAAACGATAGCGCCACGCCATGTTCATGGCCCAGCCGTTGTAGGTCGTCGTGCAATTGCAGGCGCAAGGCATCAAGCCGATACGGCGCATAGAACGCGGTCGGCGCAAGAACGACGGCATCAATGGCCTGTGCCGTCAAAAGGGGATTGTCGGGCGCGGATAGGTCCAACCTGCTCAAGAGCCAGATGCAGGTATAACCGATGATCTCGAATGCCGCATAAAGCGGTGTGTCGCTGGCCACCTTCAATTCGACCAGTTCAAAATGTCCGGGGCCGCGCTGATGCACAAGGTCGATAGCGCGGCGGCGCTCTGCCTGCGCTCCAGCAACCCCGGATGCCACAGGCACCTGATTTGACCAATCCGAACGGCCCAGCCGCTCAGAAGCGACGATCAAGGCCCGTTCTAGCCTGACCTCCGGGCTGGTGTTGTGCGCGGCAATGGCCAACTGCGGGACGCGCCAGCGCCAGTTCGCGGCTGACAGGCTGCCAATGCCAGCTTGGCGGCAGAGTTGCCAGTTGCTCGCGATCCGTGAGTAGGTTGCATCAACGGTCCCGGCAGGGAAGGCATTGCGCTGTCCAATCTCCAGTAGTGCGGACTTATGGCCAAGGTGCCGTATGCCGAGATGCTGGCAGATAGCTGCATTCACGCCTTCAAGCAGTGACGCGGGGGACTGTGTTCCAAATGATGTGGGTGCGGCTGCACCCGCTGCTATCGTTCCCGGCACTCCAGTCGCCCTTATGTCCACTCGGGGCGACGGCCTAAGCCGGATGTTGGAAACCTGATCGCTAGAGCAGGCGCATGCGCCTTTACCGTTACCGGCTGGACATGCGCGCATGCCACCCGGCCGATAGTTTCGACCGAGCTTCTAGCGATTGGGGTTTCCACGCCCCGCCTCCGAGTGTCGCGGAGGCGTCGGCACGTTGTGCGAATGGGGTGCGAAATGCAAGTGGGGTGGAAGTTCCGCTAAGAACCCCACCCCACATTTTCCATGTCCTTGGATGTCACTAAATGATCGGATGAGTTTGCTTATCGGGCCATGCTATTGCGCACTGTCCTGAGTGTTTTGTGCAAAACGGGTTGGGTTAAGTGGGGGGCAGATTCTCCTCTTTTATAGGCCTCGGGGACGTCGACCTGTAAGACCACCCGAAGGATGCAAGCATCCCAATTTAGCCAAAGAGTCATACTGCGGCCCGGACTGAAACCTGAACTGTGATTCCTTGACGGGCATGGGTCATTTCGCGCCCGGCTGGGTGCCAAGGACAGCATTTCGTTCCTGCCATTCACGGTTGCGCGTATGTGCGCCTATTGAAGGCCCGGCAGATGTCCGACGGTCAACCAAGGCATACCATTCCATTCCGGCTTTTGTTGCAATCCGCATACCACCTCAATCGGAGCTGGAAGCCAAAGGTGGCTTTTTTGGCCGAAGAGCAATGCATCGGAATGGTAGCAAAACGCTCTGAGCGGCTGAGGGCGGGCTTGGTCGGGAGATTGCGGTGAAGCTTTTTTTGGTCACGCGCGTGTGTTCTATTTGAAGCTGTTCCTCGCCGCAGATTGATCGGATGCGGTCGGGGTAACATGGGGGAACTTGGCCAAGACGTGCCGTTACTCGCCGATATTCGGCGGTTCGTTTTCTCCAAACACGCGCCAAAACGCGGCGAGTAGTGGCGCAATTGTTTCTCGGTTTAGCGCGTCGGCTGTAATTTCACCGAGATAGGCATCTGTTCGCCATGCTGCTTGCGTTCGCGCTTCGAAATCGTCTTGCCTCCGCCAAGCCACGACATAGTCGCGAACCTGTTTGATCGTTGCCATCACGATCCATGGTCCTTCCATTCCGCGCTCGATCAGGCGTGCAGCAGCGAAGTTGGCGGCGTTCACAAAATTCCTCTGGAAGAGCACTCCAGGAACGAGATTCGGGTATTCGACGGCTTGCGCCGCAATATCCCATGCGAAGTCGATGTATCCCTTCCGATGCGTAACAGCCCACGCTTCGGCGCCGTCTTGCGCGTGAACGATCATGCCTTCAAGCGCGACAATGAACCTAGGATTCATTCCGTTGCCGGGCGGCAATACCGCGACTTCCCGCGTCACTTCGATTTCGTGCTGGGATCGTAGCACGCCAAGGGGTGCCACGGTAAGAACGGCGAAAGGGTTGTCACCCATACGTGCTGGAAAATCGGTGCCGTCAGCTGCTGCGATGGCTTCCCGATGTAGATCGCGGAGCTTTCTTGGCATTTCATCGGTGGCGGCAAATGCCAAACGTATCTCTCCTGTGTCCATCGGGTATTTGCCTCGACTGTTGCGGGCACTGAATCGGCTCTCGCTCCGATAGCTGACTCGATGCGGTGCAACCAAGCTCGCACCAATGCGAAGCACAAGTACGACGTTGCCGTTAGCGAGATGGATGGGGTGAAGGTGAAAGCTTGGAAGACGCGGTTCAACGCCATCGCGAACACGGTTCTCGATAGCGGTAATCGTGTTATCCAGACCGTGAGAGGCTATGCCGACTATCTCTGCCGCGATGCCGTCGTCATCCCTTATGCCGATAATCAAATCGCCGCCGTCCGTGTTGGCAAACGAAGTCACGTCGGCCAAGAATTCCTTTGATTCTTTATCGTTTCCTCCGGGCAGGGCGAGTTTGTAGTCCAGTCGCTTGCCCTCTGCCCGCTTCGTTGCGACCAGCGCAGAAAGGTCGGCCTCTGTAATTTGGTTCAGCGGTTTATCGATCATGACCCTGCATAGCATCGCCGAGCACGTCAGTCAGTAGACTTGGGTCATCACTGACCCCGCCAACTCACAGCGTTGCTAAATGAACTTCTCAGCCAATTTCTGCTTGCCAACTGGGTCTGTATAGGTCGTGCGGTCGTCTTTTGGATAATAGAAGCCGGAAATATACAAGTCCGCCGCTCCGATCTGAACGCTGATGGACAATTCGGTGTTGTCCTTCCACGTGTCTCTGACAGACGCTTTGCACGTTTCGCCGCGCAGTTCGAACGTGAAGTCTCCGTCTTCTTTGTTCCAGCTTTCGACGGCAGCGCGAAGCAGCGTCTCGTTGATCGCATCGCGCTTCTTTTGCGACAACATATCGAGCGACCATTCCTTGACCGGGCCGAACATGCCCGACTCGTTCAGCGTCTCAAGAATCCTCCGCATGTGGCTTCCGGCATGCTGGTTCACGATGAGCGAACTGCGCGAGCCATGCGGTCGCCCGAGGATATACGAACGCATCGTCCACCATGTTTCAGCGACTTGGTGACTCCGCGCGTCTTTGACCATCCGCTGCGCGAACCACGCAAGCGCGTCGCGGCTCTTGATGGTGCCATCGGCTTCAAGTTCCACTGCAAGGGCTTGGACAACGACCGGATTGGCTTGCTCGGAGTAGAGTGGTTCATCGAGACGCCGCGCATACAGCCCCGGCACCTCGTTCACCGCCTCGACGATCTTGTCCGCCGTTTCTTCTGAATATGGGCAGGTAATGAAGCCACGAACGAACATCTCCGTGTGATCGAGGCCGTTATATGCTGGTATCTCGGACAGGCCGCTGACGGTGCGCCCCTCTGGTATCGGCGGCAGGGTCCAGATCGGGTGCCAGTCAGGCAGCGTGTAAACTGCATTGCCGAGTTCAGTGATTAGCTCATCCACGCGGCGTTGCCCTGCTGCTGGGTCATCCAAACTCTTCGTCAGGTACTCAATGGTCGCGGCGTTCTGCTGCGCGGCGGCGGCTGGGGCTCGAAATTCCATAACATCACCTACTCACGTAAAGGTACAAGTTCACGTAAATAGGTGACGTCATGTCGCCGTTCAAGGGGGCTTAGGCGTGCGCTCGTATTATGGTGCGAATGTCATTGCGACGAGGCTTTCGAACTGCTTCAGGCTGTCAGCTCATAGGCGTTCGGCCTGATCGCGTATCCGCATCACAGGATCGATGCCCATGCGGGCGTCACGGCGAATGCTCCTCGCCACGTCTCTCGCCTGTTCAAGCGAAAATTCTGCGATCCCTCCAATGGTGTGCTTGTGAAGCTTCTTCTGGTAACGGATGCGGTAGTTGACGATGTAGGTCATATGGCCCGATGGCCGCACTCTGACCCCAAATCGGCCCACATCGTTGTCCCAGACGGTGTATTCGGATTCACGGGGCTTCAAGGCCAGAATTGCCGCTTCGGAAAGGACGGGACGAATGGTGATTTCGGTTTCGGTCACCTTCGACCCGGGAACGAAGAATAGCTCGTCTGGTTCGTAGTCATCGTTGGGCACATCATTGGCAACTGTTCGTTCGTTGTAGACAGGTGGCTGATCGCGGATTGCTCGCACAGCGTAGGAGTGCGGGTAGCCCTGCGCCCGCAATGCCCAGTAAGGGTCATTTTTGATGCGGGGATCGTGACATGAAAGTGGACTGCGGCGGAGCCGCCGTGCCACCTGCTCAATGCTTGGATTCTTGCGAGCTTCCACGGGAATATCCTTCACATATGACTTGTGCCGATGGGTTTCCCCACCGGCACAGAGGGTTGAGTTAGCGCTGCTCAGTCGCGCCGAATTTCGGCTGTCTCCGCGTCGAGAAACCGACCGAGCTGCGACACGGTTGCAGTGGTGTAGATCGACGGCCCGCATTTGGCGTAGACGATGGCACCGTCACGCCCGTTGGCGCGAGCGCCAGCAATCTGGCTCCTGCGAACAAGTGCACCGCCGCCACTGGCTGCGGGAAGCAGAACGAACCCGTCGTTCTGCGTGTTTTCCAGTTCATCCATGACAATCTCCATGTTGAGTAGGTTAGAGGGAGAGCAATTTCTCCCACACCTACCAAACCAGACCCGTCATAGGTGTCAAACATCTGTTTTTATTACATAAACTGTTGGTCGTATTTTGGGCCAGCGGCGTCAATTTGGCCTTGTATTGTTGCTTCCTCGCACAAGAGACGCGTGACTTCATCGAAATCGGGGTGGCCAGTGCGGAACGGGAAATCTTCCAAATCCTGATCCTGCTCAAAGAGGCCATCAAAGCGCTTCCCCTGAGTGGTGGAAGTGGAATCCAGCAATCCGGTGCTGCGCTGCTCGACCCACATTTCAAGGTCGATCTGCCAGTAGAAGCAGTGCTTCCCGATTTTGAAAAATGGCGGCCCACCGCCGCGAGTGGCCATTGTGGCGAGGCTCGCCGCCGTCGTTCGCAGGCCGTTCGCCCGTAAAAACCGCGCTGCTTCATCCCGGTTGTATTTACGGCCTTTGTGCATGTGCGCCTCCATTCTTGGGGGCGATGCCGTTGCCACCCTTCCTTATATACCGAGGAATCGCAAAATCGACCAAGGTGGCCTATGTGTGGCCCCTTCCGCGATCCGCCTTCTCGTCCGTCACCAGCATTGCATTTGCGAACTTGCTGCCGACTGCTTCGACGGCATGGGCGGCGCTTTTGTCGATAACATGGGCGTAAGTCGCCAGCGTGGTGCGCGGTCCCTTGTGGCCCAAGATCGCTGCGACCGAGACGGCATCGACCCCATCAGCCAGAGCAAATGTCGCCATGGCATGGCGCGCGTGATAGCGAACACGCCCCGGCAATCCTGCCTTTGTCCGCGCTTGGTTCCATATCTTCTTTGCGCTCGTGAAATGGCCATCGCCTCGCGTGGCCGGAAACACAAAAGGGGACTCGCCGCGCTCAATTGCCGAAAGGATATTCACCGCCGCCAAAGCCAAAGGGCGGACTGAATAGCCGGTCTTGCTTTGGGCCAGCCTGAGGCATTGATGATCGAAATCCACCTCGGCCCAAGTGAGGCCTTCAATTTCGCTCGGTCGTGCGCCGGTCAGTAGGATGAGCCGCAAGATGGCAATGCCAGCCGGGTTGCAGCCCTCGGCTTCCAGTTCCGTCAAAGCCTGCCCGATAAGGGTAAACTCGGCAGCACTCAGGAACTCATGCCGCTTCCCGGCGCGGGGTTTCCGTGCATGGGTGACGGGGTTCGTCGGCACGAGCCGCCTTTCGATGGCGTAGTTGAAGATGATGGAAAGGTCACTTGCGACTTTCAGGGCTGCGCCTTCGCCGCCGCGCACTTTGATCCGCCCGCGCTTCTTTACGGAAGGGGCATCCTTTGCCGTCTCGCCCTTGGCAATGCGCCGGATCATGTCGTTGATGTCATCAACGGTCACATCGCTGACGCGCTTGCGGCCCAAGATCGGGACAACATGATGTCTGAGCCGCGCTAGCATATAGCTACGGGTTAGCTCCTTCATCGGTCGCCCCGTGCGCTTGCTGACCGGCGCATCCGTTTCCCACTGGTCGATGAACTCGGACAGCTTCATTTCCCGGCGCTTTGTCTGCCGGTCTGAAAGCGGGTCCGTGCCGCGCCGTACTTCGGACAGTCGATCACGGGCAAGGGTTCGGGCCTGATCGGGGGTAAGCTCGCCAACGCGGCCAAGCGTCATGCGCTTCTTGGCGACGTTGCGCCCTCCACCATCGGGCCTATATTCGACAATGTAGGATTTGATGCCGCTGGGCAGAACCTGAACGCCGAAACCCTTCAATTCGGTGTCGTAGTGGCGATACGCCGTGGTGGCTGGCTTGAGGCCATCAATGTGGCGCTTGGTCAGTTTCTCCGTTGCCATGCCGACTTTTCCATGTCGCCACCGTGTCGCCACGCCAGCGTAAGTAATGGTTAGATTGAGATAGCCACCATCATAGTGAAGCTAGCTCTATCTAACCATTAAGCCATTGAAAAATCAACTTTTCTGTCCGTCAATTTGTCAGTCGCCGTAAGTCACCGTAAGTCACGGTTAGAGTCTTTACTGCCTTTGCCAAGGTTGGGGTCGAGGGTTCGAATCCCTTCGCCCGCTCCAGTTTTCGACATTGCAGCTCTTGTTCGTATCGCCAGCCCGATGGGGGTTGTGCCGGTGCAATCGCGGGTTGCCGGCTGTCGGGGTTTTGCGTCACCTTCTCACTTGGAGTCGGCCCATGAGCCGTGAAGGGAGAGGTCATGCGGGACAGGTTGAAGGGGCGGACCGTTATCGTTTTCGGATCGGCGACCGGGATCGGCGCGGCGACAGTAAGGCGGCTTGTTGCGGAAGGGGCTCGGGTCTGTGCTGCCGATATCAATTTCGCGGGAGCCGAAGCGCTGGCGAAGGAATTGGCCTCGGAAGGGGCGGATGTGTTCGCGGTGGATGTCGATATATCGGACGAAGCATCGGTGAATCGGGCGGTGGCGGTCGCCGTGGATCGCTTCGGCGGCCTGGAGGGAGCGCACGTCAACGCCGCCGACTTAAGCGTAGTTCGTGATGACAGCGATGCTCTGGCCGAGGATCTTGCTGTGTTCGACCGAACGATCGCGGTGAACTTGCGCGGTCATTTGCTCTGTACGCGCGCAGTGCTGCCCCATTTTCTCCAGCGTGGGCTTGGCGCGATCGTTTATACCAGTTCGGGCGCGGCCGACTTCGGTTCCCCCACGCGGCCGGCCTATGCTTGCGCCAAGGCGGGCCTGCAAGCACTCATGCGCCATGTTGCGGCGTGCTGGGGGCGTGATGGCGTGACGGCGAATTGCGTGGCTCCGGGGCCGACGGATACGCCGGAGAAAGCGACCAATGGCCGCTGGAGCCCGGAAATGCGCGCCGCACTGGCGGCGCAAACGCCGAACAAGCGGCTCGGATGGGTCGATGACATTGCCGGCGTGGTGGCCATGCTGCTGTCGCGGGACGGCGAATGGATCAATGGGCAGGTCTATCAGGTGAACGGTGGCAATCTGATGCGCTGAACAGGCGGCCCCTGTCAGGCCGCATGAGTGCCGTCAGTGCTGATATGATATCTTGTATCATTGCGCGACCCGGATTATGGCTCCCTCCGAATCCCGCGCACCCGATTGATGAAGGTGCCGCTGCCGATCCTGAAAGGACGCCTGTCATGAGACTTTCCTCCTTGTTTGCGAGCTGTTCGGTTTTTGCCGCCGTTGTCGTGGCGGTGCCGGCCAAGGCCGACGAAGCGCCGGGCGGGGAGGATGGCGGTCGTAGCGACATCCACGCGCAGCCTTCGTCCGAAATTGTCGTGACCGCGCCATTCCAGCGGGACCGGCAGGATGTCCTGTCGGGCGTTTCGGTAGTCCAGGGCGCTCAACTGACGCAGGCGCTGCGGCCGACGATCGGAGAAACCCTCCAGCGCAATCCAGGTGTTTCATCGACCTCGTTCGGTCCCAACGCCTCGCGCCCTGTGCTTCGTGGTCTTCAGGGTGAGCGCGTCCGCGTCCTGACCGATGGCATCGGCTCCATCGACGTCTCGAACACCAGCGTCGATCATGCCGTCGTCGTGAACCCTTTGCTGGCCGAACGTATCGAGGTCTTGCGCGGGCCAGCCACGCTGCTGTTCGGGTCTTCGGCTATTGGCGGGGTCGTGAATGTGATCGACAAGCGTATTCCCCGGACGATTCCGACCGAGCCGGTTCACGTCGATCTGATCGGCACATACGGTTCCGCCGCCAACGAACGTTCGGGTGCGGGAGCGATCGATGTTCCGATCGGCGACAAGTTCGTGATTCATGCCGACGGCAGTTATCAGAAGACCGGGAACCTGAGGGTCGGCGACTATGTGCTGGCGCCTTCTGCGCGAGCGATCGCGCTTGCCAATGCTGGCACTGAGGATGGCGATCAACTGGCCGAAGGCGTCAGCTTTGCAGACAATGCGGCCTTGCGCGGCAAGCTGCCCAACTCCCAGAGCAAGACCTGGACCGCCGGCGTTGGCGCCGCGCTGATTACCGATGGCGGAAGCCTTGGCGTTTCCTATAGCCACTATGACAGCCTTTACGGGGTTCCCGTTCGCTATGCGATACGTCCCGGCGAGGAGCAGGAGGCGCCGCGTCTCGATCTTGCTCAGGATCGCGTCGATCTTCGAGCTGAAGTCGAGACGGGCGGCGGCTTCCTGAAGACGATCCGGGCGAGGGCCGCTTACGCCAGTTATCGCCATTTCGAACTCGAGGAGGATGGCAGCATCGGCACCGCCTTCTACAACAAGGGGCTCGAAGGACGTGTCGAGCTGGTTCAGGCGGATCGTGGGGCCTGGAAAGGGGCGAGCGGGGTCCAGTATTTCTCGCGCGACTTCAATGTCGTCGGCGATGAGGCATTCCTGCCCAGGAACTCCACGCAGCAGATCGGCTTCTTCACGCTGCAGCAGCTCGATTACGGCGCCTGGAAGTTCGAAGGCGGTGCTCGATACGAACATTCCACGCTGACCGGCGATCCGACGCCCGACCAGCCGCAGTTCTTCGATGGAAGGCGTGCTTTCGATACTTTCTCGGCGTCGGCGGGTGCGTCGTATGGTCTTGGCGACAGCTGGCGCTTCGGCGTCAACCTTTCGCGCACCGCGAGAGCGCCCTCGGCCGAGGAGCTTTTCGCCAATGGGCCGCATGCGGGGACCCAGGCTTTCGAGGTCGGTGATCCCGATTTCAAGATCGAGAGATCATGGGGCCTCGAAGCCGTCCTGCGCGGCAAGGGCGAGGGATACAGTCTGGAAGCCTCGGTATTCTACAACTGGTTCACCAACTTCATCTACGAGGATCTGACCGGTGCCGTCGAGGATGGCCTCCCTGTCTACCAGTTCAACCAGGCCAAGGCGCGATATTACGGCTTTGAAGTCCAGGGGTCGGCGGCGTTGGCGAAAATCGGCGGCATGAATCTCGTCGTCGATGGGCTGGCGGACTATGTTCGCGCCGAGATCGTCGATGTTGGGCCGGCTCCCCGTATCCCGCCCTTGCGATTGCTGGGAGGCGTCGGTCTGAACGGCACGAAGTTCGATGTGAGAGCCGAGGTCGAATGGAACGACGGTCAGGACCGGGTGACTTCGTTCGAGACGCCGACAGAGAGCTTCACGCTGGTCAATGCCGAGATCAACTTCCGCCCATGGGGCAATGAACGGCCGTTGTCGTTCGCGCTGTCGGCCAACAACATATTCGATGTCGATGCCCGCCGTCACGCGTCCTTCCTGAAGGATTTCGCGCCGCTCGCCGGTCGTGACATCCGTATCACCGCGCGCGCCAGCTTCTGATAGATACTCTGTGATGGCCGCGTGGTCAGCCCGCCACGCGGCCGTCTTAGGCCCCGCTGCCCTATCCGCTGCGCACGGCAGCGACGAAGGCGATGGATCGCGCAAACGTTTCGATTGCGCCGACAAGCTCCATGCTACGTGTTACCGCGCAGTGTTCCATGTCGTCGATGGCGAGAAGCTCGGATGTCATGTCTGCGGCGCGAAGCTTCTCGTGGAAGCGGATGGAATCGTCACGCAGCACTTCGCCGGTGCCGACGGTGATCAGGCTGGGCGGAAACCTGTCGATCCCGGCGAAGAGCGGCGAAGCCAACGGGTGCCGGGCGTCTATGCCCTGCAGATAGGATTCCGCCGCGATTTCAGCCGAAGTCTGAGAGAACAGCGGATCCGAGGCGGTGTTGTCGGTAAAGGCGGGGGCGGTAACGCTCAGGTCCAGCCAGGGCGAGTGGAGCAATATCCCGTCGATGCGCGGTTCGCCGTGTTGCGCGAGGATGCCGACGCCAGCGGCGAGCCCGCCACCCGCGGAATCGCCCGCGACAATCAGCGGCGCCTCCCCGATCGTCCCGCGCAAGGCGGAAACGACGGTCAACGCATCGACAAGGGCGGCGGGAAAGGGATGCTCGGGTGCAAGCCGGTACCATGGAACGATGATTTCCACGCGACATGCCTCGGCAAGCGCCGCATGATATGGCGCCTGGGCATGGGGCGAACCGACACGGAAGCCGCCGCCATGGAAATGAACAAGCGCGCCCTCGTGCGCGCCTTCGGGTCGGAACCGCAGTACGGATATCCCGCCAAGAACGGCTTGCTGCGGAGTGACGGCCAATGGGGCCTGTTGCGCGGCGATCATGGCCGCTATGCTCTTGCGGCGGGCGGTAAGGTCGGCGGGAGTGGGACTGCCTTCGCGCTCCGGTGGAAGGACCGGCCCCGCCACTTCAGATCCCCATGCAGAGGTACTTGATCTCGAGATAGTCATCGAGGCCGTACTTGGAGCCTTCGCGGCCCAGGCCCGATTGTTTGACGCCGCCGAAGGGCGCAACCTCGGTTGAGATCAGCCCGGTGTTGATGCCGACCATTCCTGCCTCCAGCGCCTCCGCTACCCGCCATACGCGTGAAAGGTCGCGGGCATAGAAATAGCTGGCGAGGCCGAATTCTGTGTCGTTGGCGAGGTGGACGGCCTCCGCCTCGTCCTTGAAGCGGATGACGCCCGCCAGAGGGCCGAACGTCTCCTCGCGCGCGAGCTTCATGTCGGCCTTGACGTTGGCGACGACGGTGGGCTGGAAGAACGTGCCGCCAAGCGGGCTGCGCGCGCCGCCGGCAAGCACCGTGGCGCCGCCGGCCAGCGCGTCCTGCAGGTGTTCCTCGACCTTTTCGACTGCCGCCTCATCGATCAGCGGGCCGGCGTCTACACCTTCGTCCATGCCGTAGCCGACCTTCATCGCCTTGACTCGCGCGGCAAGCTTGCCGACGAATTCGTCATAGACGCCGTCCTGCACGTAGAAGCGGTTGGTGCAGACGCAGGTCTGGCCGTTGTTGCGGAATTTCGAGATCATCGCGCCTTCGATCGCGGCGTCGACGTCCGCGTCGTCGAACACGATGAAGGGGGCGTTGCCGCCCAGCTCCATCGAGCATTTCTTCACCGTCTCGGCGCTCTCGCGCAGAAGCTGGATGCCGATCTCGGTCGATCCCGTGAAGGTCACCTTCTGGACTTTGGGATTGCGCGTCAGCTCGCCGCCGATGGCGCGCGCGCTGCCGGTGACGACATTGACCACACCCGCCGGCAGGCCTGCGAGTTCGGCAAGGCGGGCGATCGCCAGTGCCGAATAGGGGGTGGCGGAGGCGGGCTTGATGACCACGGTGCAGCCGGCGGCAAGCGCGGGGCCGATCTTGCGCGTGATCATCGCGTTGGGGAAATTCCAGGGGGTGATCGCGGCGACGACGCCGATCGGCTGCTTCAGCACGACGATGCGACGGTCGGGCGCATGGCTGGGGATCACGTCGCCATAGGCGCGCTTGCCCTCTTCGGCGAACCACTCGATGAAGCCCGCGCCATAGACGATCTCGCCCCGCGCCTCGGCGAAGGGCTTGCCCTGTTCGCGGCTCAGGAGTTCACCCAGCGCATCCTGATGCTCGATCATCAGATCGAACAGCTTGCGCAGCACTTTCGCGCGGTCCCCGGCGGTGCGGGCGCGCCAGGCGGGCAGGGCGGCTTCGGCGGCGTCGATGGCGCGCGCAGTTTCGACTTCGCCCATGCCGGGCACGGTGCCCAGAACCTTGCCGGTGCCAGGATCGATCACGTCCACCGTCCTGCCGGAGTCGGCATCGCACCACTTGCCGTCGATGTAGCACTGCTGCTTCAGGAAATCGGTGTAGGCCATGACGGAAATCCCCATGAGTCTCGTCTCCGGTTGCGCGGAGCGGAAGTTGCCATTCGCATAGGCACGGCGACCGGCCGTGGCAACCCGGCGATGTATGGGCGGGTGGCATGGCCGGTGCCGGCGGTGTCGCGGATTGACGCCCCTCGGGCTCTTCGCTACGTCTCCAATCAGAACAAGAGTTCGTTATTTAGAATATGTAGGAGAAGGACGCTGAGCTACGCCGGCTATATCGATGGCGCCTTCGTGAAAGGCGAGGGCGAAACCTTCATCGTCGAAAATCCGTCGGACGAATCCGTCGTTGCCGAGCTTGCCGGCCTTTCGGTGGCGCAGTCGGCGGCGGCGATCCAGGCGGCGCGCCGGGCTTTCGACGACGGTCGCTGGAGTAACCTGGCGGTCGGGAAGCGGGCAGAGGCGATGTACCGCTTCGCCGACGCGTTGAAGGCCCGTTCGGAACGCCTGCGCGAACTCGCCGTGCTGGAGGCCGGCTGTCCGGTGGGATCGTCGGTGATGATGGCGCAAGTGGACTTGCCGGTCCGCCAGGCGCGCGAGATCGTGGACTATTTCCTGACCCTGCCCGATTTCGAGGACAACCCCGTGCCGCTGCATGAACGCGTCACGCGCATGGGTGTTACGCAAAGCCTCAAGCGTTACCTGCCGCTGGGCGTGGTCTCGGCGATCGGAGCTTACAACGTGCCGCTCTTCACCGCGCTGTGGAAGGTGGTGCCGGCGCTGATCGCGGGCGATACCGTGATCGTCCGGCCCAATCCGCTGACGCCGCTTTCCGCGATGATCTTCGCCGAGGCTGCCGAGGAAGCGGGGCTGCCGCCGGGCGTGCTCAACGTCATCACCGAGGCCGGGCTGGAAGGCGCGCAATTGATGACGACCGATCCCGCGGTGGACATGGTTTCGTTCACCGGCTCCCCGGTCGTCGGCGTCAAGGTCGCGCAACAGGCGGCGGCGACGCTCAAGCGCGTGGTACTGGAGCTTGGCGGGAAATCGGCGCAGATATTCATGCCGGATTCGCTCGAGAAGGTTCCGGCTGCGGCCGTGCAGATCTGCACCTCGCATGCCGGGCAAGGCTGCGTGCTCGGCACGCGTATCTTCGTGCCAGAGGAGAGCAAGGCGCGGATCCTGGAGGAAACCGCCGCGCTTTATGCCGGGATCAAGGTCGGCCCGGCGAACGATCCCGAGACGCAGACCGGCCCGGTGATCAGCGCCAGCCAGCGTGCGCGCTGCGAGCATTTCACCCAGGCGGCGGTCGAACATGGCGGCCGCGTGGTCTTCGGCGGCAAGCGGCCCGGGCACTTGTCCAAAGGATACTACTGGGAGCCGACGCTGCTCGACTTGCCCGACAACAGCAACCCGGCGGCGCAGGAGGAGATCTTCGGCCCGGTCGTGGGGATCATCGGCTACCGCGATCTCGATCACGCGGTCGAGATGGCCAACGATTCGCGGTTCGGTCTTTCGGGTTATGTTCATGGCAAGGACAAGCCCGCCGCGCTCAAGGTCGGCCAGGCCATGCGCAGCGGCATGGTGAACGTGAATGGCGCGCTGATGAGCGTTCGCGCTTCGGCCGGCGGCATCAAGATGAGCGGCATCGGCCGGGAACGCGGGGTCGAGGGGCTGCGCGAATTCCAGATGCTCAGCGGCCTCAACATCGGGGGATGACAATGCAGGGAATGCTGGAAGGCAAGGTCGCGGTGATAACCGGCGCCGGTTCGGGCGTCGGCCGCGCGGCGGTGAAGCTGTGGACGGAGCATGGCGCGAAAGTGATCGCCGCCGACATCAATCTCGCCGCCGCCGAGGAATCGGTCGCGCTGGCGGGGCCGGAAGGCCGGGCGAAGGCGGTGCGCTGCGACGTGTCCGATCCCGCTTCGGTCGATGCGGCGGTGGCCGCGGCGGTCGAAGCTTTCGGGCGGCTGGACATCATCTACAACAACGCAGGCGTCACCGTATCGATGGGGCCGAAGGGGCCGCGCTCGATCACCGACCTGCCGCATGACGAAATGCGCAAGGTGGAGGATATCAACGTCCATGGCGTGATCTACGGCTGCCAGGCGGCGGTGCGCCAGTTCGAGAAACAGGGCGGCGGCGGCTACGCCATCGTCAGCACCGCCTCGATCGCCGGCCTGATCGGCTATGGCGGTGCGCTCTACGGTGCGACCAAGGGCGCGGTCACTTCGCTCACCCGCGCGCTGGCGATCGAGCTGGCGTCGCAGGACATTCGCGTCAATGCGGTCTGTCCGGCGGGCATGCTGACACATTATGCCGGCCAGAATCCGGACGACGAGAATCGCGAGGCGAAGCTTGCCCGCATCGGCTCGGCTCATCCGCTCGGCCGCGCGGTCGATCCGGGCGAAGCGGCGGCGGCGGCGATGTTCCTCGTTTCCGACATGGCCATCAACATCACCGGCGTATGCCTGCCGCTTGACGGCGGCGTCACCGCCGGCCGAAAGCTGGGATAGGCTTCGATGACGCAGAACATGAAGCAGGTCGTCCTCGCCTCCTACGCCAGAGGCAATCCGACTCCCGTAAACTTCCGTATCGAAGAAGTGCCGATCCCGCTGCCGGGTGACCGCGAGATGCTGGTGAAGACGCTGTGGCTGGCGCTCGATCCCCTCATCCGTTTCTCGATCGACGAGAAGCTGTTGACCGGCATCGTCCATACGAAGCCGGGCGAGGTGATGTACGGCCCCACCGTGGCGCAGGTCGTGAAGTCGAACCATCCCGACTATGCAGTGGGCGATATCGTCGAGGGGCGCGTCGGCTGGCGGGAATACGCGGTCGTGGCGCCCGATCAGTCGGATTATCGCGGCCCTCCGCGCAAGCTCGACCCCATGGTGGCGCCGGTCCAGACCTCGCTCGGCGCGCTCGGCATGCCGGGGCAGACCGCGCATGCCTGCGTGATCGGCATCGGCCGCGTGAAGGCGGGCGAGACGGTCCTGATCTCGGCGGCGGCGGGTGCGGTCGGCTCGCTGGCGGGACAGATCGCCAAGACCCTTGGCGCTACCGTCGTCGGCATTGCCGGCGGCCCGGCCAAGTGCGCGGCGTTGTGCGAACTCGGCTTCGACGCGGCGGTCGACTACAAGGCGGCGGATTATCCGGAAAAGTTGAAGGCGGCGGTTCCTAAGGGTGTCGATTGTTACATCGACAACGTCGGCGGCGATGTGACCCTCGCCGTACTGCCGGTGCTCAACCGCAACGCGCGCATGCCCGTCTGCGGCTACATCGCCTATTACGGTCTGGGCATGGAAGGGCCGGGCCCCGATCACCTTCCGGGCTTCTTCCGCACGATCATGAACAAGGGGCTGGAAGTGCGCGGTTTTCCCGGCTCGTTCGTCGGCGGCAAGCAGGCGCTTGATGATATCGCCGGCTGGCTGCGCGAAGGTGCGATCAAGGCCCCGGAAGCGGTGGTCGAGGGGCTGGAAAACGCGCCGGCGGCATTCAGCGGCGTGTTCGGCGGCAACGACTTTGTTGGCAAGCTGCTGGTCAAGGTTGCAGAACCCGCTTGAAATCGGGCGCGGTGGGGGAAACAGTGAAGCATGACCATAGCAATCCTTCCTCCGCCTCCGGGCGAGACCGCCAATCCGGCCCCGGTTCGTTCCGCGAATTCGCTCCGCCGGACGTCCAGTATCGACGTATCCTTCCCGAACGGCTGGGAGGGCGATCGCCTGTTCCATGGCCGCGCGCGCGATTACCTGACCTGCGTGTCGGGCAAGCCCGGAAAGGTTTGCGCCGAGGCGTCGATGGAAGTCGCGCTCACTACCGCCGACCGCATGATCACCGCGATCTCCGCCAATCCCGCGCCGGCAGGGCTGCAGAAGCTCGTCGGCCAGCGGGGCGGCAGCCATCTGCGGCTCTTCGTGCGCGAAGCGATGCCCGACCTGCTTGAGGGAGGCGCGCCGCTCTACCTGCTGCTCGACGACATTTCGGGAACCTCGCTCGTCTCTACCTGGGGCTTGTCGCATTGGGATCCGGACTGGCTCGAACGCGCTGCCGCCAGCGTGCCGGCGCAGCAACGCCGTCAGCTTGAAGATCGCGCCGGCGTCTGCTGGGGGTTGAAGCCGGGCAACAGCGGCCTCGACATATCGCAGGCGCGCGGTTCGGTCGGACGCGCCGACGCGGGCGAGCTGCGCAATCCGCTCGATCCCGAAGGCTGGCACGATTTCCCGGTGATCGAGGGCGCCAGCTTCCGTCGCGCCCGCCGCATCGACGTGGTGCGCGATGAGGCTGCCGGGCTGATCCATATCGATTCCGCGTTCCAGGACAGCTCTCCCAGGATGGACGGCCATCGCGCGGCCATCCATGAATATCGTCTTCGGGCTACGGCGGATTTCGCCACGCATAAGCTGCTGACGCTTTCGCCCGAACCGCGCATCCTGCCATTTCCGGAATGCCCCGGCGCGGTTGGGAACGCCCAGCGGCTCATCGGCGCGCGGCTTGAGGATATCCGTGACGCGGTACTGGCAGAACTGCGTGGACCGGAAGGTTGCACCCACCTCAACGACGCGCTGCGCGCATTGGCCGAAGTGCCCAAGCTCACACCCTATCTGGACACGCTGCAACCGGCCTGATGCGGGAGCGAACTGGTCCGGAACGCAGGCGCGTTTGATCGCCCGCTGGCGAGGCCGGGTGTGCGCCTGGAGGTAGAGAGCAGCGAACGGGCAGTGCGGCCGGCGCTAGTGGTATGTGCCCGGCAGTACGGGCGTGGATGCGTGTGAGTTGTTATGCGAACGGCCGGCAGCATCACGCATG